>NZ_SJXI01000013.1:17500-328304 GCF_004337455.1 Parafrankia sp. BMG5.11 | reverse complement strand
GGGAAAAACGGCTTTTCTGATGGGTTTGCGCGACGTCATGGCTTCGGGGCTTAGCACCGCGCCAAGCCGGCGCAACCGGCGGCGCTTGCGACGCGGACGATTCCCGCTAGTGCGCGTGAATGGACAAAATCATCGTCGAGGGCGGCAAGCGCCTGTCCGGCTCCATCCCGATTTCGGGCGCCAAGAACGCGGCGTTGACGCTCATCCCGTGCGCGCTGCTGACCGACGAGCCGGTGACGCTGCGCAACCTGCCGCGGCTGGCCGACATCGACGGGTTCCAGCACCTGATGAACCAGTTCGGCGTCACCACCGCGATCCAGGGCAGCCGGCCGGAAGATTTCGGGCGGGTGATGACGCTTGAGGCGACCCGCATCACCGGCACCGTCGCGCCTTACGATCTGGTGCGCAAGATGCGCGCCTCGATCTTGGTGCTCGGCCCGATGCTGGCGCGGATGGGCCAGGCCAAGGTATCGCTGCCCGGCGGCTGCGCGATCGGCAACCGCCCCATCGACCTGCACCTGAAGGCGCTGGCCGCATTCGGCGCGGTGATCGAGATCGCCCAAGGGTATGTCGCGGCGCACGCACCCGATGGCGGATTGCCGGGCGGGGACTATGACTTTCCGGTCGTGTCGGTCGGCGCGACGGAGAACGCGCTGATGGCAGCGGTGCTCGCCAATGGGACCTGCCGCCTGTTCAACGCAGCGCGCGAACCCGAGATCGTCGACCTGTGCAACCTGCTGATCGCGATGGGCGCGGAAATCGAAGGGATCGGCACCTCGGACCTTACGATCCACGGGGCCAAGCGCTTGCACGGTGCCACCTACCGGGTGATGGCGGACCGGATCGAGGCGGGATCCTATGCCTGCGCGGCTGCGATCACCGGGGGCGACGTGTTGCTCGAAGGGGCGAACGCGCACGAGATGTCGGCGACGATCCACGCGCTGCGTAACATCGGGGTGCAGGTGGAGGCCGAGAAGAAGGGCATCCGCGTCACCGCGGACGGCCCGCTCAACGCGGTGAACCTGTCGACCGCGCCCTATCCCGGGCTCGCCACCGACATGCAGGCCCAGTTGATGGCACTGCTGACCGTGGCGAACGGCACCAGCGTGCTGCACGAGACGATCTTCGAAAACCGCTACATGCACGTGCCAGAGCTCAACCGCATGGGTGCCAACATCGAGACCTCGGGACGGACCGCGATCGTTCACGGCGTTCCCAAGCTGACCGGAGCCGAGGTGATGGCGACGGACCTGCGCGCATCGATGAGCCTGGTGATCGCCGGACTGGCCGCCGAAGGCCGCACCGAAGTGCGCCGGCTCTACCACCTCGATCGCGGTTATGAGCGCCTGGAAGAGAAGCTCGCGCTGGTTGGCGCGCAGGTGGAACGGGTGGGCGACGAATAACGTTCGCTTTGCCGGGATACGGACAGCCTTCCCCTGCGTTGAGCAGACAAAGGAGTTCTCAAATCATGGCACTGCTCAAACTCGCCGCGCTCGGTACGCTCGGATACGTCGGTTACAAGTATTACGAAAAGAACTTCGCGGCGCGCGAAGGTGCGCCGGCGTTTGCTGGCGGCCAGCCTGACAAGGGACATCAGGCCGTGCGCGATGCCGGGCCGGATGCGATGCGCGACGACAACGACCGCGACTGGAGCAAGACCGACCAGGCGAGCGACGAAAGTTTCCCCGCCAGCGATCCCCCGGCGACCTATTAAAGGAGCAACGGGACTGGATCGCCTCTGACGGGGCGTGAGACGGGCGGACCCTTCGCGGGTGCCGCCCGTTTTCTTATCCCTCGCCCCCTGTTCGGCCGTGCGCCACCAGCCACAACCTGATCGCGCCCGCCAATCCGCAGGGCGTGGAGGAGGCGATCCGTTCCTCGTCGATCCGGCCGACCAGTCCGTTCACGGGCATGCCTTCTCGCGCCGCCGCCTGCCGCAGCATGTCCCAGAACAGCGGCTCCAGACTGATCGAGGTGCGATGGCCGGCGATCTCGACCGAGCGCTTGACCGGCGGGTGATAGAACTGGGGCATGGCCGCCATCCTATCGCCCGCGGTCCCGCGGGGGCAAGCAGGGGGATTGCGCGCGCGGAACGCCGGGCTGCGGGCATCGTTTCGAAGGCGGGAGAAACAGCAAGGCTTTCAAAGCTATGACCAGGGACGACATCACACACGGTATGCAGGTTCTCGGATCGGACGGCGCTCTGATCGGCACCGTCGACGGGATCGAGAGCGACAGCATCAAGCTGCAACGCAGCGATTCCGCGGACGGCAACCATCATTTCGTGTCGCTCGATCAGGTGGAACGGGTGGATCAGCACGTCCATCTCAACGTCACCGGGACAGCGGCACGCGCTGGCTGGGTGCCCGCGGCAGGCGCTGCCGCCGTAGGCGCGGCCACCGGGGGCGCTGCCCATCACCCTGACGCGCATCGCGACGACGACCGCAAGGGCATGGGCTGGTTGCCGTGGGTCATCGGCGGTCTGATCCTGCTGGGTCTGATCCTGGCGCTGCGCGGTTGCGGCGATGATGACGATGCCCGGGCAACGCTGGACCAGTCGGCGGCCACCACGGCCGGGACCACGACCGCCGGCGCTGGCCCGGTTGACGAGGACGGTGCGATCCTGACCCGCGATGTCGAGGCCTATCTGGCCGGCAACGAGGCGACGCCGCGCACGTTTGGCTTCAACAACGTGTTTTTCGACACCGGCAGCGCGGCGATCCGGCCTGAAGATCAGCGCGAACTCGCCTCGTTCGCGGCGGTGCTGGCCAGGCAGCCAACGATGAAGGCCGAGATCGTCGGGCTCGCCGACGCGCAAGGCAACGCCGCGGCCAATGCCCAGCTTGCCGCCGACCGCGCCAACGCGGTGATGGCCGCGCTGGTCGAAAACGGCGTGCCCGCCGCTGCGCTGACCGCGCGCAGTGCGGGCGAGGGCAACACGGCCGGGGCGGATCAGGGGTCGCGTCGGGTCGATCTGACGGTCACCGCGCGATAAGTGAAGTGGCGTAGAAAACAGCGGCGCGCCGGGCGATCGGCGCGCCGCTTGCCTCGTCAAGGTATGCCAAGGTTACTTCCGGGACGCGGGCTCGTCGTCCTTGGACGCCACGTGGTCGGCGACCCACGCCCCCCGCTCACCCAGCGGCCGTTCCGGCCCGTCGGTGGTGTCGCGCGCGGTCTGGTGCTCCAGCTCGCTGTTAAGCTCCGCGCCGAAGATCAGGGCATAGGCAGACAGGTACAGCCACGTCAGCAGCACGATCACCGCGCTCAATGACCCGTAGGTCGCGCCATAGTTGCCGAAGTGGCTGGCATAGTACCCGAACCCGAAGGTCAGCAGCACCCACACCGCGCCGAACAACACCGAACCGGGCGTGAGCCAGCGCCACTGTGGCTTGTCGCGCGACGGACCATAGCGATACAGCAGCGCCGCCCCGGTCGCCCCGACGAGCCCGAGCAGGCCATAGGTGAACACCACCGACAGCGCCTCGATCACCGGATTGTTGGATGGCAGTGCGCCGTCCAGGAAGCTCATCGCGCCGATGCCCGCAATTGCCGCCGCTGCGCCGACAACTGCTGCGGCGGTCATCGCGAGTGCGAGCAGGTTGAGCTTGACGAAGCCGCGGCGCTCTTCCTCTTCATACGCGATGTTGAGCGCGTTGATCGCGCTGCCGGCGGCGTTGCGCGCGCCAAACAGGGCGATGGCCAGCGCGAGCAGGAGGCCGAGGCCTTTCTTGCCCGACGACGTCTGCACCACGTTCACCAGCTGCTCGGCAATCAACTGTCCCGCGTCTCCTGGCAGGACCTGGACGATCTGGCCGATGTGCGCATTGACCGTCTGCAGATCGGCGATAAGCCCATAGGACAGGGCCGTCGCACCGAGCAACGGCACGATGGCGAGGAACACGTAATACGATACGCCCGCGGCGATCAGTCCCACGCTGTCCGCCGACGATTCCTTCCAGGTCCGCACGAACACGGTCTTCCAAGCGCCTGCGGGCATCCTGGCCGGAGACGTCGCCTGGCGCCCTTCGTCAGTCGTGTGGTCGGCAGCAGTCACGGCGTCGCTCATGCGAGGGAAGCGGGGCAGGGCGCGTTGAATGACGCTGTCGGCAAAAGCATCTCCTTTGGCATGGGTGTCCCAAGGAAAGGCTTCGGCAGGCGCCGCGTTCCCATCGGCGGCGGAATGCGGCCGCTGGGGTTCAGTACATGTGCTGGCCGCCGTTGATGCTCAGCGTGGAGCCGGTGACGAAACCGCCGTCGTCGCTGGTCAGGAACACCACGCCGCGGGCGATCTCGGTCGCCTGGCCCAGCCGCCCGACGGGGATCTTGGCGACGATTTTTTCCAGCACGGGCGCGGGCACGGCGGCAACCATGTCGGTGTCGATATAGCCCGGCGCGATGGCGTTGACGGTGACGCCCTTTTTGGCGCCTTCCTGCGCCAGCGCCTTGGTGAAGCCGTGGATGCCGCTTTTCGCCGCGGCATAGTTCACCTGCCCGTACTGGCCCGCCTGGCCGTTGATCGAACCGATGTTGACGATCCGCCCCCAGCCGCGTTCGACCATGCCGGGGAAACATGCCTTGGCCATGTTGAAGCACCCGCCCAGATTGATGCGCATGACATCGTGCCAGTCGTCATAGCTCATCCGCGCTAGCGTGCCGTCGCGAGTGATGCCGGCGTTGTTGACCACGATGTCGACCGGGCCGACATCCTCCGTCACGCGGATGCAGCCCTCGATGCAGGCGTGGTGATCGCCCACGTCCCACCTGTACACGGCAATCCCGTGCTCGTCGGAAAAGGCCCGCGCCGCGTCGTCGTTGCCGCCGTAGTTGGCGACCACGGTGCGCCCTTCCGCCTTCAACGCGAGGCTGATCGCCTTGCCGATACCTCGGGTGCCACCGGTGACGATTGCCACGCGTGCCATGCAGGATCCTCTCGATGTGTTTCTGTTATGCCGTCAGCCTAAGCGAAGCCGGCCGTGACGCAACAAAAACCCCCGCTCGTGCAGGGTGCAGTTGCATACCATGTGACAGGGTTCAGAAGCGGAACTTGGTTCCGACGTAGACGGCCTGATCGTCCCGCACCGCATCGGTCAGCGGGGCGACCCGGTCGCGCTCCTGGCTCAGGCGGACACCGGCCGTGAGGTTGAGATTGCGCGACACGCGGTATCCTGCGCCCAGATCGACCACCTGCTCGCCCGCGCCTTCCAGCGTTCGGGGGCTGCGGCCCGTGCGGCTGTCGCTCTCCAGCGCGATGTGCGGCTGCAGTCGGCCCGGCGCCTCGGCCACGCCGCCGCGCGGGCGGAAGCTGGCAAGGTCCGGCATGGCGATCTGGTTGAGCCCGAGATCGGCGGTCGAGGTCTTCGCCGGCTTGGCGAACGTCTGGTAACCGCGCGACATGCCGAGGTTGTAGCGGGTCGGCGCCAAGGTCGACAGCGGCGACGGACCCGCGCCCACCTCTCCCTTCACCGCCGCGGCCGCGGTGCGCACGGATACCGCGCGCGCTTTATCGGGGTCGAGGCGAATCGCGACCGTGACCGTCTGGTCGGCGGCAGAGCCCGCAGGCGTCAGGCGGAACTGCTGGGAGCGCGCGGCAATCCGTGCGGCGACCTGGCGTGCGATCACCGAATCGCCATTGGGCGGAATGAACGGCGCGGCAGCGATCGTGTCGTCACGCGGCGCGGTGATCGCGGTGACCGCGAGGCCGGCGGTCGGGAAAGCGCCCAGCACGACAGCGGCAACCGTCAGCGCGGGGCCGATCCGGTCCCGTCTATCGAGCTTGCCTGCCTTGTCCTTCGCGCCTGACACCGCTGCGCCCCTTAGTAAAACTACGTCGACCAAACCCTGCGTTCGTGCGCGGACATGAGCCCCGCGTTGTGAACGTCCGCTGAGCCATCCGGTTTCGCCGGATACCGACTCGCTGCAGTCAAACGTACGATCACGCCAGAGACTATGCCCCCGCCCCCGTCTTGGCCAGCCTTTCCGCCGTTCGGGTGTCACGGCTGGTGAAGCCGTTGCAACCATCGCACCACCGGCAGCGGCCACAAGATTAAGCGGCGGTTCACGGGCGCAAGCCACTGAGCGGCGGCAGGACCCGCCCCGCGTGCCACTGGCGCCGCTTGCCGATGCCCGGCGGTCGGACTAGAGGGCACAGCATCACTGCCTAAGGACGTTTGCCGAGCATGACCGCCATTTCGCGCCCGATTCGCACTGCCCGCTTCGCCATCGCGGCCGCCGCCCTCGGCGCGCTCGCTGCATGCACTGGCGCGAACGAGCGGCCCAAGGCGGATCTCGCCGCCAGCCAGGTGACCACGATCGGCGTCAATGCCTATCTGTGGCGCGCGGCGCTGGAAACCGTCAGCTTCGCGCCGCTGCTGCAGTCCGACAGCAATGGCGGGGTCATCGTGACCGATTGGTACACCAATCCGCGCGATCCCAACGAACGGGTCAAGATGACCGTCTCGATCCTCGACCGCGATCTGCGCGCCGATGCGGTGCGGGTCGCCGCCAGCCGCGAAGTCGCGCAAGGCGGCCAGTGGGTCGCGGCTCCGGTGCAGGCGGCCACCGTTCAGCGCCTTGAAGACATTATCCTGACCAAGGCCCGCGAACTGCGCCGCCAGGCGATCGCCGGCTAAATCTTTCCGGAGTAGTCCCGATGACAGATCAGCGCTTCGATCCGTCCGTGGCGGACGGGCGCTGGCAGCGCGCCTGGGAGCAAGCCGGGACGTTTCGCGCCGACAGCGCCAGCAACAAGCCCAAAAGCTATGTCCTGGAGATGTTCCCCTATCCGTCGGGGCGCATCCACATCGGGCACGTGCGCAACTACACGATGGGCGACGTCCTGGCGCGCTACAAGAAGATGCGCGGGCACGAGGTGCTGCACCCGATGGGGTGGGACGCGTTCGGCATGCCGGCGGAAAACGCGGCGATGGAACAGGGGGTCCACCCCGGCGGCTGGACCCGCGCCAATATCGCCAACATGAAGGCGCAGCTCCAGCGGATCGGTTTCGCGCTCGACTGGACCCGCGAGTTCGCCACCTGCGACCCTGAGTATTACGGACACGAGCAGGCGCTGTTCATCGACCTCTACAAGGCGGGGCTGGTCTACCGCAAGGAGAGCGAGGTCAATTGGGACCCGGTCGACATGACCGTGCTCGCCAACGAACAGGTGATCGACGGCAAGGGCTGGCGCTCCGGCGCTCAGGTGGAGCGGCGCAAGCTCAACCAGTGGTTCCTGCAGATCACCCGGTTTGCCGACGAACTGCTCGACGGGCTCGGCAGCCTCGACAAATGGCCCGACAAGGTCCGGCTGATGCAGGAGAACTGGATCGGCAAGAGCCAGGGGCTGCAGTTCGCCTTCGACCTGTCGAACGGCGAGAAGCTGGAGGTCTATTCCACCCGGCCCGACACGATCTTCGGCGCCAGCTTCGTCGCGGTCGCGCCCGATCACCCGATCGCGCAAGGCGTGGCCTTGACCAACTGCGACGCCGGCAAGTTCATCGAGTTGTGCAAGCGCGGCGGGACCACCGCGGCCGAGCTGGAGACGGCCGAGAAGCTGGGCTTCGACACTGGCATCGGCGCGGTGCATCCCTTCACCGGCGAGCACCTGCCGGTGTTCATCGCCAACTTCGTGCTGATGGACTACGGCACCGGGGCGGTGATGGGCGTGCCCGGCCACGACCAGCGCGACTTCGAATTCGCCACCAAGTACGCGCTGCCGATCCCGCGGGTGGTGGCGTCTTCGGCCGCAGAGGCGGACTTGCCGTTCAGCGGCGCTGCCGAGAGCGGCGACGGGGTGATCGTCAACTCGCAGTTCCTTGACGGGATGAGCGTGGGCGACGCCATCGCGGAGGTGATCGCGCGCGCCGAGCAGGGCGGCTGGGGCCAAGGCAAGACCGTCTGGCGGCTGCGCGACTGGGGCGTTTCGCGCCAGCGGTACTGGGGCACGCCGATCCCGTTCGTGCACTGCGCCACGTGCGGCGTCGTGCCGGTCAGCAAGGACCAGCTGCCGGTCGTCCTGCCTGACGACGTCGATTTCACCACGCCCGGCAACCCGCTGGAACGGCACCCGACGTGGAAGCACACGACCTGCGCTGAATGCGGCGGCGCGGCGGTGCGCGAGACCGACACGCTCGACACGTTCGTCAATTCCAGCTGGTACTTCCTGCGCTTCGCCAGCCAGCCGGCGGACAAGCCGTTCGACCGGGACGAGGTCGCCGCGTGGTTGCCGGTGGAGCAGTATATCGGCGGCATCGAGCACGCGATCCTGCACCTGCTCTACGCCCGGTTCTGGACCCGCGCGCTGGCGCACTTGAAACTGATCGACTTCGCCGAACCGTTTGCCTCGCTGTTCACCCAAGGCATGGTGACACACGAGACCTATTCGCGCCGGGTTGCCGGCGATGCGGGCGAGCGCGAGGTGTTCTACAGCCCCGGCGATGTGCAGCGAACCGCTGCGGGCGCCACGCTGGCGGATGGCACCCCGGTGACGGTGGGCCGGGTCATCAAGATGTCCAAGTCGAAGAAGAACACGGTCGACCCGGACGAGATCGTCGCGCGCTATGGCGCGGACGCGGTGCGCTGGTTCATGCTGTCCGACAGCCCGCCGGAACGCGACCTGCCGTGGTCGGAAGCCGGCATCGAAGGCTGCTGGCGCATGGTCCAGCGGCTGTGGCGCCTGTTCGGCGACCATGCGCCGGACGCTGAGGGCGAGGACAAGGCGCTCGCCCGCAAGCTGCACCAGACGTACGCCGCGATCGCCGGCGATATCGAGGCGCTGAGCTTCAACAAGGCGGTGGCGCGGATCTACGAACTCGCCAGCGCGGTGGACAAGGCCCCGCCGTCGGCCACCCGGAGCGAAGCGATCCGCGGATTGGTGCTGCTGGTCGCCCCGATGATGCCGCACCTCGCCGAAGAGGCCTGGGCACGGCTGGGCGAGAGTGGGCTGGTGGCCGATGCCGACTGGCCGGCGGTGAACCCTGCGCTGCTGGTGGAGGACGAGGTGACCGTCGCCGTGCAGGTGAAGGGCAAGCTGCGCGACACGCTGACGGTCGCCAAAGGGCTGCCCAACGCCGAACTGGAGGTGCTTGCGCTGGCGTCGGAGAAGGTCCAGCGTTCGCTCGATGGGGCTCAAGTGCGCAAGGTGATCGTGGTGCCCGACAGGTTGGTGAACATCGTCGCATGACGCGGCTCGCACTTCTCGCAGCGGCCCTGCTCGGATTGTCGGCGTGCGGTCTGCAGCCGATGTACGCCGGTGGCGGCAACGGCGCGGTCGCGCGGGGGCTCGGCGCGGTCGAGGTGCCGGCGATCGAGGGGCAGGCGGGCTGGCTGGTGCGCAACGCGCTGGTCGACCGGCTGGATGCGGCAGGCGGTGGCGCGGGGGCGCGTTACCGGCTCGATGTCCGCCTGGATGACCGCCTGGAAGGGCTGGGCGTGCTGTCGGACGACACGGTCGGGCGCGAACGGCGCACCCTGCGCGCGCGCTATCAGCTGGTCGAACTCGCGTCCGGTGAGATCCTGCTTGATGCGACCGCCGGGTCAGATGCGGGGATCGACGTCGTGTCGAGCGAGTACGCCACCATCGCCGCCGAGCAGACCGCGCTCGAGAACCTGTCGCGCGAGGTCGCCTCGCAGATCGTCACCCGGCTGGCGCTGACGCTGCGCAGCCGCAGCTAGCCGCGCGGCCGTGAAGGCGACGCAAAAGGATTTCCTCGCCGTCGCCCCGCGCGCGGTGCGTGCCGCCAAGGTGTTCTTCTTCTGCGGTCCTGACGAGGCCGGCGCGGCCGCGGCGGCCCAGCGGATCGCCGACCTGCTGGAAGAACCGGGCGAACGGGTCGAGCTGTCGGGCGCGGACCTGCGCAAGGATCCGGTGCTGCTGGCGGACGAGGCACGCTCGACGTCCCTGTTCGCGGGCGCGCGGCACATCGTGGCGCGGGTCAGCGGCGACGAGGCGCACGATGCGCTCGCCAACCACGTCGCGGCGATCGATGCTGGCGAAGGCGAACCCTGCCCGGTGCTGGTGGTGGCGACATCCGCGACCGACAAGGCGCGCACCGCCAAGCTGCTGGAAAAGCGCGGCGACGCGCTGGTGGCCATGTTCTGGCCGCCGGACCTTGCCAGCGTGCGCGATGCGGTGCGGACGATGGGGGACGAGCTCGGCCTCAAGCTTTCGGGGGAGATGGCGGAGCGCATCGCCCGCGCGGCGGCGCTCGATGTGCGGCTCGCGCAGTCGGAAGTGACCAAGCTGGCGATCTACCTCGATGCCGTGCCGTCCGCGCCTGTGGCGGCGGACGCGGAGGCACTCGACGCGATCGGCGCGCGGACCGAGGATGACGGGTTCATGCCGCTGGTCAACGCGGTGCTGGCCGGGCGCACTGCGCGCCTGTCGAGTGAACTTCACCGGATGCGCGAGCTGTCGCTCAATCCGGTCGGCCTGCTGCTCGCGTTCGAGCGGCGGGTGGCGCAGCTTGCCCAGCTCAACGCCCGCCTGGGCCCGCGCGAAGAAGCCGCGGCGTTCGTGAGCAACGAAGCCCGCGCGCGGCGGGTATTCTGGAAGGACGAGCGAGACCTTGCCGACCAGCTTGGCCGCTGGAAAGGGCCGCGCATGGCCCGGCTCGTCGCGCGTCTGGTTGAGCTGCACCGGGACCTGCTGGCCAATAGCGCCGCGGGCGAAACCCTGCTGGCGCAAGCGCTGGCTGGGATCGCGCGCGAAGCCAACCGCTGACCGTAAATATCGGCGACGGGCGGGCTTCGCTCACCCTCTTCCGCCCTGCAGCGCAATGCCGTAACGATGCGTCTGGCTCGAGCGAGGGACTTCGCGAATGGACATGCCCATTTCAAGCCGATCGCCGCCCATCTTAGCGCCTGGCACACGGCCGCTCGCGCGTTCGCTGGAACGCCGTCGCTTGCGGATTTACCTGCTATGAGTGCTGGTGCACCGCCAGGCGTTCTAGCCAGCCAAGCAGCCGGCAAGCGCGCTAGTTGCTCTGCGGTACGCTGAAGCTGCCGCTGACCCGCCCGCTGCCGCTGTTCGTCACCGCGCCCGTGACCGACGACGAACCGTTCGCGCTGCCGTCGACGCTGGACACGCCGCTCTTGAGGTCGATCACCAGCCGCCCGCCATTAAGGGTATCGCTGCCCCGGTTGAGGCGCACGTTGCCGGCCAGCGTGATGACCCGGCGATTGAAATCGTACACCGCGACCTGCCCCGATGCGCGTTCGTCGCCGCGGGTGACGGTGACGCCGCCGGTCGCCAGGATTCGCTGGATCTTCAGGCTGCCGGCATCGGTGTAGTTCACCTGCGTGCGCGCCGCCTTCAGCCGCAGCCCGGCCTGGGTGATGTCCACGTTGCCCGACAGCACCACGCGGTTCTGCCGGTCCTGCAGCTCGATCCGGTCGGCCGCGTAGTTCACCGGTGCGTTGGAGTTGTGCCCGGCGATCGCCTGCGCGCCCGCCTGAATGCCCGCCAGCGCGCATAACGTAAGGGTGAATGCGCCCATGCCCCAGCGGGCGGCTGTCTTTGCGTGGGTGTTCATTACGGCATCCTCAGCTTGCCCGGAACCATGTTCAGCCGTGCGTTACCATCGAGCGTCACGGTGCGCGCGTCGAGATCGGCGCGAAGGCTGTTGGCCGAAAACGTGCCCGCCGGGATCGCTCCCGATACCCCGCCGCTGCCGACGAGCGCCTTTTCCGGCAGATCGATCCGCACGCCGCGGGCGGTCATCCGGTAGCCATCGGCGGCGGTCACTTGGACCCCGGCCGGCGCGGTGACGATCTCCTCGCTGATATCGTACTGGCCGGCGGAAGCGGTCACGCTGGCGGGCCCGTCGCGTAGCAGGATGCGCGCGACGATGTCCTGCAGCCTGACGATCCCTTCGACGCTCGATTTCTGGACCGCCTCTCCCGCGGTGAGCGAGAACGGGCGTCCCTGGGTGTCCGACCCGCGATACATCGCATTGTCGACCCGCAGGCGTTCGCCGATGATCGCGACTTTCGTCCGGTCGAGCAGGAAGCTGATTTCACCGCGCGGCGACAGCGGGGTCACGATCATCAGCGCCGCGATGACCCCGATGCCCATCGGCAGGATTTTGGCCAGCAGCGACACCAGCCGATCGTGCGATCCCCCGGGCGCGGCGAAGCGGCGGCGGGTGCCGCGGAGCGCCTTGGCCTGCTGGGTTTCGATGCGTTGCGGGGTGGCCATCGGGCAGCTCTAGCGCGCGTACATCAATCGTGGCTGAATATGTCGCGGTCGGGCCACCCGGCCAGGTCGAGCAGGGCGCGGGTCGGCAGGAAATCGAAGCACGCCTGCGCGATGTCCATCCGCCCTTCGCGTTCCAGCCGCACGCTCAAGACCTCGCGCAAGCGGTGCAGGAAGCGGACGTCGGACGCGGCATATTCGCGCTGCGCTTCGTTGAGGTCCGGCCCGCCCCAGTCCGACAGCTGCTGCGCCTTCGACAGGTCGGCGGCGAGCAGTTCGGACACCAGGTTCTTCAAGCCGTGACGATCGGTGTAGGTGCGCACCAGCTTGCTGGCGATCTTGGTGCAGAACACCGGCGCGGCCATGAACCCCAGATAGTGATAGATCGCCGCCAGATCGAACCGGCCATAGTGATACAGCTTCAACCGGTTCGGATCGCCGAGCAACGCCTTGAGGTTGGGCGCATCGTAGCGGCTGCCGGGGTTGAAGCGCACCAGGTGCTCGTCGCCATGCCCATCGCTCAATTGCACCACGCACAGCCGGTCGCGGTGCGTGATCAGGCCCATCGTCTCGGTATCGACGGCGATCGGGCCATCGGCGAACGGGAGCCCGGCGGGCAGGTCTTCTTCGTGGAAATGAACGGTCATGCGCCGCTGGCCTTAGGCTCATCGGGGATAGAGGGAAAGGGGCGCTGGCGGGGCGGGGCGCGGCGGCCTAGCGAGCGGCGCATGGGCGGCGAAACGATCCCTCAAAGCTGGCGCGGCGTGCTGGAGCCGGTCATGACCGCGCCCGCAGCGCGCCAGCTGGACGCCTGGCTGCGCGCCGAGGAAGCCGCGGGCAAGACGATCTACCCCCCGCGCGGCAGCCGGCTGAGGGCGCTGGAGCTCACTCCGCTCGAATCGGTCCGCGTGGTCATCCTGGGGCAGGACCCGTATCACGGACCCGGCCAGGCGATGGGGCTGTCGTTCGCGGTGCCCTCCGGCGCGGCGTTGCCGCCGAGCCTGGTCAACATCTACAAGGAACTGGAGAGCGATCTGGGCATCGTGCGGCCCGCGATTGGCGACCTGTCGGGCTGGGCGCGGCAGGGCGTGCTGCTGCTCAACGCCAGCCTGACGGTGGAGGACGGCAAGGCAGGCAGTCACGCGGGCCAGGGGTGGGACGCGCTGACCGATGCCTGCGTGGCGGCGGTGGCGGCGCGGGCCGAGCCGTCGGTGTTCATCCTGTGGGGTGCCCATGCCCAGGCCAAGGCCGCGCGCATCGCGGCGCTGCAGGGCGATACCCGGCACCTGGTGATCCGCAGCCCGCATCCCAGCCCGCTGTCCGCCTATCGCGGTTTCTTCGGATCGAGGCCGTTCAGCCAGACCAACGCGTTTCTTGCCGAGCACGGCCGCGGGACCATCGACTGGCGCTTGGCACCCCCCGACGCGACCGAATCCGCGTAACCGGCGCGCGCGTGGGGACGGGGCGCCGAGAGAGGACCGGCGCCCGCTTGCAGGAAATCGCTTTGTTACCGGCGGAATGGGAGATAGCCCGGCTCCGGTCCTGCTTCGGAGTTGCTGCCCCAATGAATCGCCTCGCTGCCGCCTCGCTCGCCTTGCTGATCGCCGGTTGCACCGCCGCCGTTGCCGCCCCGCAGAGCGCGCAAGCACCCGCAACCGCTGCTGGTGCACAACGCGCCGCGTTCGACATGGGGCCGGCGTACCTTCCCGGACCGCTGCCGGCAGGGGAGACGCTGGTCGGTGCGCCGCCCGCTGCCGGGAGCCAGGCGCTCCAACATGACGAGGCGCTGAGCGCCGCCGGGCTGGCGCTGCAGGGTTCGGCGCGATTCAGGCTCGCCGCAGCCGATGCCGATCTGGGTCCGGGGGCGGTGCCGGGTGCGTTCTCGTGCGCGGCGGACGTGGCGATCTCCGACCGTGCGACCCCGGCGATCATGCACCTGCTGCGCCGCGCCACCGCCGACTTCGGCACCTCCACCAGCGGGGTGAAGGCGCTCTACAACCGCCCACGCCCCTTCACCGTCAACAACCGGCCGACCTGCGTGCCGAACGACGAGGGGGCGCTGCGGAACAACGGGTCGTACCCGTCCGGTCACAGCGCGATCGGCTATGGCGCGGGCCTGCTGCTCGCCTCGGTGTTCCCCGACAGGGCGGCGGCGCTCACGCGCCGCGGGATAGAGTTCGGCGAGAGCCGCCGGGTGTGCAACGTCCACTGGGACAGCGATGTCGCTGCCGGCCGCGACTTTGCAGCGGCAACATTTGCCCGGCTGCAGTCGGACCCGGCGTTCCGAGAGGACCTGGTCAAGGCACAGGCCGAAGCGCGGAACCTGATCAGCGCGGCCGCGCCTGGCGCACAGGCCTGCGCGGCCGAAGCCGCGGCGCTGACGGGCGGGCGGAATGAGGCGCCGGGCTCGTGATGAAGCCGATCCATGTTCTCGCTCTCGCGCTCATGGGCGCGCCGGCCGTGTCCCAGGATCGCGAACCCTCGCGGGAGCAGGATCAGATCGTGGTCGTCGGCGAACAGAACCAGCCGAAGAAGCAGCGCGAGGAAATCCAGGAGTTTGTCCGCGCGCTTTCCACCGAGGAGTGGGATAGCCCGATGACCCGGTTCGAAAAGGTCTGTCCGGGGGTCCTCGGTCTTTCCCCGGCTCAGAACACCGCGATCGTCGCGCGGATACGCGCGGTCGCGGCCGCTGCCGGCATCGCGGTGGGGGACAAGGCCTGCCAGCCCAACCTCCGCATGGTCGTCGTCCCCGACAAGGACGAGATGCTGCAACTGCTCAAGAGCAAGCATCCGGTGCTGTTCCGGGACTACGACGGCCGGCCGGTGGAGATCGTCAAGGAAGACGGCCCCGCCACCGCCTGGCACGTCAGGGAAAGGCTCGATCGCCGGGGCAACACGCTGGAGCCGAGCGAAAGTGGTGTCACCTATGTCGACTTTGACGGCGCATCCCCGCGCGTGCTCGCCTTGTACCGCCCGGTGGCGATGGGCTCGATGATCCTGATCGAACAGAAGGGGCTGATCGGCCTCACCACCACGCAGATTGCCGACTATGCCGCGATGCGCGCCTTCACCACCATCTACCCTCACCGCCTGTCGCGCAGCAACGCGCCGACCATCCTGCGCGTCATGGATAGCCGGATCGGTGACGTTACCCCGCTCTCGCTGACGCAGTGGGACTTCGCGTTTCTGAAAAGCGCATATTCCGTCCCGCCCTACAGCTACTCCAGCTCCCAGCGCAGTCGCATCCGCCGCGCCATCGACAAGGAGCTGACCGCGGACGGCAGCCGCAAGTAGCAGCCTGCGGCAGGGGCGCCGCGGCGGCAGATGACTGTCCCGCCGCTACTTACTGCGGCAGTTCGGTGAACCCCATCAGCGCCTCGTCCACCGCGCGGGCGGCCTGGCGGCCTTCGCGGATCGCCCACACGATCAGGCTCTGGCCCCGTCGCATGTCGCCGCAGGCGAACACCCCCGCCTCGCTGGTGGCGTAGCTGTCGGTATCGGCCGCGACGTTGCCGCGGCTGTCCCGCTCGGCACCGACCTGCTCGAGCAGCCCGCCGCCACGCGGGCCGGTGAAGCCCATCGCCAGCAGTATGAGGTCGGCGGGGATGACGAATTCGCTGCCGGAGATTTCTTCCATCTGTCCGCCGCGCCATTCCACGCGGACGCATTCGAGGCCGGTGACCTCGCCGCCTTCGCCAATCACCCGCTTGGTCAAGACCGCGAAGTCGCGTTCCGCCCCTTCCTCGTGGCTGGTCGAGGTGCGCAGTTTCAGCGGCCAGTGCGGCCAGGTGAGCGCCTTGTCTTCCTTCTCCGGCGGGCGGGGCATGATCTCGAGCTGGACCACGCTCGCCGCACCCTGGCGGTTGGACGTGCCGACGCAGTCCGAACCGGTGTCGCCGCCGCCGATCACCACCACCCGCTTGCCCGTGGCGACGAGGCTGCCGCGCGGCGCGGCGCGAACTTCGTCGTCACCGGCGTTGCGCTTGTTCTGCTGGGTCAGGAACTCCATCGCCAGCCGCACGCCGGACAGCTCCGCGCCGGGAATGGCGAGCTGGCGCGGTTCCTCCGCGCCGCCCGCCAGCACCACCGCGTCGAAATTTTCCTTCAGCGAAGCGAACGAGATGTCGACGCCGACCTCGGTCGAGGTGCGGAAGGTGACCCCTTCCGCCTCCATCTGCACCGCGCGCCGGTTGACGAGATGCTTCTCCATCTTGAAGTCGGGGATGCCGTAGCGGAGCAGCCCGCCAACCCGGTCGCTCTTTTCGAACACCGTCACCGAATGCCCGGCGCGTGCCAGCTGCTGCGCGCAGGCGAGCCCCGCCGGACCGCTGCCCACGATGGCCACCCGCTTGCCGGTCTTGGTCGCCGGCGGTTCGGGCACGATCCACCCTTCGCGCCAGCCACGGTCGGCGATGGCGCACTCGATGCTCTTGATGGTCACCGGCGCGTCGATGATGTTCAGCGTGCACGCGGCCTCGCACGGGGCGGGGCACACGCGGCCGGTGAATTCGGGGAAGTTGTTGGTGGAATGAAGGTTGTCGAGCGCGTCCTTCCAGTCGCCCTCGTACACCAGGTGGTTCCAGTCGGGGATCAGGTTGTTCACCGGACAGCCCGAATGGCAGAACGGGATCCCGCAATCCATGCACCGCGCCGCCTGCAGCTTCAGCGCCGGCTCCGGGTGCGGGACGATGAACTCCTTGTAGTGGCGCACGCGTTCCCTGGGATCCGCGTAGCCGCGGTCCTGGCGGTCGTGTTCGAGGAAGCCGGTGATCTTGCCCATTATTCCGCCGCCTCCATCGCCGCGTCTTCGCGTTCGGCCTCGAGCTGGCGCAGCGCGCGGGCGTAGTCCGTCGGCATGACTTTCACGAACCGGGGCAGGGCGGCTTCCCAGTCATCCAGGATCGCCGCCGCCCTGGCGCTGCCGGTGTGGAGCTGGTGCCGCTCCAGCAACACGCGCAGCCGCTCCGCATCGTGGCGCAGCATGTCGCCCAGTCCCGCATCGTCGACGCTGCGCGCGCGTTGCAGCGGGCGGCCAGTGCCGTCGTCCTCGTCACGCTGGGCCGAAATCGGCGACAGCTCGACCTGCGCGATGTTGCACCCTTGCGCGAAGGCGCCGGCCTCGTCGTAGACATAGGCTACACCGCCGCTCATGCCGGCCGCGAAGTTGCGCCCGGTGGGCCCCAGCACCACGACCGCGCCGCCGGTCATGTATTCGCAGCCATGATCGCCGCAGCCTTCCGCCACCGCCACCGCGCCCGAATTGCGCACCGCGAAGCGTTCGCCGGCGACTCCGTTGAAGTACGCCTCGCCCGCGATCGCGCCGTAGAGCACGGTGTTGCCGACGATGATGTTCTGCCCCGGATCGCGCCCGGTGCCGTCCGGCTGGCGCACCACGATGCGGCCGCCCGACAAACCCTTGCCGACATAATCGTTGGCGTCGCCGGTCAGCCGCAAGGTGATTCCGTGCGCGAGCCACGCGCCGAAGCTTTGCCCGGCGGTGCCGGTGAATTCGATCCGGATGGTTTCCGGCGGCAGGCCCGCGTGGCCGTAGACCCTCGCGACCTCGCCCGACAGCATCGCCCCGGTCGCCCGGTTGGCGTTGCGGATCGGGAGCTCCAGCCGGACCGCCTCCCGATTTTGAAGCGCTGGCGCGCACAGGTCGATCAGTTGCCTGTCGAGCACGTTGCCAAGGCCATGGTCCTGCTCGCACGACTGGTACAGCGTGGCGCCCTGCGCCGGCGTGACCTGGTGCAGCAGGCGCGACAGATCGATGCCCTGCGCCTTCCAGTGGCGGGCGGCGCGGGTCATGTCGATCAGGTCGACCCGGCCGACCATTTCCTGGATTGTCCGGAAGCCCAGTTCCGCCATGAGCTCGCGCAGTTCCTCGGCGACGAAGAAGAAGTAGTTGATCACGTGCTCTGGCGTGCCGGTAAAGCGCTTGCGCAGCACCGGGTCCTGCGTGGCCACCCCGACCGGACAGGTGTTGAGGTGGCACTTCCTCATCATGATGCAGCCCGCCGCGATGAGCGGCGCGGTGGCGAAGCCGAATTCGTCCGCCCCCAGCAGCGCGCCGATCGCGACGTCACGCCCGGTGCGCAAGCCCCCGTCGACCTGCACCGCGATCCGGGGACGCAGGTCATTCAGGATCAGCGTCTGCTGGGTTTCGGCAAGGCCGATCTCCCACGGGCTGCCGGCGTGCGTGAGCGAGGTGAGCGGGGAGGCACCGGTGCCCCCGTCGTAGCCTGAAATGGTGACATGGTCCGCCTTGCACTTGGCGACGCCGGCCGCGACGGTGCCGACGCCGACCTCGCTCACCAGCTTGACCGAGATGCGCGCCGCCTGGTTCACGTTCTTCAGGTCGTGGATCAGCTGCGCGAGATCCTCGATCGAGTAGATGTCGTGGTGCGGCGGGGGCGATATCAGGCCGACGCCAGGGGTGGCGTGACGCACCGCGCCGATCACCTTGTCGACCTTGTGCCCCGGCAGCTGGCCGCCCTCGCCGGGCTTGGCGCCCTGCGCCATCTTGATCTGGATATCGTCCGAATTGACCAGGTATTCGGTGGTCACGCCGAACCGGCCGGACGCGACCTGCTTGATCTTCGAACGCATCGTGTCGCCATTGGCGAGCGGGCGGAAGCGGTCGGCCTCCTCGCCGCCTTCGCCGGTGTTGGAGCGGCCGCCGATGCGGTTCATCGCCACCGCCAGCGTGGTGTGCGCTTCCCTGGAGATCGAGCCGAAGCTCATCGCCCCGGTGGCGAAGCGCTTGACGATCTCGGTCGCCGGCTCGACCTCGTCGAGCGAAATCGGGGGCCCGACCGGCTTCAGCTCCATCAGCCCGCGGATCGTCAGCAGCCGTTCCGACTGTTCGTTGATCGCGCGCGCGAATTCGCGATAGCGGTCCTGGCTGTTGCCGCGCACCGCGTGCTGCAGGTCGGCGACGGTCGAGGGGGTCCACGCGTGCTCCTCGCCGCGCAGGCGGAACTGGTAGATGCCGCCGACGTCGAGCATGTGCTCGTGGATCGGGCTCTTGCCATAGGCGAGGCCGTGGCGCCGCACCGCCTCCTCGGCGATCTCGGTCAGGCCCACGCCCTCGATGGTGGTGGCCGTACCGGTGAAGTACTTGTCGACGAACGCGCTCGACAGCCCGACCGCGTCGAAGATCTGCGCGCCGCAGTACGACTGGTAGGTCGAGATGCCCATCTTGGACATGACCTTGAGGATGCCCTTGCCGATCGCCTTGACGTAGTTCTTCGCCACCTCGCCCGGCTGCAGGTGCGGCAGGCGGGTCGCGCGAATATCCTCCAGCGTCTCGAAGGCGACGTAGGGGTTGATCGCCTCCGCGCCGTATCCCGCCAGCACGCAGAAATGGTGCACCTCGCGCGTCTCGCCGGTCTCGACCACCAGGCCGGTCTGCATCCGCAGACCCTGGCGGACGAGGTGATGATGCACCGCCGCCGTCGCGAGCAGGGCGGGAATGGGGATGCGCTCTTCGTTCTGCGCGCGGTCGCTCAGCACCAGGATGTTGTGATCCTGCAGCACCGCTTCGGTGGCGGCCCAGCACATCTCCTTGAGCGCGAGTTCGAGCCCTTCCGGCCCGGTCGCGGCATCCCAGCAGATGTCGATCGTCTCGCACCGGAACGCGCCATCGAGCGCGGCCTCGACCGACCGGATCTTGGCGAGATCGATGTTGGTCAGGATCGGCTGGCTCACCTCCAGCCGCTTGTGCGTGCCGGCGTCTCGGCCCAGCAGGTTGGGGCGCGGCCCGACCATGCTGGTCAGGCTCATCACCAGTTCTTCGCGGATCGGATCGATCGGCGGATTGGTGACCTGGGCGAAGTTCTGCTTGAAGTAATCGAACAGCAGGCGCGGCCGCGCGCTCAGCACCGCGATCGGGGTGTCGGTGCCCATCGATCCGATCGGATCGTCCCCTGATTGCGCCATCGGCTCGAGGAACTTGGCGATGTCTTCCTGCGTGTAGCCGAACGCCTGCTGGCGCTCCAGCAGGTCGGTCGCGGGCTCGGGCACCGCGGACAGCTCCGGCTCGATATGGTCGAGGTCTTCCAGCTTGTACTGCGCGGCGTCCAGCCACTTGGCGTAGGGCTGCGCGGCGGCGAGTTCGGCCTTGAGCTCGGCATCCTCGATGATGCGGCCCTGATCCAGGTCGACCAGCAGCATCTTGCCCGGCTGCAGCCGCCATTTGCGGACGATGTCCTCTTCGGCGAACGGCAGCACGCCGCTCTCGCTGGCAAGGCAGATGAGGTCGTCCTTGGTCACGCAATAACGCGACGGGCGCAGGCCATTGCGGTCGAGCGTGGCGCCGATCTGGCGCCCGTCGGTGAAGCACACCGCCGCCGGCCCGTCCCACGGCTCCATCAGCGCGGCGTGGTATTCGTAGAACGCGCGTCGCCCGGCATCCATCTGCGGATCCTTGGCCCACGCTTCCGGGATCAGCATCATCATCGCGTGGGCGAGCGGATAGCCGCCCAGCAGCAGCAGCTCGAGCGCGTTGTCGAGGCTGGCGGTGTCCGACTGGCCGTGCGGGATGATCGGCCACATCTTGTCGAGATCGGCGCCGATCAGCGGCGATTCCATCGTCCGCCGGCGGGCGTTCATCCAGTTCACGTTGCCGCGCACGGTGTTGATCTCACCGTTGTGCGCCACGAACCGGAACGGGTGGGCGAGGCGCCAGCTGGGGAAGGTGTTGGTCGAGAAGCGCTGGTGCACCAGGCCGAGCGCCGAAACGCAATCGGGGTCGCGCAGGTCGTTGTAGAAACTGCCGACCTGAGTTGCCAGCAGCAGCCCCTTGTAGACGATCGTGCGGCTGGAGAAGCTGGGGATGTAAAGCTCGGTCAGCCCCGGGATGCCGAGCTTTTCCTCCTGCTTGCGCAACGGGTTCTGCGCCTGCTTGCGGATGACGATCAGCTTGCGCTCGAACGCGTCCTGGTCGGCGCAGTTCGGCCCGCGCGCGATCACGCACTGGCGCATCACCGGCATCCGCTCGATCACCGTCTTGCCGAGCCCGTCGAGCGTGGTTGGCACGTCGCGCCAGCCGACCAGCACCTGGCCTTCCTTGGCGATGAACTTTTCCAGCTGTTCGGTAACGTGCGCCCGCGCGGCTTCACCCTGCGGCATCATGCACTGCGCGATCGCGTATTCGCCGGGGGCCGGCAGGTGGAGGCCGTTGTCACCGGCCCACTTGCGGAACAACGGATCGGGTATCTGAATCAGGATGCCCGCCCCGTCGCCCAGCAGCGGGTCCGCGCCGACCGCGCCGCGATGGTCGAGATTAGCGAGGATTTCGAGCGCGGAACTGACGATCGCGTGGCTCTTGACGCCCTTGATGTGCGCCAGAAGCCCGACGCCGCACGCATCGTGCTCGTTGCGCGGATCGTACAACCCCTGGCGCGGCGGCAAATGCATCGCTCGTTCGCAATCCCGTGTGCGGCCGACGCGTCTGTCCGAACGCTTCGGCAACGAAGCGCGATTCACCCTGCTACCGGACGCAGCAAAACTATCGCGAAACCCGGCATTGAAGAAACGGATGCTGTTTCGCAACCGCCCGGTGGATTGAGCCGGCTAAAGCGAGGCTTTCGCCAACGGGTGCAGCGTCAAGCGGCGCCGCTCAGTCGCTGAAGCTTTTCCAGCGCCTCGCGCAGGGCGCGCTCGGTCTCGCCGGGGTCGCGCGCGGCGGGACCGCCCGGCTGTCCGAACGACACCCGGCCGACCGCCGCCTGGGCGCGCTGCGGCGGCGCATCGAACGGGCGGCCCGCAGCTGTCAGGGGCGCCGGCGTCAGTTCGTGCACGGTCTGCCCCGGGAACATCACCACCGGTTCTATGCCGTCGTCGTCCGCCGCCGCTTCGTCTTCGATCCGGACCGGCTCTCGCGGAAGGCCGAACGGGCTCTTCATCGCGAGCAGCGATGTGTAACCGGCGTCGGCGACGTCCTCGCTTTCGTCCACACCGTCGGTTTCGTCGTGCGCTTCGGCAACTGCCGCGAAGGCTTCGCCGCGTCCGCGTGACAGGGCTGCGGTCAGGTCGAGATCGGGGAGGTTGTCCTCCTCGTCCTGCTCGTCGAAGCCGAACGGCTGCAGCGCTGCCGGAATCTCAAACGGCTGGTGCGGCAGGTTGGCGGTATCGCGGTCGGAGACCGGGACAGTGTCCACGTCCTCTTGCGCCAGCGGAAGCACAGGCGCCGGTGCGTCCGCGGCGACGGCAGCCTTGTGACGCTCCAGTGCCTGGGCGAACCGTTCGACCAGTTCGACCACGCCGAGTTCGGCCAGGGGGCGTTCCCCGACCGGGAGGGCATGGGCCGGAACAGCATCCACCGGAGCGGCGGAAGGCGCGGACTCGGCCGGACGCTCTTCGGTCCGTTCCCGGTTGAGGAATGCGGGACGCTCCTCGTCCGATTCTGCCGCCGTTTCCGGCGCCAGCGGTTGGAACAGATGTCCGGCCGCCGGGGGAGGAGCGCTCAACGTCGCCGTCCCGAATGGTCCCGTTTTTGCCACCTCAGGGCCCTCCGATTCGGGCTCGGCCGGCGGCTCGTCGAAGGCGATCAGGTCAAGCGGTTCGGGTGATGCGTGGGGATCCTGTCCCGGCAAGGGCGCGAACGACAGGAAATCGCTGCGCGCGCTTTCCTCCGCGACCGCCAGCGAGCGGCGGCGCGGACGCGGCGCGTCGCGCGGCGTCTCGAGTTCCTCGTCCAGGCCGCCTTCGCCCAATTCCTCGTGGGCCGAGATCGGGCGCTTGGCGGACATTTCGCCCGGTTCCGGTTCGGCGCGGCGGGTGGCCGTGTGCGGGGCATGAGCAGCGGCGATGCGGCGCGCGACGAACAGGCCCGCGAGCGCGCCGGCGATCGCAGAGCCTAGCGCAAGGACGATCCGCGCGGTCGCGCCCAGTGGCGGCTGCGCGCTGGCATAGACGCCCGCCAGCCCGCTGGAGACGGCAAACCGTTCGAACGGGTCGATCGGCAGGACCATGCTGCCGATGCCGAACAGGGCGGCAAACCACAGTCCGACGATGACCGGGAAGGCCGGGTGCGCGCTGACCGGCGGCTGGGTGGCCGGTTTGCGCTTGGGTGTGTCGCTCACAGTAAAACCCCGTTTCGGTGAGAGCCGGTTGCCCGCAGCGTTCAGGCGGCGGCGGACAGCTCCCGATTAGGGGCCCGGCCTAACAGGTGGTGGTAAACGTCCTGATAACGACGAATGTTGCTCGCCCAGTCGTGGCGGGCGGCGACATGCGCCTGCGCCCGCTCGCGCATCGCGGCCCAATCGGCGCGGGCATCGACCAGGTCGGCGAGCGATTCGCCGCACGCCATCGGATCATCGGGAGCGAACAGCATCCCCGTCACGCCGTCAGCGATCAGTTCGCGGTGCCCGCCCACATCGCTAGCAGCGACGATGCGGCCCTGCGCCATCGCTTCCAGCGGCTTCAGCGGGGTGACCAGTTCGGTCAGCCGGCTGGCCTTGCGCGGATAGGCCAGCACGTCGATCAGCGAATAGTATCGCTCCACCTCGCCATGCGGCACGCGGCCGGTGAAATGGATGCCGGGGGTTCCTGCGGCCTGCCGGCGGAGAGCCGCTTCCATCGGCCCGCCGCCGACCAGCAGCAGCGCCGCTTGCGGGTGACGCGCGCGCAGAAACGCCATGGCGGCGATGAGATCGTCCAGCCCTTCGTAATCGTAGAAGCTGCCGATGAAGCCGATCACCGGCCCGCCGGAGTCCGCGGCGCCGAGGCCGAGCTGGTTCGCCAGCGCATCGTCGCGCGGAGGCGGATTGCCGAACAGGGCGAAATCGACGCCGTTAGGTGACAGGCCGATCTTGCCGGCGCGGTGCCCGCGGGCGACCAGATCGTCGCGCAGGCCATGGCAGATGGTGAACACCGCGTCCGCCTCGCTGACCGCGCGGTCCTCCAGCGCGCGGGTCAGGCGGTACTTGACCGAACCTTCGCGCCCCGCGCCGTTGCCCACCGCGGCGTCCTCCCAAAAGGCGCGGATTTCGTACACCACCGGAATGCCGAGCGCGCGGCCGGCGCGGATCGCGGCATGGCCGCACAGCGCAGGCGAGTGGGCGTGCAGCACATCGGGACGCCATTCCGCGGCGAGTTTCTCGATTTCCGCCGCGAGCCGGGCGATCTCGCGCCATTCGCGGATACCCGGCGCGCCTGAGACAGCGCCAGGGGTGCGATGGAACAGCAACCCGTCGGCGACTTCCGCCACCGGGCCCCCGCCACAGTTCTCAGGCGAATCGTGCCGCACGCCGGTGATCCCCCGCACCTCCAGCCCGCTGGCCGCCTGCGCGGTCATGATCGCGCGGGTGCGGAAGGTATAGCCGCTGTGGAGCGGCAGCGAATGGTCGAGGACATGCAACACGCGGGTCATGGCCACGGGTTTCGCACGATACACTTAACGGCGCGTCAACCGCGTGGTGCTAGCGCGGGCCAGCGATGATCGACCTGTTCTCCCTCGCGCTCGCCCATGGGCTGCTGCTGCTGATGGCGCTGCGGCTGATGAGCCGCGACGATCTCGACCGTGACCCGCCGGGCGGACAGCCATGACCGACCTAGCCCTGCTGGGCTTCATCGCTGCGTTCCTGGCGCTTGGCCTGCGCCGGCCGTTCCTGTGGGTGCTGACCTATATCTACATCGACACGCTGGCGCCGCAGGACATCGGCTGGCGGTTCGTGTCCGCGCTGCCGGTGTCGCTCATCGCATTCTGCGCCGCGTTCGGCGGCTGGCTGCTGGTCGATTCCAAGCGCGGCGCGCGGTTCTCGTTCCGGCAGGGGCTGATGCTGGTGCTGCTGGTGTGGTGCGCGATCACCACCGCCAACGCCGATTTCCCGGTGGAGGCGGCGCACAAGTGGGAATGGGTGTGGAAGGCGCTGGTGTTCGCGATCTTCGTGCCGCTGACCCTGACCACCCGCCTGCGGTTCGAGGCGGTGGTGCTGACTATGGTGCTGACCGCCGGCGCGATCGTGATCAACGGCGGGATCAAGACGGCGACGGGCGGCGGCGGCTACGGGCAGCTATACCTGTTCGTGCAGAACAACACCGGGATGTACGAAAGCTCCACCCTCGCCACGGTGGCGATCGCGCTCATCCCGCTGATCCTGTGGGCGATGAAGCACGGCACGGTGTTCCCGCGCGACTGGCGGGTGAAGCTGTTCGGCTACGCGCTGATCTTTTCCTGCGTGCTGATCCCGGTGGGGACCGAGGCGCGCACGGGTCTGCTGTGCCTTGGCGTTCTGGGCGTGCTGATGCTGCGCGATGTGAAACGGCGCTTCCTTTACGTGGGCGGGGCGGTGCTGCTGGGACTGATGGCGCTGCCATTCCTGCCGCAAAGCTACTTCGAACGCATGTCCACGCTGGAGACGCATGAGGAGGACACTTCTGCCTCCACCCGCGTGGCGGTGTGGCAGTGGACCATCGATTACGCCAACAGCCATCCGATGGGCGGGGGCTTCGATGCCTATCGCGGCAATTCGTTCACCTATAAGCTGCCGCAGCGCACCGGCGACGGCAATTCCAGCGCGGTCGAGTATATCGATCACACCGATAACGCGCGCGCATATCATTCGGCGCTGTTCGAGATGCTGGGCGAACAGGGCTGGCCGGGGCTGGGCCTGTGGCTGTGGATCCACTTGCTGGGCCTGTGGCAGATGGAGCGTATCCGCCGGCGCTGGCGCAAGCGCGATGGCGCGGCCGAGCAATGGCAGGCGCCGTTGGCGGGAGCGCTGCAGTTCGCGCAAGTCATCTACCTAGTGGGATCGCTGTTCCAGGGGATCGCGTACCAGCCGTTCATTCTGACCCTGCTTGGCGTGCAGTGCGCGCTGTGGAGCTGGTGCCGGCTGGCCGATTCGCCGGGCCACAGGCGATCGCGCCGGGCGACCGCTTCGCGTGCCGTAACGGCAGAGGCCGCGC
Organism: Parafrankia sp. BMG5.11; assembly: GCF_004337455.1. Lineage (NCBI taxonomy): Bacteria > Bacillati > Actinomycetota > Actinomycetes > Frankiales > Frankiaceae > Parafrankia > Parafrankia sp. BMG5.11. The sequence continues at coordinate 302,200 of NZ_SJXI01000013.1, read as the reverse complement.
CGTTGCACTAGGCGTTTCCTTGCGCCATGAAGCCGCTCCATACCGCGGTTTCAAACTCAAGGGAGAGGCGCATGACCCCGCAGGAAGTACAGGCCCAGGTCGGCCAGAACGTCGGCACCAGCGAATGGGTCGAGATGAGCCAGGAGCGGATCAACCTGTTCGCCGAGGCGACGGGCGATCACCAGTTCATCCACCTCGACGAGGAAAAGGCCAAGCTGACCCCATTCGGCGGCACCATCGCGCACGGGTTCCTGACGCTGTCGATGATCCCCTACCTCAGCGCCCATTCCGACCTGCCGAAGGTCGACGGCGTGAAAATGGGCGTGAACTATGGCGGCAACAAAACCCGCTTCATCAGCCCCGTCCGCAGCGGCAAGCGCATCCGCGGTCACTGGAAGCTGATCGAGCTCGAAGAAAAGCGCCCCGGCCAGTGGCAGCAGACTCACGAGATCACCATCGAGATCGAAGGCGAGGACAAGCCCGCCCTGATCACCGAATGGATCATGCAGTTCTTCGTCTGATCGCTCTTCCCCAGGGCAGGACCAACTATGCAAACGACAGGATTTGACCATGCGTGACGCCGTTATCGTCTCCACCGCCCGCACCCCGATCGGGCGTGCATACAAGGGCGCGTTCAACAACACCCTGGGGCCGACGCTCGGCGCCTTGTCGCTGAAGCCCGCGATCGAGCGGGCCGGGATCGACCCGGGCGAGATCGACGACGTGCTGTGGGGCGCCGCGCTCCAGCAAGGCACGCAAGGCGGCAACCTTGCCCGCCAGGTCGCGCTGCGCGCCGGGTGCCCGGTGACCGTGTCGGGCATGACGATGGATCGCCAGTGCTCCAGCGGCCTGATGAGCATCGCCACCGCCGCCAAGCAGGTGATCGTCGACCGGATGGACATCGTCGCCGCCGGCGGACAGGATTCGATCAGCCTGGTCCAGACCAAGGACATGCGGGTGCAGCCCGATCCGTCGCTAATGGCGATGCACAAGTCGATCTACATGCCGATGCTGCAGACCGCCGAAACGGTCGCCGCGCGCTATGGCATCGGCCGCGACCGGCAGGACGCCTATGGCCTGCAGAGCCAGCAGCGCACCGCCGCCGCGCAGGCCGCCGGCATCTTCGATGACGAGATCGTCGAAGTGACCACCACCATGAAGGTGCAGGACAAGGCGACCGGCGAAGTCTCCGACCGCGAGATCACCTTGAAGAAGGACGAAGGCAACCGTCCCGAGACCACGCTGGAGGGACTGCAGGGCCTCAAGACCGTCATCGAAGGCGGCACCATCACCGCCGGTAACGCCAGCCAGCTGTCGGACGGTTCGGCCGCCGTCATCGTGATGGAAGCCGGGGTCGCCGCGGCGCGCGGCCTCACCCCGATGGCCCGCTATGTCGGCATGGCGGTCGCGGGTACCGAGCCGGACGAGATGGGCATCGGCCCCGTGTTCGCGATTCCCAAGCTGCTCGGCCGCTTCGGCCTGTCGGTCGACGACATCGGCGTGTGGGAGCTGAACGAGGCGTTCGCAGTGCAGGTGCTGTACTGCCAGGACGTGCTCGGCATCCCCAACGACAAGCTCAACGTCAACGGCGGCTCGATCTCGATCGGCCACCCCTATGGCATGACCGGCGCGCGCTGCGTCGGCCACGCGATCCGCGAAGGCAAGCGCCGGGGCGAGAAGTACGTCGTCGTCACCATGTGCGTCGGCGGCGGCATGGGTGCCGCCGGCCTGTTCGAGGTGCTTTGATGGTGGGCCTACCGCTTCGCTACTTGAGGCCGGTTTAACGTGCGGCTGCGCGCCCCGCGGATCACTCCGCTCGATCCCGCTACGCTGACGCCGGAACAGACCGCGGCGCTGGCACCGGTGACCCGCGAGGGCGCGCGCCCGCTCAATATCTTTCTGACCTTCGCCCGGGCGCCCGAGGCGCTGACGCGGTTCCTGCAATGGGGGAACTACATCCTCAGCCGCCGGAACGCGCTCGATCCCCGGCGGCGCGAGATCGCGATCCTGCGCACCGGGTGGAATTGCCGCTCGGGTTACGAATTCGCCCAGCACGAGCGGATCGGGCTCGCCTCGGGCATGAGCGAAGCTGACGTGGCGGGCACCATGGAGGGTCCGCACGCGGCGTGCTGGGACGATCTCGACAGCGCGATCGTGACCGCCTGCGACGAACTGGTGCGGGACCACTTCATCTCCGGCGCGACCTGGGCCGCGCTGGAGCCGCTGGGGGACAAGGGCCGCATGGACCTGGTGTTCACCGTCGGTCAGTACACCCAGGTGTCGATGATGCTGAACAGCTTCGGCGTGCAACTGGAAGACGAGAGCCAGCTCAACCCCGAACTAGACGAGCGGTGAGGAAGCCGGCGTGACCGGACGGCTGGCGGGCAAGACCGCGGTGGTCGTCGGCGCGGGCCAGCAGCCGGGCGAGACGACGGGTAACGGCCGGGCAATCGCGCTGACGCTGGCGCGGGAAGGCGCCGAAGTGCTGTGCGTCGATCGCGACCATGCGCGGGCCGAAGCGACGGTCGCTGAAATAACCGACGCCGGCGGGACCGCTTTCGCTTTTGCCGCCGATATCGTCACCGAAGCGGACGCGATCGTATCGGCCGCGCTCGAACGCTGGGGCCGGATCGACATCTGCGTCGACAACGTCGGGATCGGCCATCGCGGCGACGGACCGGCCCATGCGCACGACGACGATGCGTTCGAAACGGTATTCGCGGTCAATTTCACCGGCGCGCGCAAGCTGGTCAAGGCGGTCCTCGCCCCGATGCGCGAGGCGGGCAGCGGGTCGATCGTGCTGGTAAGCTCGCTCGCCTCGGTCGCCGGGGCCAACATGGTGGCGTACGAGATCTCCAAGGCCGCGCTCAACCGGCTGGCCATCGCCACCGCGCTCGGCTCGGCCAAGCGCGGAGTGCGCTGCAACGCGGTGCTGCCCGGGCTGATCGATACGCCGATGGGGGTGGGCGGAACGGCGGCACGTGACGGGCGCGATCTTGCCGCGCAGCGCGCGGCGCGTGATGCGATGGTGCCGTTCAAAGGCGGAATGGGCAGCGCATGGGATGTCGCCAACGCGGTCCTGTTCCTCACCAGCGACGAGGCGCGCTTCGTCACCGGCGTGCTCCTGCCGGTCGACGGCGGTCAGGGCGCGCGCATCGGCTGATTGCGCGCCACCTCCGGCAGGCGCATGGTGCGCCGGGAGGAGAGCGTATGGGCATCGTCGAAGTTCTGGGCCTTGCCGGCAGCGTCAGCCTGCTCGCCGGTTGGCGGCTGTATCTGGCGGTGTTCGCGACCGGGCTCGCGATGCGGCTCGGCGCGCTGCCGTTGCCCGATCATCTCCAGGCGCTCGATGCGCTCGCCAACCCGTGGGTGATGGGCGTGGCGGCGGTCGCGGCGCTGGTGGAGTTCTTCGCCGACAAGGTCATGTGGCTCGATAGCGCGTGGGACGCGGTGCACACGGTGGTGCGGCCGGTCGGCGGCGCGATGCTGGCGCTCGCCATCGTCGATCCGGGCGATCCGGCGATGCAGGCGATCGCGTTCCTGCTCGGCGGCGGGGCGGCGTTCGCGGCGCACGGCGGCAAGGCCGGGGCGCGGGCGGTGGTCAACGCCAGCCCCGAACCGTTCAGCAACATGGTCGTCTCGACGGCCGAGGACGTGGCGAGCGCGGGCCTGTTGTGGCTCGCCTATGCGCACCCGTATGTGGCGGGGGGCATCGCGCTGGTGCTCCTGGCGCTCACCGCCTGGCTGTTGCTGATCGCGCGGCGGATGCTGCGGCGGCTGCTGGGCCGCCGCAGGTCCGAACCGCTGCCACCGGGCGGCTAGGCCGCCGCGGCCATCCCCGGCTTGAGGACGATCTTGGTGTAGGTGTCCTGCTCGTCGTGGAACTTCTGATAGCCTTCGGGCCCCGCTTCCAGCGGCATCCGGTGACTGATCAGGAAGGTGGTGTCGATCTTGTCCTCGACGATGGCGGCGTAAAGCGGCTCGGTGTATTTCTGGACGTGAGTCTGGCCAGTCTTCACCGTCAGGCCCTTTTCCATCATCGCGCCGAGTGGGAACTTGTCCAGGAACCCGCCATAGACGCCGGGGATCGACACGTTGCCGCCCTTGCGGGTGGCCATGATGATCTGGCGGATCACATGCCCGCGATCGGTGCCAAGGAAGGTCGACACCTTGATCTGATCGAGGACATTGTCGAGGTACAGCCCGTGCGCCTCCAGCCCGACACAGTCGATCGACGCGTCAGGGCCCACCCCGCCGGTCATGTCCTGCAGCGCTTCGTACACCTTGGAATGTTCGAAATTGATCGTCTCGGCGCCGAACTTGGCGGCAAGCTCCAGCCGGGCGGGGAAGTGATCGATCGCGATCACGCGCTTGGCGCCCATCAGGAAGGCCGACTGGACCGCGAATAGCCCGACCGGGCCGCAGCCCCACACCGCGACCGTATCGCCCGGCTCGATGTCGCAGTTTTCCGCCGCCATCCAGCCGGTCGGCAGGATGTCGGTCATGAACAGCACCTTGTCATCGTCGATGCTGTCATCGGGGATCACGAACGGGCCGACATCGCTGTAGGGGACGCGGACGTATTCCGCCTGGCCGCCCGAATAGCCGCCGGTCATGTGGCTGTAGCCGAAGATGCCCGCCATCGGCTGGCCCAGCTGCTCGCGCCCGATGTCCTGCTTGTCGGCCGGGTTGCTGTTGTCGCAGCAGGAGAACTGCTGCTTCTTGCAATGGAAGCACTGCCCGCACGAGATCGGGAACGGCACGATCACGCGCTGCCCTTTCTTGAGCGTGCTCTTGGCGCCGATTTCCACCACTTCGCCCATGAACTCGTGCCCCAGGATGTCGCCCGGCATCATCTGCGGAACGTAGCCATCATAGAGGTGCAGGTCGGAGCCGCAGATCGCGGTCGAGGTGATGCGGATGATCGCATCGCGCGGGTTGAGGATCTCGGGATCGTCGACGGTATCGCAGCGGACGTCATGCTTGCCGTGCCAGGTGATCGCTTTCATGCCTGGTTCTCCTGGTAAACGGGGGTGGTGGCCTCGCGGGTGATGGTCTGGTTTTCGTCACGCTCCTCGCGCTCGCGCTGGTTGCGCGCCGAGGTGCTGATCTCGCCTGTTTCCATCAGTTGCTTGAAACGGTGCAGGTCACGCCGCGACTGGATGCGCGGTTCGCGCTGGAACAGCTTGGCGACCAGCTGGCCGACCACGCCGGCCGGCGGATCGTAGGCGATGGTCGCGCGCACCACGGTGCCGCGTTCGCCCGCATCCTCGAACCGCACGCGGCCTGAATTGTCGATGTCGCCGCCGTCTTCCGACTGCCAGGTCAGTTCGCGGTCGGTCAGATCGTTGGTGATCGCCGCGACCCAGCTCACTTCCTTGCCGCCCGGTGCCTTGACCGTCCAGCGATAGCGCTTGTCGTCGACCTTCTCGATCGAGACGACGTTCTCCATCACCCCGGCCAGGTTTTCCTGCTGGCGCCAGAATTGATAGAGCTCGCTGGGCGGGCGGTTGATGGTAACCGCCTCCTCCACCAGCGCGTGGTCGGACTTCAGGTTCTTGGAATAGGCGATCGGCGCGTCGTCAGCCGGAACGGATGGGTCGGGCAAGGGAGCGGTCCTCGGGTTGCGAAAGGTACGCCCGGCCAATCCCCCGTCGCGGGGTTAAGTTCCTGCTTTGACTTGGGTTAGGCGACCGCTTTCAGGCCGACCCGCCCGTGCGCTGCGACGAACGCTTCGACCACCGGGGCGATCTTGTCGCGCCAGCGGCTGCCATTGAAGATGCCGTAGTGGCCGGCACCTTCAGCAAGGAAGTAAAGCTTCTTCCCGTCGGCCAGCCCGGTCGCGAGATCCAGCGCCGCCCTGGTCTGGCCGAGGCCGGAAATATCGTCGCGCTCACCCTCCACCGCCAGCAGGGCGGTGTCGCGGATTGCGCCCAGGTCGACCGGCTCCCCGCGGTGCATGAACGTGCCGTTGGGCAAGGAATGCTTCTGGAATACCTCTTCGACCGTCTGGAGGTAGAACTCGGCGGTCATGTCGCACACGCTGCGGTAGTCGTCGTAGAACGCCTTGGTCGCATCGGCGCTGGCGTCGTCTCCGGCGGTGAGATGCTTGAACATCTCGTAATGGCTCATCAGGTGATTGCCGAGGTTCATGCTCATGAACCCGGCCAGCTGCAGGAACCCCGGATAGACCTGCCGGCCGTGCCCGCGGTACTGCCCCGGAACGGTGGCGATCACCGACTGCCGGAACCACTCGATCGGGCGCTCCATCGCCAGGTCGTTGACCGTGGTGGGGGAGCAGCGGGTATCGATCGGACCGCCCATCATGGTCAGCGTGGCGGGCCGTGCCGGGTGCAGCCCGGCGTTCATCACCGCGGTCGCCGCCAGCGCGGGGACCGATGGCTGGCACACGGCGATCACGTGCGTATGCGGACCGATGAAGGCGAGGAAGTCGATCAGGTAATCGATGTAATCGTCTAGGTCGAACCGGCCCGCTGCCGCCGGCACGTCGCGCGCATCGGCCCAGTCGGTGATGAACACCTCGGCATTCTCGACCATCCGTTCGACTGTGCCGCGCAGCAGCGTGGCGTAGTGGCCGCTCATCGGCGCGACGATCAACACCTTGGGCGCGTCGGCAGGGAGGCCGTCGCGCGTGAACCGGCGCAAGTCCCCGAATGGCTTGTTGTAGACGATCGCCTCGGTCACCGGGTGCGCGGTTCCGCCGATCGTGACATGGTCGATCTCAAACGCCGGCTTGCCGCGCGACTGGGTCGCGTGCGCGAACACTTCCAGCGCGCTGGCGGCGCTGGGCGCCACGCCGAGGTACGCCGCGGGATAGCTGGGATTGCTCATCAATTCGGCGCCGATCGAGGCCCAGGCGCTTGCTCCGTTGAGCCAGGCGCGCTGCATTTCATAAGCGTGGTAGAGCAATCATATTCCCCTGCTGGGCCCCGCTTTCGAGTGCCGGGTATGGCATCGTGACGCGGTTTGGGTTCTTGTGCAACGCACAAACCAGGGCCGGGGTCCGCCGTGCGGTGGATTTCGCCCGCCACCGGGTTTAAGGGCGCGGCGATGGACGACAGCGAGCAAGCTTCGGGCGAGGCAACTCAGACCGGGGACGGGCAGGGGCGGCGCGGCATGCTGCGCCGCAAGCCCCGCGACCCGCAAGCCGCGCGCAGCGTCCGCCCGCTGCTGATGATCTGGCGCCAGGCGCTGCAGTATCCCGGCCGGGTGGTGCTTGCGCTGATCGCGCTGACGATCACCGCCGGTGCCACGCTGGCGATCCCGTCGGGGTTCAAACTGATCATCGACCGCGGTTTTGCCGCTGGCGGCGATCCTGCGGATATCGCCCGCTGGTTCCGCTATCTGTTCGTGATCGTCGGCGTGCTGGCATTCGGCACCGCGATGCGGTTCTACTTCGTGAGCTGGCTGGGGGAGCGGGTGGTCGCCGATATCCGCCGCAAGGTGCAGGACAACCTGCTGCGCCTGGCGCCGGGCTTTTACGAAGAGAACAGCCCCAAGGAAATCTCCAGCCGGATGACCAGCGACACCACGCTGATCGAACAGGTCGTCGGCACCACCGTCTCGGTCGCCCTGCGCAACCTGCTGATGGGGATCGGCGGGACTGCCTACCTGTTCTACCTGGTTCCGCAGCTGACGATGTGGATGGTGCTGGTGATCCCCGCCGTGGTCATCCCGATCGCGGTGTTCGGGCGGCGTCTGCGCAACGTGTCGCGCACCAGCCAGGACCGGGTGGCCGATATCGGCGCGATGACCTCCGAAGTGCTGGGCGCGATGAAGATCGTCCAGGCGTTCAACCAGGAGGGGCGGGAGCGCGACCGGTTCCACGCCGCGGTGGAAAGCAGCTTCAACACCGCGCGGCGGCGGATCATGATCCGCGCGGCGATGACCGCGCTCATCATCCTGATCGTGTTCGGCGCGATCGTGCTGCTGATGTGGCGCGGTGCGGTCGGCGTCGCGAGCGGCGCGATCTCGGGCGGGACCATCGCCGCGGTGGTGATCACCGCCGGTCTGGTCGCGGGCGCGCTCGGCGCGCTAACCGAGGTCTATGGCGACCTGCTGCGCGGCGCGGGCGCGGCGAGCCGGCTGGCAGAGCTGCTGGAAGAACAGCCGACCATCGCGCCGCCCGCCCGGCCCGAGGCCCTGCCCCAGCCGCCGCGCGGTTCGCTGTCGTTCCGCAACGTCAGTTTCCGCTATCCCACGCGGCTCGACAGCCCGGCGCTCAAGGATTTCACGCTGGAAGTGCAGCCGGGGGAAACGGTCGCGATCGTCGGCCCGTCGGGCGCGGGCAAGAGCACGATCTTCCAGCTGGTCGAACGGTTCTACGATCCGCAGGCCGGCACCATCCGGCTGGACGGCGTGCCGCTGACCAGCGCCGACCCGGCCGAGATCCGCAAGCGGATCGCCTTCGTGCCGCAGGAAGGCGTGCTGTTCAGCGCCAACGCACGCGACAACCTGCGTTATGGCAACTGGGACGCGAGCGACGACGACATCTGGGAAGCCGCCCGCGCCGCCAATGCCGAGGCGTTTCTGCGCGCCCTGCCGCAGGGGCTCGACACCTTCCTGGGGGAGAACGGCACCCAGCTGTCCGGTGGCCAACGCCAGCGCGTCGCCATCGCGCGGGCGATCCTGCGGGCCGCACCCATCCTGCTGCTGGACGAGGCCACCAGCGCGCTCGACGCCGAGAGCGAGCGGCTGGTGCAGGACGCGCTCGACCGGCTGATGCAGGATCGCACCACGCTGGTGATCGCGCACCGCCTCGCCACCGTGCGCGCGGCGGACCGGATCGTCGTGATGGACGATGGCCGCATCGTCGAACAGGGCAGCCACGGGGTGCTGGCCGAAAGCGGCGGGCTGTATGCGCGGCTGGCCCGGCTGCAGTTCGGCGGAGCGGAGGCGGCGTAGACCGCCCCTTCGTTCCAAGCCAATCGACCAACCACATACGCCCGTCTGCCAGCGCGCTTGCGCGCAGCCGCCGCTCCGCGCCACAGGTGCGCCAGCCATCTGATCAAGATGCTCTGGTTTGGGGATGCCTTCATGAATCGTTTGCTTGTCAAGCTGGCCGCGGCCGCTTCGCTCGGTGCCATCGCCATCGCCGCTCCGGCCGCTGCCGAAGATGCGCCCGCCGCCGCCGCCGCAACGCCGGTCGCGGCGCAGGAATACCGCTCGGGTACCTACGGCGGGTGGGGCTTCAACCCCGCCGACCTCGACAAGACCGTCAAGCCGGGGGACGACTTCTTCCGCTACGTCAACGGCAAGTGGGACGCGGCCGAGGTGATCCCGCCGCAGTATCCCTATAGCGGCGTGGCGCTGGGACTGCGGCTGCAGGCCGAGCGCGACGTCAAGGCAATCGTCGACGAGATGGCGGCGGGATCGTATCCCGCAGGCTCGCTCGAGCAGCGCGTGAGCGATCTTTACAAGGCCTACCTCGATACCGCCGCGATCAACGCCGCGGGCCTCGCGCCCGCCAAGCCGTTCCTTGACCGGATCGCCGGGGTCCAGACGCGCGCGGACCTCGCCCATGCGTTCGCCGCCACCGGCATTCCCGCGCCGCTTGGGATGTACGTGTCGATCGACACCGCCAGCCCGAACAACAATGCGCTCTACACCGGCGTTGGCGGGATCGGCCTGCCCGACCGCGATTACTACCTCGTCGACAGCGAAGCGAACCAGGCGATCCGCGCCAAGTACAAGGAATACCTCGCGTTCCTGCTCGGCAAGGCGGGCTATGCCGATCCGGCGGCAACCGCCGAGCGGGTCTACGGTCTCGAAAAGCAGTTCGCCGCGCTCGGCTGGGACCGCGCGCTGTCGCGCAACCCGGAACTCACCACCAACCGCGTGACGATCGACGAATTGAAAGCGATGTCGGGCGGCTTTCCGGTCGAACTGATGCTGCAGGACCGCAAGGTCGCGAACGTGCCCGCGCTGTATGTGGCGCAGCTGCCGCCCACGCCGGAAGAGATCGCGAAGCTCGGCCTGACGCCCGAACAGCTCGGCAAGCTGGGCGGCGGGATGCCGGCGATGCTGTCGCTGCTCAACACCGCGCCGCTCGACGACATCAAGGCGTGGATGGCGGCGCGCTTCCTGTCCGGCGCGTCGCAGGTTCTCCCCAGCGACATCGACGACGCGAACTTCGAATTCTACGGCAAGACCCTGCAGGGCAAGACCCAGCAGCGCGAACGCTGGCAGCGCGGGCTCGACTTCGTGCAGGGCGCGATGGGTGAGGGGCTGGGCAAGATCTACGCCGAGCGGCACTTCCCCGCCTCCAGCAAGGCGGAGATGGAAAAGCTGGTCGGCAACCTGCGCCTGGCGCTGGCGTCCAACCTCAAGGAGCTTGAGTGGATGACCCCCGCCACCCGCGTCGCGGCGCAGCGCAAGCTCGACGCGTTCGGGGTGAAAATCGGCTACCCGGAGAAGTTCGAAACCTATGAGGGCCTGAACGTGGTGCCCGGGCAAGCGCTCGCCAGCGCGATCGCGGTAAGTGACTGGAGCTGGCAGGAACAGCTCGAGGATCTGGCCGAACCCGTCGACAAGACCAAGTGGCTGATGACCCCGCAGACGGTGAACGCATACTACATGCCGCCGGCGAACGAGATCGTGTTCCCCGCGGCCTACCTCCAGCCGCCGTACTTCAACCCCAAGGCGGACGCGGCGGTGAATTATGGCGCGGTGGGCGCGACCATCGGCCACGAGATCGGCCACGGGTTCGACGATTCAGGGGCCAAGTACGGGCCCACCGGCGCGCTCGAAAACTGGTGGACCGACGAGGACCGCAAGACCTTCGAAGCGCTCGGCAACAAGCTCGTCGCGCAATACGACAAGCAGTGCCCGTTCGATGACGGCACGACGTGCCACAACGGCCGGCTGACGCTGGGCGAGAACATCGGCGATCTCGGCGGCCTGTCGATGGCGTACAACGCCTACAAGCTGTCGCTCGGCGGCAAGCCCGCGCCGGTGATCGACGGGCTGACCGGCGACCAGCGGTTCTTCCTCTCCTATGCCCAGGCATGGCGCTGGAAGTACCGCGAGGCGTTCGCCAAGCAGCTGCTCAAGACCGACAGCCACAGCCTGGCCGAAGCGCGGGTCAACGCGGTCCTGCGCAACTTCGACCCGTGGTATGCGGCGTTTGGCGTCAAGCCGGGCGATGCGCTGTACCTCGCCCCGGCGGACCGCGTGCGCATCTGGTGATCCGCGCGAAGGGGGCGCGGGCTTCCGGGCCAATCGCGTCCCCCCGCCTATTCACGGCGCGGTCAGGGCCAAGGACATATAAACGCTGCACTTCATGACCACGGGCGGCTAGTGTCGCCCGCTGCGCATGCCGGTCTCACCGCATGCGCGCTTAATTTCCAGCGGCGGGCCGCACGGGCCGTTCGCTCAACAATCGGGGATCGCATGACCTTAAAGACTATCGCCACGCTGGGCATCAGTGCCTTGGCCTTGACCGTTGCCGCTCCCGCGCTGGCGCAGACCGCGCCCAAGCCCGCGCCGGCCGCCGCGACGCCTGCCGCGCAGGCGGTGCCGCTGCCGACCATGTCCTTCGGCGAATGGGGCTACGATCCCGCCGATCTCGACACCTCGATCGATCCGGGCGACGACTTCTTCGCTTATGCCAACAACAAGTGGCTGCAGGCGAACCCGCTGCCGCCTGAATTCAGCCGCTTCGGCGCGTTCAACCTGCTGCGCGAGAAATCGACCAGCGACGTGAAGGCGCTGGTCGACGAACTGGTCGCCAAGGACGCCGCCACGCTGACCGCCGACGAACGGCGTATCGTGGAAAGCTACAAATCCTATCTCGATACCGCGGCGATCGATGCCGCCGGCATGGCGCCCGCGCAGCCCTACCTCGACAAGATCCGCTCGGCCGATACGCTCGCCAAGATGGCCACGCTGTGGGGCGAAGTCGGCTACCCCTCGCCGATCGGCGGCGGGGTGTCGGTCGATGCCAAGGAGCCGACGCGCTATTCGGTCTATGTCGGGTCGGGCGGGCTGGGCCTGCCGGACCGCGATTACTACCTCGACGAGACCGAGAAGGGTAAGGCGATCCAGGCCAAGTACCGCGATTACCTCGCGTTCCTGCTGGGCAAGGGCGGGTACGCAGACGCCGCCGGCATGGCCGCGCAGGTCTATCAGTTCGAAGAAAGCATCGCCCGCAAGGTCAGCTGGGACCGCGCGACTCGCCGCAACCGCGACCTCACCTACAACGCGCTGACGCCGGCTCAGCTCGCCGCGCTCGACCCGGCGTTCCCGGTGGCGGCGCTGATGGAAGCCTCGGGCTTCGGCGAAACCGACCGGTTCGTCGTCGGCGACTTGCCGCCGACCCCGGAACGCGCGGCGGAACTGAAGCTGGACGCCGCGACCCTCGCCAAGATCGGCGGCGGCACCCCGGCGATGATGAAGCTGGTCGCCGGCACCCCGATCGAGGTGCTGCAGGCGTGGATGGTCAAGAGCTTCCTCAGCTCCAACGCCGCCGTGCTGCCGAGCGACATCGACGCCGCGCAGTTCGCCTTCTACGGCAACACGCTGAACGGCACGCCCGAGCAGCGCCCGCGGTGGAAGCGGTCGATCGACGAGACCGAAGGGCTGCTGGGCGAACTGGTCGGCGCGTCGTACGTGACGCGCTACTTCCCGCCCGCCAACAAGGCCGCGATGGTCGACCTGGTCGAGAACCTGCGCAAGTCGCTGGGCGTCAGCATCCAGGAAAACGACTGGATGAGCGCCGCGACCAAGAAGGAGGCGATGGCCAAGCTCGCCGCGTTCGATCCCAAGATCGGGTACCGCGACGAACTGGAGACCTATCCGGGCCTCGCGATCACCGCCGGCCAGCCGCTCGCCAACCGCATGGCGGCGGGCAAGTGGCAGTACCAGGACATGCTGTCCAAGCTGGGCGGTCCGATCGACCGCACCGAGTGGGGCATGCTGCCGCAGACGGTGAACGCGTATTATAACTCGACCAAGAACGAGATCGTGTTCCCCGCCGGCATCCTGCAGCAGCCGTTCTTCGGGCTGACGGCCGATCCGGCGGTCAATTATGGCGGGATCGGCGCGGTCATCGGTCACGAGATGGGGCACGGGTTCGACGACCAGGGATCGAAGTCCGACGGCACCGGCATGCTGCGCAACTGGTGGACCGACGGTGACCGCGCCGCGTTCGACAAGCTCGGCAACGCGCTGGTGGAACAGTACAACGCGTTCTGCCCACTGGGCGAGACCCAGCCGTGCGTGAACGGCCGGCTGACGCTGGGCGAGAACATCGGCGACCTTGGCGGCCTGTCGATCGCCTACCGCGCGTACAAGATGTCGCTGAACGGCAAGGAAGCGCCGGTGATCGACGGTCTGACCGGCGACCAGCGGTTCTTCCTCGGCTGGGCGCAGGTGTGGCGTTCGCAGCAGCGCGACGAGGCGGCGCTGCAGCGGCTGCGCACCGATCCGCACAGCCCGGAGGAATTCCGGGTGAACGGCGTCGTCCGCAACTTCGACGAATGGTACAAGGCGTTCAACGTCACCGCCGATGACGAGCTGTACCTCGCGCCGGAGCAGCGCATCCGCATCTGGTAAGCAGCTCTCGCATCTGTCTGAAACAAGCCGGGCGGCGCAAGCGATTGACTTGCGCCGCCCGTGCTTCATGAGCGCGACCCGATGGACCTGATCCTTACTGCTATCCTGCTGGGCGTCCTTGAGGGGCTGGCCGAGTTCCTGCCGGTATCCTCCACCGGGCACCTGATCCTGGCGCAGGCGCTGTTCGGTTACGACCCGAAGGAATGGGCCCAGTTCAACGTCGTGATCCAGCTAGGCGCGATCGCCGCGGTGATCGTCACCTATCGCAAACTGTTCTGGTTCACCGCGGTCGGGCTGCTGCGCGGCAAGGGGGAATCGGTCCGGTTCGTGCGCAACGTGGCGCTGGGCTTCATGCCGGCCGCGGTCATTGGCCTGCTGGCCAAGGATGCGATCGACGCCATGCTGGGCAGCCCGATGGTGGTCGCGGTGGCGCTGGTGATCGGCGGAGTGGCGATGCTGGTGCTCGAACGCCGGGTCGCCCCGCGCGAGGATAACGGGGTCGCGGAGCTGCCGATGCGCACCGCGTTCCTGATCGGACTGGCGCAATGCCTGGCCATGATCCCGGGAACCAGCCGGTCCGGCGCGACCATCCTCGGCGGGCTGGCGCTGGGCGTGGGCCGGCGCACGGCGGCCGAATTCTCGTTCTTCCTGGCGGTGCCCACGATGCTGGGCGCGGCCACGGTGAAAATCCTCGATGATCCCTCGGTATTCACCGGCGGAACCACGATCGGCTTGGCGGAGATCGCGGCCGGGTTCCTGTCCTCGTTCGTGGTGGCGATGATCATCATCCGCGCGTTTGTCGCCTATGTCTCCAAGCGGGGGTTCGCGCCGTTCGCCTGGTATCGCATCGTGGTCGGCCTCGCGGCTGTGGCATGGTTGACACTACGCTAACTTAAGTTGGTATTTATGCCGCGGGCGCGGAACCCGCGTTGGGTTCGGCGCTTTCGTTGCCAAAGCTGACATCAGAGTTTGAAATGGGTTTCCTGGTTCTTATCGCGGTAGGCGGCATCCTTGGATGGCTCGCCGCCATCCTCAGCCGCAGCGACGATCGCCGCGACATGATCTTCAATGTCGCCGTCGGAGTGATCGGCGCAGTCGCGGCCGGTGCGCTGGGCAGCAGCGCGCCGCTCGCGGCGGGCCTGTCGGCGACGGCGCTGCTGCTGGGCATCGTGGCCGCAAGCGCGCTGCTGTGTGCGGTCAACGTCGCCTGCTCCTCGCGCGTCAATTAATCCACGATACATTTTCGCTTACCACCGGGCGGCGGGCTTGATATGCAGGCCGCCCATCCAAGAAGGGGATTACTGAAATGAAGAAGATCATTGCTCTCTCGTCGGCGCTCGCGCTGGGCCTCACCGTCGCTGCCTGCGACGGCCCGAAGGAAAACGCGATGGAAGACGCTGGTGAGCAGAACGCCGAAGTCGTGAACGAGCAGGCTGAAGCCATGGAAGACGCCGGCACCATGACCGACGAGCAGGCTGACGCCGTGACCGACCAGGCCGAAGACAAGGCCGATGCGATGGAAGAAGTTGGCGAAGCTGCCGACGAAGGCACCGTCCCGGCTGCGACCGCGACCACCAACTAAGGTCCGCATCGTACCAGATCGACCGGCTCGGGAGCGATCCCGGGCCGGTTTTTCTTTGCCTGCGCGCCGCGCGGGGGCGGCACCGCTGCTAGACCGGAATAGCCCCGCTGCCGCGCCCGCCGCGCAGCAGGTATTCCTGCGTGCCGACGTGCACCGCATGATCGAGATCGATCACCGCGCTGTTGGCGTAGGTGAAGCCGGGGTGGAGGCTGCGATAGAGCCGGTCGAAGTCGCGCTCCACCGTCTGGCGGTACAGGTCCTCGAAGCTCTCGATCACGAAATAGGTCGGCTGCAGGTCGCTGATCACATAATCGGTGCGCATCACCCGATCGACGTTGAGCATGATCCGGTTGGGACTCTGCGCTTCGGTCGCATAGACGATCTCGGTCGGGCCTGAGAGGATGCCCGCGCCGTATGCCTTGATGCCGCCCGCCTCCTCGATCAGCCCGAACTCGACCGTGTACCAGTAGAGCGCGCCCAGCGCCTTCAAGCGGTTGTAGCGCATCGCCTTCCACCCGGCGCGGCCGTATTCCTGCATGTAATCGGCATAGACCGGATCGGTCAGCATCGGCACGTGCCCGAACACGTCGTGAAACACATCGGGTTCTTCGATGTAGTCGAACGTCTCGCGGGTGCGGATGAAGTTGCCGGCCGGAAAGCGGCGATTGGCCAGGTGCCAGAAGAACACGTGGTCCGGGATGAGCATCGGCACCGGCACCACCGACCACCCGGTCAGGGCCGACAGGTCTTCCGACAGCTTGCCGAATTCGGGCACCCCGCCGCGGTTGAGGTTGAGCTTCTGCAAGCCCGCCATGAACGCGCCTGCCGCGCGGCCGGGCAGGACCTCCATCTGGCGCGCGAACAGGTCGTTCCAGATCGCGTCGTCGTCGCTGGAATAATCGGCTTGGCGTGGTTCGAGCCAGTCGTCGCCGACATGCGCCGGCTTTTGCAGCGGCGCGGTGAACACGTCCCCCGGCATGTCGGGCAAGGCGCTGAAATCGCGGTCGGCGGGCGGGAGCGTGGTCATGGTTGCAACTGAAACCGTATCACTCGCGGCACCGGCGGGCAAACGGTCAAACTGCGCCCTCTGCCTGGACGACCTGGCGGCCGTCGCCGGCGAACGCGCCTAGGGTCAGGGTGCTGTCTTCCTGGCGCAGGACCAGGTGCAGCGGTTCCCCGACAATCGCCGGGCTGACCGCGCGGAAGGCGAAGCGCTTCAGCGGTCCCACCCGTTCTTCCGCCAGCTGGAGCAGCAGGCTCGCCATCAGCGGCCCGTGCACCACCAGCCCGCGGTAACGCTCGACATCCCGGGCATACGGCAGGTCGTAGTGGATGCGGTGGCTGTTGAAGGTGAGGGCGGAGAAGCGGAACAGCAGCGATTCGGTCGGGGTCAGCACCCGGTGCGCGTGCCAGGCGGCGGGATCGAAGCGCGCGTCGCCCGCCGCCGCGGGCTGCAGCGGCGCATCGGGCGCGGCGGCTTCGAGGTACACCAGGGCCTGCACCTCGCGCACCGCAAGCACCCCGTCCGCGAACGTGTCGTGTTCGACCGAAGCGAACACCATCGCGCCGCTCTTGCCGGATTTGGGCGTGATCGAGGCGACGCGTGACACCCGCTCCACCGCCGCGCCGATGGAGATGGGCGCATGGAAGGCGATCTCGCTCGCCGCCCACATCCGCCGGGGCAGGGGGACAGGCGGCAGGAAGCTGCCGGCGCTGTCGTCGCGCCGGGGGTGGCCGTCCTCGCCCAATGCGCCCGTCGGCGCGTCGGGGGTGCAGAGGCAGAAGTGAATGCCCTGCGGCATCGCCCCGGCGCCCTGCGCAGGCAGGTCGAAGGTCGCCAACCACCGGCCGGCGAGCGCCTCGTCCAGCCGGTCGATGCGCCGCTCCTCGCGGCCGACCCACGCCGACCAGTCGCCGGCAGTCTCTGGCATCAGGCCGCGCGCTCGAAAATCGCGGCGATGCCCTGCCCGCCGCCGATGCACATCGTTTCAAGGCCATAGCGCGCGCCGCGCCGGTGCATCTCGTGCGCCATGTCGGCGAGAATCCGCCCGCCGGTCGCTCCGATCGGATGGCCCAGGCTGATGCCCGAACCGTTGACATTGAGCAGCTCGCGCCGGCTGTCGTCCGCCGACCAGCCCCAGCCCTTCAGCACGGCGAGCACTTGCGGCGCGAACGCTTCGTTGAGTTCGATCAGGCCGATGTCGTTCCAGCCCATGCCGGTGCGCGCAAACAACCGCTCGACCGCCGGGACCGGGCCAATGCCCATCCGGCTGGGATCGCACCCAGCCGCGGCGTAGCCGGTGAACCACAGCAGCGGTTCGAGGCCGAGTTCTTCCAGCTTGTCCTCCGCCACTACCAGGCACGCGGCGGCGGCATCGTTCTGCTGGCTGGCGTTGCCGGCGGTGACGACACCGTTCTCCAGCGCCCGCAGCTTGCCGAGGCTCTCCATGCTGGCATCGGCGCGGAATCCTTCGTCGCGGTCGAACATCACCGGCTCGCCCTTGCGCTGCGGCACCGGCACCGGGACGAGCTGCGCGTCGAACTTGCCCTCGTCCCACGCGGCAGCCGCGTTCCGGTGGCTGCGAACCGCGAAGGCGTCGGCCTCCTCGCGGGTGATGCCATAGTCCTTGGCCAGGTTCTCGGCGGTCTCGATCATCCCGCTGATGACGCCGAAGCGCTCGACCGGCTGGCTGAGCAGCCGCCCGCGGGTGAGGCGGTCCCACAGCTCGACGTTGCCCGCCTTGACCCCGCCCCTCAGCGCGGTGGTGTAGTGTTCGACGTTGGACATGCTCTCGCACCCGCCGGCGACGACCACGTCGGCATGGCCGCTCTCGACCATCATCGCCGCGTTGACCACCGCCTGCACGCCCGATCCGCAGCGCCGGTCGAGCTGGTAGCCCGGCACCTCGAGCGGGAGGCCAGCGGCCAGCCAGCTCCAGTGGCCGATCGCGGGCGCCTCGGCGTTGCCGTAGCCCTGGCTGAACACCACGTCGTCGACGCGTTCGGGATCGATCCCGCTGCGCTCCACCAGCGCCTTCAGGATCACCGCGCCCAGCGCGCCCGCGTCGAGCGGGGCCAGCGTGCCGAGGAACTTGCCCACCGGGGTGCGCAGGGGGCTGACGATGGCGGCGCGGCGTTTTGTCATGATGTCTTCCTCAATCCGTCCCGGTCACTCGGCGCGACCACGCCGCGGTCGATAAGCGCGTGGATCGCGCCCGACGACAAACCGACTCTTGTGGCGAGCACTTCCTCGCTATGTTGGCCAAGATAGGGCGCAGGCGCCGGATCGGCGGGCGCCGCTCCGCCCAGATGCGCGAAGCTGCGCGGCGCGGGGTAGGCGAACCCGCTGGGGTTGGCGGGCGAGGGGCCGAACAGCGGGTTGTCTGTCACCAGCACCGGATCGTTCGCCGCCTCGAACATCGTGCGGTAACGTTCGAACGTCGCGCCGGCCCGGGTCAGCCGCTCGGCCAGCTCGGCATAGTCCAGCTTGCCCGCGGCTTCCTGCACGATGGCGAACAGCGCTTCGCGGTGGACGAAGCGGTTGTGGTCCGACTTCGCAAACTCCACCCCGGCCTGCGCCTCAAGCGCGGCGATCGGCTCCGCGATCTCCAGCGCGGCCACCATCGCGTTCCACTGGTTGGGGGTGAGCACCGCGACCATGAACCGCTGACCGTCGCGGCTGGCGAAATCGCGCCCCAGCGCGCCCCAGATCGCATTGCCCAGCCGGGGGCGGTCGCCGCCGCGATAGAGCATTTCCGCCAGCGCGCCCGAATTGGCGACGGTACCGATCGCCACGTCGCCCAGCGGCACGCGCACCTCGTTGCCCTCGCCCGTCGCGGCGCGGTGATGCAGCGCGGCCATCAGCGTGAACGCGCAGTACGCGCCGGTGATGAAGTCCCACGCGGGCAGCACCTGGTTGACCGGAGGCGCGGTGTCCTGGTCCCATTCGGCGGGGCCGGTCATCAGCGGATAGCCGCTCGCGGCGTTGACGGTGAAATCCATCGCCTGGCGCCCGTCGTGCCAGCCCATGATGCGGACCGAGATCATGTCCGGCCGCCCCGCGCTGACCGCCGCATGGCTGAGGAAGGACTTCTCGGGCAGGTTGGTGATGAGCTGGCCGGTCTTGCGCGCCAGTTCGACGCACAGCTCACGCCCTTCGGCGGACTTCAGATCGAGCGCGACCGACTTCTTCGCCCGGTTGAGGTTCTCCCATGCCAAGCTCCGGCCCTCGCTCGTTTGCATGTAACGGTCGTAGTCGAGCCCGCCGCCGATCTGGTCGACGCGGATCACCTCCGCCCCCATCTGCGCGCAGTACAAGCCGGCGGTAGGCGAGGCGACGAAGCTGGAGACCTCGACGATCGAGAGGTCGGAGAGGAGCTGGTACATCAGCCGTGCGCGGCGAAATCGCGCAGCATGTGCTTGGCGATCTGCAGCTGGAGGATCTGCGTAGTGCCTTCATAGATGCGGTAGATCCGCGCATCGCGGAAGAACCGCTCGGCGTCGTATTCGGCCAGATAGCCGGCCCCGCCATAGATCTGCACCACCCGGTCGACCACCCGGCCGCACATTTCCGAAGCGAAGACCTTGAACGCCGCCGCTTTGCGCAGGATGTTCTCGCCCGCGTCGGCGCGCGCGGTGACATCCGCCATCATGCACTCGGCGGCGTAGATCTCTGTCTCGCTTTCGGCGAGCATCTGCTGGATCAGCTGGAAGTTGGCGATCGGTTCGCCGAATGCTTTCCGCTCCGTGGCATAGCGCAGCGCGCTGTCGAGCGCGCGGCGGGCATAGCCGGTCGCCGCCGCGCCGACCGAGATGCGCCCGTTGTCGAGGCTGCGCATCGCGAACACGAAGCCCTTGCCGGTCTCCCCGCCGAGCAGCGCCTCGCCCGGAACGTGGACGTCTTCCAGGATCACGTCGGCGATGTGGCTGCCCGACTGGCCCATCTTGTGATCGGGGCTGCCGACGGTGACGCCGGGCGTGTCCATCGGCACGATGAAGGCGGAAACGTGCGCGTTCTTGGGCAACGCCTCCTTTTCGGTGCGCGCCATGATCAGGCCGACCGCGGCGTGCGGGGCGTTGGTGATGTAGCGCTTGGTCCCGTTGAGGATCCACCCGTTGCCGCTGGGGTCGGGGCGGGCGGTGGTCGCCATCGCCGCGCTGTCGGAGCCACTGCCCGGCTCGGTCAGCCCGAAGCAGGCGATCTCGCCCCCGGCGATGCGCGGCCACCATTCGGCCTTTTGCGCGTCCGTGCCGCCGTTCTTGATCGCGCTGTTGAACATGCCGACGTTGATCGAGAAGATCGACCGGTAAGCGGGCGCGGCATAGGCCATCGTCTTGACCACCCGCGCGTATTGCGAGGTGGATAGGCCCGCGCCGCCGTATTTCTCCGGCACGGTCAGCCCGAACAATCCCATGTCGCGCATTTCCTGCACGATTTCGTCGGGGATGCGGTCCGCCTCGATCACTTCGCGTTCGGCGGGGAGCAGCCGTTCGCGCACGTAGCGTTCAAGCTGGTCGATGAACTGTTCGAACAGTTCGGGGTCCATACCGTTCATAGTGCCGCTCATCGTGTTGGCGCCTCGCTGATTGGGGTGGCCGACGGGGCCGGGCTGGGACTGGTGGCGGGGCCGGGGAGGGCTTCGGGCGGCAGGCGCCGCTGTTCGAGCATCTCGGCCGCTTCATCGAGCGCCCTGGCTTCGCCCACCGTCACGCCGCCCGGGCCGGGGTCACTGTCTGACGGACCGCAGGCGGCCAACAGGGGTAGGATAAGGAGGGACATGATCGCGGGAGCGGACAGGCGCATGGCGCATGCCATACCGCGATCGCGCAAAAGGAAAAGCGGGCGAATCGCTGCTGCGATTCGCCCGCTCATCGGGTCACGTGGTTTGCGCCAGGCTGGCGCAAGCCGCAGGTTACTGCGGCGCGGTCTCGGTTGCCGCGTCGGCAGCGGCCGCGGCGGCCTGGGCGCGGGCGGCCACATCGGCGGCATTGGCGCCAGCTTCCTCGGCGGTCGCCGGGGTGGTTGCCTCGGCGGATGCGGCCGGGGTGGCAGCGGCATCGACGGTCGCGTTGGCGCTCGGGTCCACGGCGGGCTCGGCAGTCACGCCGGTCATCGCCGCATCGGCGGGCATTTCCACGGTGTCGGGCTGGGCTTCGGTCGAGGCGTCGTCGGCTCCGCCGCACGCGGCCAGCGCGAAGGTGAGCGGGGCAAGGACGAGGGCGAACTTCTTCATGATGCATATCTCCACAGTTTGGGGTTGCCGCGTCTGTAGCCGTGCCACAATCGCGCCGCAATCTTCGCTGTCCACACTCCGGCATTTTCCTCCGCCGGCCGGCTGTGCCAAGGCGCCCCGCATGGCCACGGTCGCGCCCGCATCCCTCGATCTTCCCGCTGCCCGCGCGCGGTTGCGCGAGCTGTTCGGGTTCGACGATTTTCGCGGGGTGCAGCCCCAGGTGATCGATCGCGTGCTCGGCGGGCGTTCGACGCTTGCGGTCATGCCGACCGGCGCGGGCAAGTCGCTGACTTACCAGCTGCCCGCCACCATGCTGCCGGGCACGTGCGTGGTGGTCAGCCCGCTGATCGCGCTGATGCACGACCAGCTGCGGTCGGCGCGGGCAAATGGCATCGCCGCCGCCACCCTCACCAGCGCCGATGCTGACTGGCGTGAAACGCTGGACGCGTTCCGCGCGGGCACCCTCGACCTGCTGTATGTCGCGCCCGAGCGGGCGAGCCAGCCGGGGTTTCGCGACCTGCTGTCGTCCTCGCAGGTGGCGCTGTTCGCGATCGACGAGGCGCACTGCGTGTCGGAATGGGGGCATGACTTCCGCCCCGACTACCGCCTGTTGCGCCCGCTGATGGACGCCTTCCCGGGCGTGCCGCGCCTGGCGCTGACCGCGACCGCCGATGCGCACACCCGCGGCGACATCCTCCGCCAGCTGGGCATCCCGGAAGAAGGGATGATCGTCGCCGGGTTCGATCGGCCGAACATCCGCTATCGCATCACGCACCGGGACAATCCGGTGCGCCAGGTGGCCGACCTCATGCGCAGCGAACCCGGGCCGGGGATCGTCTACGCCCCGACTCGCGCGAAGGTGGAAAAGCTGGCCGAACAGATCGCCGCCGCCAGCGGGCGCGAGGTGCGCCCCTACCATGCCGGGCTTGAGCCGGACGTGCGCGCCGCCAACCAGGCGGCGTTCGTTGCCTCCGAGGATATGGTGATCGTCGCCACGATCGCGTTCGGCATGGGGATCGACAAGCCCGACGTGCGCTTCGTCGCCCATGCCGGCGTGCCGAAGTCGATCGAGGCGTTCTATCAGGAAACGGGCCGCGCCGGGCGCGAC
Organism: Parafrankia sp. BMG5.11; assembly: GCF_004337455.1. Classification (NCBI taxonomy): domain Bacteria; kingdom Bacillati; phylum Actinomycetota; class Actinomycetes; order Frankiales; family Frankiaceae; genus Parafrankia; species Parafrankia sp. BMG5.11. Next base: position 279,702 of record NZ_SJXI01000013.1, on the reverse strand, counting down.
GGCGATCCGGCGCAGACGCTGATGCTGTGGGGCGCGGGCGACTTCGCGCAGGCCCGCCAGCGGCTCTCCGAAGTGCCCGAGGATCGCCGCGCTTCGGAACGCACCCGGCTCGATGCCCTCGCCGGGCTGGTCGAGACCGCCGGCTGCCGCCGCGCCGTGCTGCTGCGCCATTTCGGAGAGGACCCTCCGGCCCAGTGCGGCAACTGCGACAACTGCCTGGAAGCGCCCGGCGTGACCGACGTCACCCAGGTGGCGCAGAAGGTGCTGAGCGCCGCCTACCGCACGGGGCAGAGCTTCGGCTTCGGGCACTTGCAGAAAGTGCTCACCGGGGTGGCCGACGACCGGATCGTGCAGCGCGGTCACGACCGGCTCAGCGTGTTCGGCATTGTCGGGGAGGACGAGGCGCGCCTGCTCCAGCCGGTCGCCCGCGCCCTGCAGGCCCGCGGGACGCTGGTCGCGACCGATCACGGCGGGCTGCAACTCGGCGGCGACGCCAAGGCGATCCTGAAAGGCGATCAGAGCGTCGAGATCGTCGTCCCACCACCCTCCGCCCGCAAGGCCCGCCGCCGCGGCAGCGAATCGAACCCGGTCGGCGATCCTCTGTTCGAGCGTCTGCGCGAAGTGCGCCGCGATCTTGCCCGCACCGCCGGGTTGCCACCCTATGTGATCTTCCACGATGCCACCTTGCGCGAGATGGCGTCCCTGAAGCCGCTGACCTTGTCGCAGCTCGCCGAAATCGGCGGGGTCGGGGCGCGCAAGCTGGAGGCTTACGGCCAGGAGTTCGTCGACGCGATCCGCGCGCACGATCACTGACGGGCAAAGGGGCAGGTTGCACCTGTTGTGCGCCGACTTGGCCCGCCGTTCGCGCTGGGTATTAGGCCGGTATTAACCCTTTTTCCGTACGCCGGATGACATGGACAGCTTCGCCCGCGCCTTGCCCGCCCGCCCTTCGGTCCTGGCGTTGTGCGCCATCGGCGCGCTGGCAGTGACCGCGATCCCCGTTGCCGCCGTGCTGGCGCAGACTGGCGGAGAGGACTTCACCGTCGGGGAGACGGGGCGCAGCTATGCGCGCTTGCAGGATGCGGTGAACGCCATCGGCACCGGGCAGGGCACGATCGCCATCGCGCCCGGCACGTACCGCCAGTGCGCGGTGCAGGAAGGCGGCACGGTGACCTATGCCGCCAGCCAGCCGGGGACCGCGATCTTCGATGGCACGGCCTGCGAAGGCAAGGCGGCGCTGGTGCTGCGCGGTCAGGCGGCGCGCATTTCGGGGCTCACGTTCCGCGGAATCTCCGTGCCCGACCACAACGGCGCCGGCATCCGGCTGGAACAGGGCGACCTGACGGTGGCGCAGTCGTGGTTCACCGACAGCGAGCAGGGCATCCTGACCGCCAACGATCCCGGCGGAACGATCGTGATCGACGAGAGCACCTTCTCAGGCCTGGGCAACTGCGACGATTCGTCCGGGTGCGCGCATTCGGTCTATGTCGGCGACTATGGCCTGCTGCGGGTCACGCGCAGCCGGTTCGAGCGCGGGACCGGCGGGCATTATCTCAAGTCCCGCTCGGGACAGGTGCAGGTGGCGGCCAACAGCTTCGACGATTCGGCGGGCCGGGCGACCAATTACATGATCGACCTGCCCGCAGGCTCACGCGGCCAGATCACCAACAACTGGTTCGTCCAGGGACGCGACAAGGAGAACTATTCCGCCTTCATCGCCGTCGCAGCCGAAGACCAGACGCACCCCGCCGATGGGCTGACCATCGCCGGCAACGACGCGCGGTTCGCACCGGATGTGCGCCGGTCGAGCACTTTCGTGGCCGACTGGTCGGGCGATAAACTGGCCCTTGGCCCCAACGCCCTGGGCGTCGGTCTCAAGCCGTTCGAGAAACGCTGACGGAACCCGCGGTGCGCCTCGCCGGTTTCATGGGCCGAGGAGTATGCGATGGCAGGCGGTTGGACGCGCGATGGCGCGGTGCAGGACCAGATCGACGACACGGTCAAGGATGCGGTGGAGGCTGCCCGGTCCCGCATGGCGCGCGGGCCGAGCGCGGAGTTCTGCGACGATTGCGGAGAGCCGATCCCGCAGCGCCGCCGCGAAGCCCTGTCCGGCGTGCGCACTTGCGTGGCGTGCCAAGCGGAGCGGGACAGCGAAGTGCGCCACTCTGCAATCAACCGCCGGGGCAGCAAGGACAGCCAGTTGCGCTGACCGCGCGCGCGGCATAACCGGCTGGCCTCAGGCAACGGAGTTCGCCCCATCTCCTTCTTCGTCCGCGCGCAGCATCTGGCGCCCCAGCATGGCCTGTCGCGCCTGGCCGGACGGCTGGCCGACAGCACCGTTCCCTGGCTCAAGAACGCGCTGATCCGCCGGTTCATCGCCGCGTACGACGTCGACATGAGCGAAGCGGCCGAGCCCGCCGAGGCCTATCCCAGCTTCAATGCCTTTTTCACCCGGCCCCTGAAACCTGGCGCGCGCCCGCTCGCCGATGCCAATGACCAAGTTCTGAGCCCCGCCGATGGCGCCATCAGCGAGATCGGGGCGATCGCCAACGGGCGGATGGTGCAGGCCAAGGGGCGCGACTACACCGTGGCCGCGTTGCTGGCCGGCAATGCCGAGGCCGCCGACCGTTTCGAAGGCGGGCGGTTTGTGACCATCTACCTCTCGCCCAAGGATTATCACCGCGTCCACATGCCGGCGGACGGCACCTTGTGCAGCGCCCGCTACGTCCCCGGTGACCTGTTCTCGGTCAACGCAGTGACTGCTGGCGGGGTCGACGGGCTGTTCGCGCGCAACGAACGGCTTGCCTGCCTGTTCGACACCCCGCTGGGCACGATGGCGAGCGTCATGGTGGGGGCGATGATCGTGGCCGGGGTGGAAACCGTCTGGAGCGGGCGGGTTGCGCCCCACGGCAGATCGGTCATCGAGGAGGCGATTCCTCAAAACTTGCGGCTATCGGCCGGGGACGAGATGGGCCGGTTCTATCTTGGTTCGACCGTGATACTCTTGTTCGAACCCGGGCGGGTGGAGTGGCTCCCGGACCTTAAGCCGGGCGGCACCGTCCGCATGGGGCAGGCGCTCGCCCGCAGGCTGTGATTTCTCACCCCAACAGGTGACCCGAACGATCGCGCTTCGTCGCAAGGTAACGGGCGTTGTGCGGATTGTCGGGCAGCTGGTGCGGCACCCGCTCGGTTACTGAAACGCCGGCGGCCTCCAGCGCGGCGACCTTGGCCGGATTGTTCGTCATCAGCCGGATCGAGCGCGCGCCGAGCAGGTCGAGCATCCGGGCCGCGACGGGAAAGTCGCGCGCGTCATCCGGCAGGCCGAGCCGCTGATTCGCGTCCACCGTATCGAACCCCTGGTCCTGCAGGCGATAGGCGCGCAGCTTGTTGATGAGGCCGATGCCGCGCCCTTCCTGGCGCAAGTACAGCACCACCCCCCAGCCGCCGCTCCGCGCCTCGCCGGCGGCGGCATGTAGCGCTGCGTCGAGCTGCGGTCCGCAATCGCATTTGAGGCTCCCCAGAACGTCGCCGGTCAGGCATTCGGAATGCAGGCGCACCAGCGGCGCGCGGTCTGACCGGGCCCGGCCGAACACCAGCGCAACGTGCTCGCGCAGATCGTCGGCACTGCGGAACGCGACGATCTCACACTCCTCGCTGGCACTCACGGGAAGACGCGCACGGGCAGCGACGGTCAGCCGGGCCGGATCGGCAAGGGCGCGCAGATCGTCAGGGGCGAACGGCTGCGCTTCGCCGGCATGACGCGGATCGACCAGGAAAGCCGGCAGGATGCCCGCGATCCGCGCGAGTTCCAGGGCGGCGCTTGCGCCGCTTATCCAGTCGAGCGGCTCCGCCTTGAACGGACCTTTCAGCGGGGTGGCGAGGTCGAGCGCGGGATCCGCCAACGCGCGCGCGGCGCTCAGGTCGAACGGTTCGGCGCCGCGCACCAGCACCGGCGCATGGGGTTCGGCCGCCTCGCGCTGGTTGACCAGCTTGAGTGTCTCGGCGCGCGCGGCGGAGATCAGCATCTGCACCGCTGCGGCGTCTGCGGCGACCGCGGTCTCCGCCGGCAGCAGTACCGGGCCACAGGCCAGCGCGATCGGCCAGCCGTGGCGCAGCGCGTCCACCGCCTGTGCCGCCCGGCGTGACGCGCTCGGCTGGCTCAGAGGTCGAACTCCGTGACCAGCGGCACGTGATCGCTGGGCGCGTCCCAATGGCGGGTCTCCTCGACCAGGCGGTGGCTGCGCGCCTGACGCGCCAGGTCGGGGCTGGCCCACATGTGATCGAGCCGCCGTCCCTGGTCGCGCTGCCGCCACCATGAGCGGTAGGACCACCAGGAGTAGTTGCGCTCGGGCGCCGGAATGAACTGGCGTCCGATATCGACCCATCCGTGCGCATCGCCGAAGCGGGTCAGGGCTTCCACCTCGATCGGCGTATGGCTGACCACTTTGATCAATGCTTTGTGATCGTAAACGTCGCAGTCGAGCGGGGCGACGTTGAAATCGCCCACGATCAGCGTCGGCCGATCGAGACCATCCGCCCAGCAGGTCATCCGTTCGAGGAAATCGAGCTTCTGGCCAAACTTCTCGTTCACATCCCGGTCCGGCACATCGCCCCCGGCCGGAATATAGACGTTCTCGATGATCAGGCCCTTGCCCGCGCCGGTCAGTTCGACCCCTACGTGACGCGCCTCGCCATTGTCCTGCCAGTCATGGCGGCCCAGTTCCCGGAGCGGCAGCCTGCTGACTGTGGCGACGCCGTGGTATCCTTTTTGCCCGTGTACCGCCTGGTGGACATAACCGAGGTCGGCGAGCGCTTGCGCAGGAAACTGGTGCTCCTGGCATTTGATCTCCTGCAGGCACAGCACGTCCACGGTCTGCTCGCTCAGCATGCGAATGACCTGATCGATTCGCAGGCGAACCGAATTGATGTTCCAGGTGGCGACGGAGATCATGCAATGCGGGATAGGGAGCGTGCCCGCTCGCTGCAACCGCGGTGCAGGCAAAGAAAAACCCCCGCGCCGGGGGCATTGGCGCGAGGGTCCTCTTGAGCGTTCGTCACGCTGTGCAGTCGGGTCGCTTACGAGGCTGGGGCAACAGGGGGGAAACCCGCCTCCAACCGTCCTGCAAGCACTGGTGTAGTCGGTACCGGCTTTCCGCTCGATGAACGCCGCCTTGCGGCTCGTCGCAGAGCTCCCACGCAGAAAAGCCGAGCCGTTGCCTAGCGACGACCAGTCGAGCGGCGCGGATCCTTGAAGGTGAATGCGCTGTCAGCAACCGCCACTCCGTAACGCTGGTTGGTCAGTCGTACGGTGGTCCGACCGTTCTGCGCATCGAGCGCGACCCAGTTGGTCAGCTGCCAGCCGCCGGGCGCGTTGGCGTTGCGGGTGAAGATCAGGGTGATCACGCCATATTCGGGATGTTTGCTGTCGCGCACCTCGACCGAAAGGACGTTGTCGCTGCCCGACGGAACCAGCTTGCCGTACTTCTTCACGTCACGATTGGGGTCGAGCAATGCGCCAAGCGGCGAATTGCCGATCGGCCAGCGCTGCACCTGGTTGACCTCGTAATCGATCAGGTAGAGCGACTTGCCGTTCGCGACCACCAGCATCTTGGCGCTCTTCTGGTAATCGAAGCGGATCTTGCCCGGGCGCTTCAGCGTCAGCACACCGGACAGGGACTGGCCCTTGCGGTCGGTCTGCGTGAAATTCGCCGTCATCGTCGAGATGCCGCGCAGCGCGGCGACGGCCTGGTCGAGTTGGCCCGCCTGCGCCGCTACAGGGGCGGCCGGCATCGCCAGCATCGCGGCAGGGACAGACAGGGACAGCGCGCCGGCAATCGCGGCGCGCAGGGTGGTGTGGGGAAATCTGTTCAAGGTAATCATGCTCCGGTCGTTAGGCACGGAGCGTTGAACTGCCCGTGAACCTGCGCGGTTCCGGGCGTTCAGGATCACTTGATCTTGGCTTCCTTGAACTCGACGTGCTTGCGCGCGACGGGATCGTACTTACGGAAGGTGAACTTTTCCGAATGGTTGCGCGGATTCTTCTTGGTCACGTAGAAGAAGCCGGTGTCGGCGGTCGACACCAGCCGGATCTTGACGGTTGCGGACTTCGCCATCGCGGTTTCCTGATTCGCTTGCTCGGGCGCTAGGCCCAGAAATACCAAAGGCGGCACACGTGCGCCGCCCGTCGGGCGCGGCCATTGGTGCAAGCGGCGTGCAAAGTCAATCCTTACCAGTCGATCTTGCCGCGGTTCGCCTTGACCGTCCCGCGCGATTTCTTCTCCTTGATGCGCGCCTCCTTGCCCACCCGGTTGAGCCGGCTCTTGGCCCGCGGGCGCGGTGCGTCGTGGGCGTCACGCAACAGTTCGGCCAGGCGCTCGCGCGCATCGGCGCGGTTGGCTTCTTGGGTGCGGAAGCGGCGCGCGGTCAGGACGATCTCCCCCGCCGCCGTCATGCGGCTGCCGGCCAGGGTCTTCAACCGCGTGAACACTGTCGGCGTCAGGCGCAAAGCGAACACGTTGAACCGCAGCTGCACCGCTGTCGCCACCTTGTTGACGTTTTGCCCGCCCGGCCCGCTCGCGGCGATGAAGCTTTCGCTGACCAGCTCGAGCGCCCGCGCCACGACCGCGTCGACTTCAGCCATCGCTGAACCCGAGTTGCGCGAAGTCGGGCGGCAGCGGCGAGCGCGCCTCGATCGGCGTCTTGGCGGCACGCGGGACGATCAGGCCGGCGGCGTGAAGCATCGTGCGCGGACCACTGCGCCGGTCGCCATATACCGGATCGCCGGCGAGCGGTACGCCCAGACCCGCGAGGGCATGGATGCGGATCTGGTGCGTGCGGCCCGTTTCCGGCCGGAATTCGACCAACGTTCGGCCCCCTGCCACCACCAGGCGCCGCCAATGGGTGACCGCCGGCTTGCCCTTCTTCGCCGCGATCATCCGCCAGCCCTTCTCCGCCGAGCTGATCTTGGACAGCGACAGCGCGACCGTGCCTTCATCCTCAGTCACTTCGCCGGCCAGAATACCGAGATAGCGCTTCTCCACGCTGCGTTCCTCGAACGCACGCGAGAAGCGCACCAGTGCCTTGGGATTGCGCGCCAGGAGAAGGCAGCCCGAGGTGTCGGTATCGAGCCGGTGGACCGCCGCCGGATCGCGCTGGAAGCCAAGGCGCAAATCCTCCAGGTGGTCGGCAAGCGACTGCCCGCCAGCTCGCGGCCGATCGACCGGCAGGCCCGCGGGCTTGTCGATCACCAGGGCTTCGCCGTCTTCGAATAGAAGCGGAATCATAGCAGTCTGGCCTCCATCAGGCCGCGCAGCGCGTTGCCGAGCAGAAACCCGCCTTCGAGATCGCTCAAAGTCAGGTCAGCCTCCCTCGCGCGGCCCTCGTCGATCAGTGAGCGGCGCAATACACCCGGCAGCAGACCCGAGGCGAGCGACGGAGTGAGCAGCATCCCGTCGCGCTCGACGAACACGCTGGTGAAACTGCCCCCCGTCACCAGCCCGTCGTCGCGCACCAGCAGTGCCTCTGCCGCCCCCGCCTCGTGCGCTGCGTCGCGCGCGGCGTCGTAGAAATCGCGGTCAGTGGTCTTGTGCCGCAAGCGCCAGTCGCCGGGTTCCACCGGCAGCGGCAGCGCGATGCACGCCAGCGGCTCCGCCAGGTCTGGAGGCAGGGGTGCCGCCTCAAGCGCCAGCTCTCCACCGCGCGACGCCAGCAGCCGCAACCGGGCGGGACCGTCGAGATCGAAGCACAGCGCCTGGATCCGGTTGCGAGCGGCGTGCCGGTCGAATGCGAAACCGAGCTCGGCCGCGCTCGCCTTGATCCGTTCAAGGTGCAGTTCGAGCAGCCGCACACCTTCTTCCGGATGAAAGCGCATCGTTTCGATCAGGTCGCACCCCGGGGCGGCCCGGCGTGCGAAGTCGGCCTTAAGCAGGCTTTCACGCCATTCCGGCAAGGCTTCGCTGTCGGTGACGATGGCCGATCCCACGCCGAGGACCGCCGTGCCCTGACCGTTCTCAATCTCGGTCAGCCGCAGGGTTCGGATCGCTACATTGAACGCCGCGTCCCCGCGCGCGTCGATGCGCCCGATCGCCCCGCAATAGGGGCCGCGGGCGTCCCGCTCGACTTGGCCGATGAGTTCCATCGCGCGAACCTTGGGCGCGCCGGTGATCGATCCGCAGGGAAACAGCGCGCGCACCAGATCCATCGCGCCCTGCCCCTCCGCTAGCCGCGCGCGGACGGTGGTGACCATCTGATGGACCGTTGGATAGCTTTCGACCGCGAACGGCGCGTCGACGTGCACACTGCCCGGTTCGGCCACCCGCGACAGATCGTTGCGCATCAGATCGACGATCATCAGGTTCTCGGCCTTGTCCTTGGCCGAGGTGGCGAGTTCCGCCGCCAGCGCCTGGTCGGCTTGCGGATCGGGCGAGCGCGGCCGCGTACCCTTCATCGGCTTCGCCTTGGCCGCGCCATCGTGAAGGCTGACAAACAGTTCCGGCGAAAGGCTCAGCAGCCAATGCTGGCCGTCGAACACCACACCGCCGTATCCAGCCCGGGCCTGGCTCCGCAGTGCGGCATAGATCGCCAGCGGATCGCCGCGAAAACTGCCCGCGAGCGGAAAGGTGAGGTTCGCCTGATAGATGTCACCCGCGCGGATCGCCTCCTGCAACACGGCAAATGCTGCCCCATAGCCGCCGGCCGACAGCTGCGGCACAAGGGGGCCAAGCGAGGCGGTGCCTTGCGCGCGCTCGGCCAGCCACGCCGGTACCTCTTCGGGGGCCATGCTCTGGGGATCGTCGAACAGTCCCAGCCATACCAGCGGCCCGGCGGCGCCGGTGCGCTTGAGCGCGAGCGCAGCAAGCTTCGGCTCCAGCGCCAGACCAGCTTCGTAGGCAATGGTGCCGGCCAGCGTTCCGCCCTGCCGCCGCGCATGATCGGCGGCTTCGAGAACTGCCGCAACGTCTTCCGGGCGGTGCGCGACGAACACCGCGCGCGGGTTCTCGAACAGTTGTGCGTCGGCCGCGCCGCCGGTCCGTGCGTCATCAAGCAAAACGAAAGGAGCGTGCCCCGCCATGCCATACGCCTTAGCGCGTCGTGCCCGGCTGTCGAGGGAGCTTGACCGCGCCGCGGCGCGCTGCGCAGACAGCGCATGCAGGCATAGCGGGAGTGCAACCGGAGTATGGGCCAGATTTTCCTCGGGCTTGCCGACAACGGTGGACGGCAGGTGCTGGAGCTGTCGCGCGCCAATCGGCACGGGCTGATCGCCGGCGCCACCGGCACTGGCAAGACGGTGACGCTACAGGGATTGGCGGAAAGCTTCTCGGCCGAGGGCGTCCCGGTGTTCCTGGCGGATGTGAAGGGCGATCTGGCGGGCATCGCCCTGCCCGGGTCGCCGAGCTTCAAGAACGCCGCCGTGCTGGAGGGCCGCGCGCGCGACCTGGGCATGAGCGATTATGCCTATGCCGATAATCCGGTGGTGTTCTGGGATCTCTTCGGCCGGCAGGGCCATCCGATCCGCACGACGATCTCGGAAATGGGGCCGCTGCTGCTCGGCCGGCTGCTCGGCCTCAACGACACCCAGCAGGGCGTGCTCGACATCGTCTTTCGGTACGCCGACGAGCAGGGCCTGCTGCTGCTCGACCTGCCCGACCTGCAGGCGATGCTGGCACACACCAGCGAAAATGCCAGCGAGTTGTCCGCGCGATACGGCAACATCACCAAGCCGAGCGTCGGCACGATCCAGCGCCAGGTTCTGAGCCTCGATAGCCAGGGCGGAGCAGAGTTTTTCGGCGAACCGGCGCTGGAGATCGTCGACTTCATCCGCACTGACGACCGCGGTCGGGGGGTCATCAATGTGCTCGCCGCTGACCAACTGATGCAGAGCCCCAAGCTCTACGCCACGTTCCTGCTGTGGCTGCTGGCCGAACTGTTCGAGACACTGCCCGAGGTGGGCGACCTCGAAAAGCCGCGGCTGGTGTTCTTCTTTGACGAGGCGCACCTGCTGTTCGACGAGGCGCCCGCAGCGTTGCAGGACAAGGTCGAACAGGTGGTGCGCCTGGTCCGGTCAAAGGGTGTCGGCGTCTATTTCGTCACTCAGAACCCGGTCGATATTCCAGAGAAAGTCGCCGGGCAGCTGGGCAACCGGGTGCAACATGCCCTGCGCGCCTATACCCCGCGCGACCAGAAGGCGATCCGCGCGGCCGCCGAGACCTTTCGCATCAATCCGGCGCTCGATGTGGCGCAGGCGATCACCGAACTGAAAACGGGCGAGGCGCTAGTTTCCACGCTGCTGGAGGACGGCGCGCCGTCCGTCGTGCAGCGCACGCTGATCAAGCCGCCACACAGCCGGCTGGGGTCCCTGGAGCCGAAAGAGCGGGCGATCATCCAGGCGGTCAGTCCCTTTGCAGGCAAGTACGACGAGCGGGTGGACCGCGAAAGCGCGGCCGAAGTGCTCGCGCAGAAAGCGCAGGATGCCGCCGAAACCGCGCACGAGGTCGATCGGGTCGGCCGCGAAAAAGTCGGCCAGCGCGAACGGCTTCACACAGGCATCTGGGGCAAGGCGGCCAAGCGCGCGGCGGGCGCGGCGATGGGATCGGGCGCGTCGATCGCTGCCGGCGCGATCCTCGGGAAAAAATCGCGCGCCAGCCCTATGAAGACTGCTGCCAGCTCGGCCGCCGGGTCGATCGCGACCGACCTTGCCGGGCCGTACGTCGGACGGTTCGTGCGCAATCTCATCGGCGGGCTGATGCGCTGACGGGACCGATCCCGGCATCGCGGCGTTCCATCCGACACGTGCAGCTGACATTCGCCAGTTACAATATCCACAAGGGCGTGGGGAAGGACGGGCGGCGTGATGCCGACCGCATCCTGGCCGTGCTGCGCGAACTCGATGCTGACGTGATCGCCCTGCAGGAATGTGATCGCCGCTTCGGCGCTCGCACCAGCGTGATCGAACGCACCGCGCTTGACGACACCCCGTGGCAGGCCCTGCCGGTGGCGCAGCGCCCGCAAAGCCTAGGCTGGCACGGCAACGCCTTGCTGGTGCGGCGCAAGTTCCAGGCGCTGGAAGCCCATGCGGTCGAACTGCCGCGGCTCGAGCCGCGCGGTGCCGTGCGCGGCGACTTCATGGTCGAAGGCGTGCGCCTGCGGGCGGTGGGCGTGCACCTCGACCTGTCAGGCCTGCGCCGGCGCGACCAGATTCGCGCGGTGCTGAAGCACGTGGATGGCTGCGCTGAGGCGTGCCCGACAGTGCTGATGGGGGACTTCAATCAGTGGGGTGCAGGCACTGGCGCCATGCGAGAGTTGACGCATGGCTGGCACTCGCTGGTGCCCGGCCGCAGCTTTCCAGCTCATAACCCGGTCGCGCAGCTCGACCGGATCGTCGCCTGCACCCGGTGGCGCGTGATCGCGCAAGGCGTGCATCATAGCGCTTTGGCGGCGAAGGCATCGGACCACTTGCCGGTGTGGGCCACGCTGGAATTGCCCGACAAATAGGCGCCTGCCCGTTTTACGGGCATTTTGGGTGCTGCTGACAACCTTCTCTGTCTAGCTCAGCAAACTGGCACGGCTTTTGCTGAGCTAGCAATGCCGGACTTTCGCGTCCGGCGGCAGCAGGGAGGCAAGGCGTGAAATACATCATCGCCGTGATCAAGCCGTTCAAGCTCGACGAGGTGCGCGAGGCGCTCTCCGCGATCGGGATTGCGGGAATGACCGTGTCGGAGGTCAAGGGCTTCGGCCGGCAAAAGGGGCAGACCGAGATTTACCGGGGCGCCGAATATTCGACCAACATGCTGCCCAAGGTGAAGATCGAGGTCGCGACAAGTGATGCGCTCGCGCCTCAGGTGGTCGAGACCATCCAGCAGGTCGCCCGCACAGAGGCGATCGGCGACGGCAAGATCTTCGTGCTCGACTTGGCCTCCGCCACCCGCATCCGCACCGGCGAAACCGGCGACACCGCGCTGTGACCGGCGCCTCACCCGATCTTTCGACCTGGACCATGAGGGGAACCCAGATGATCCGTAGATTTCTGACCGGCGCGCTCGTGACGGGCGGTTCGCTGGTCGCCGCTACCGCCGCCTTCGCGCAAGACGCGGCGCCCGCCGCTGCGGAAGCGGCCGCCGCAGTGCCCAATCCGGGCAACAATGCCTGGATGATGATTTCCACCGTGCTGGTGCTGATGATGATCCTGCCGGGCCTCGCGCTGTTTTACGGCGGCCTGACGCGGTCGAAGAACATGCTTTCGACGATGACCCAGATCGGCGCGGCAGCCTGTCTGGCGATGCTGATCTGGGTGATGTGGGGCTATGGCATGGCCTTTGGGCCGGAAGGCAACGCGTTCATCTCGTGGGGCAAGTTCTTCCTCGCCGGTGTCACCTCGGACAGCACCGCCGCGACGTTTTCGGACGAGGTGATCAGCGAGTACGTCTTCATCAGTTTCCAGATGACCTTTGCCGCGATCACCGCTGCGCTGGTGCTGGGCGCGACCGTCGAGCGGATCAAGTTTTCGGCGGTGATGGTCTTCACCGCGATCTGGCTCACCATCGTCTATTTCCCGATCGCGCACATGGTGTGGGCGGGCGGCGGCCTGTTCTTCGAGATGGGCGCGCTCGATTTCGCTGGCGGCACCGTGGTGCACATCAACGCCGGCGTCTCGGCGCTGGTGGCCGCGATGATGCTGGGGAAGCGCAAGGGCTATCCGGCCGAGCCTATGCCGCCGCACTCGCTGACCCTTACGATGGTCGGCACCGGGCTGCTGTGGGTGGGCTGGTTCGGCTTCAATGCCGGCTCGGAACTGGAAGCGGACGGCACCGCCGGCCTGGCGATGATCAACACCTTCGTCGCCACCGCTTCGGCCGCGCTGTTCTGGATGCTGACCGAGCGGGCAGTGGGCCACAAGGGATCGACCCTGGGCTTCTGCTCGGGCGTCATCGCCGGGCTGGTCGCAGTCACGCCCGCCGCCGGCAATGTCGGGGTGTTCGGAGCGATCGTGCTCGGCGCCGTCGCCTCGGTGATCTGCTTCTTCGCGGTGTCCAGGCTCAAGCCGATGTTCGGATACGACGACGCGCTGGACGCTTTCGGCATCCATGGGGTCGGCGGGATCATCGGCGCGATCGGCACCGGCATCCTCCACGATCCGCTGTTCGGCGGACCGGGCGACGGTTCGGTCGGCATCGGCGCGCAGACGCTGGTGCAGGTGCAGGCGGTCGGCATGACCATCGTCTGGGCGGCGATTGGCACCGTGATCGCGCTGACCATCGCCAAGCTGGTCACCGGCCTCAGGGTATCGCCCGAAGTCGAATATGACGGCCTCGACATCGGCGAGCATGGAGAGCGCGCCTACAACTAATCCACCAGTTTGGCGAAGCCGGGGCTTCCTCTCCTTTACTCCGGCTTCGCCATCCGATGTTCCTCCTGCGAACACCGCCTTCACACGGGCCGGAGCTTATCCTCCGGCCCATTTTTTGTCCGCGATGCCAGGGGGCGTCGGGCTGGCTTCAGGCTGCGAGCGCGGTCTTCACGAAGTCGGCACAGCGTTCGCCGATCATGATGCTTGGCGCATTGGTGTTGCCCGATACCAGCTGCGGCATGATCGAAGCGTCCGCAATCCACAGCCCGTCGATCCCGCGCGCTTTCAGCGTGGGGTCGACCACCGCCTCGTCGTCGGCACCCATGCGGCAGGTGCCGACCGGGTGATAGACGGTATCGGCGCGATTGCGGATCAGCGTGTCGAGCGCCGCATCATCGTTCAGGTCGATCGGGTAGCGATCGCGCGGCTGGAAAGCCTGCATCGCCGGCGCCTCCACGATGCGGTGCGACACCCGTACGCCTGCCCGCAGCACCTCCATGTCGCGTTCGCTGTCCAGGAAATTCGGATCGATGACCGGCGCCGCGCGCGGATCGCCGCTGCCTAGGCGCACGGTCCCGCGGCTTTCCGGACGCAGGACACAGGCATGCAGCGAAAAGCCGTGTCCCTTGACCTTGGTGCGGCCGTGATCTTCCAGCATGGCCGGGACGAAGTGCCACTGCACGTCGGGCGCGGGCGCGTCGGGCATGACCTTCCAGAATCCGCCGGCTTCCGCGAACGGCGTGGTCAGGATCCCGGTGCGCTTGCGGCGATGTTCGAGCACCGCCTTGGCCATGCGGATAGTGCCTTCGAGGCTGTCGCCGAAGAATCCGCGGTCGTGGCTTTCCCAGCTCGACACGTAGTCGATATGATCCTGCAGGTTGCCGCCCACCGCGGGGCGGTCTGCCACCACCTCGATGCCGTGTTCGGCCAGGTGAGCAGCCGGGCCAATGCCCGAAAGCATCAGGATCTGCGGACTGTTGAACGCGCCGGCAGAGAGCACGACTCCGCCCCGTGCGTGGATCGTGCGCTCCTTGTCTCCGACCAGATAGGTCGCGCCGGTCACCCGGCCGTCGGCGATTTCAAGCCGCTTGACCGTCACCCCGATGCGGACATCCAGATTGCGGTTCTTGCGCAGCGGCTCGACATAGGCGCGGGCGGCCGACCAGCGTTCGCCGTCCTTTTGCGTCACCTGGTAAAGGCCGAACCCTTCCTGCTTCGACCCGTTGAAATCGTCATTGCGCGGCAGCTGCAGTTGCGTGGCAGCCTCGACGAAGGCCACGCTGCCCGCATTGACATGGTGCTGGTCGCTCACGCTAAGCGGTCCGTCCCCGCCGTGGAAAGCATCGGCCCCGCGTTCGTTTTTTTCGGCACGCCGGAAATACGGCAGGACGTCATCGTATGCCCAGCCGGTGCATCCCTGCGCGGCCCAGTTGTCATAGTCCCACGCGTTGCCGCGAACATAGAGCATCGCGTTGATCGCGCTCGACCCGCCGAGCCCGCGCCCGCGCGGCTGGTAGCCCGTCCGCCCGTTGAGCCCCTTTTGCGGCACGGTATCGTAACGGTAGTTCGATCCTTGCGGGATGAACGGCATGAACCCCGGCGTCTTGACGCGCACCGAATTGTTGCGGCCGCCAGCCTCCAGCAAGCACACGGTCTTGCCGCTTTCGGCCAGCCGCCCGGCAACCGCGCTGCCGCCGCTGCCCCCGCCGATCACGATGACGTCGAATTCCTGCATTCACCCTCTCCCTCAAGCGCAAGGGTTAGGCAGCCTCGTGGTGTTCCGCAATCGGGTTTTGGGGCGCAACCGATCGGCGGCGGGATTCCCACCGTGCGCGGATCATGCCGCTGGTCTCGCGGCTGCCATCGTGGCTCCAGCCCGGTTCGCGGATCAGATAAGAGAGCTTGTGCCGCCACGGCGCGCGGCGAACATCGCGGACGATGCCAATCCATTCGTGAAACACGGCGTTCAGCAGATTGAAGCTGCCGAGCTGCCGGACGATGCCGTACCGGATGCGCTCGTCATCGGTTTCGGGCTCGAAAGTGCCGAACAGCTTGTCCCAGACGATGAACACGCCGGCATAGTTGCGGTCGAGATAACGCGGGTTGGTCGCATGGTGCACCCGGTGGTGCGACGGCGTGTTCATCACCGCCTCGAACCAGCGAGGCATCCGGCCGATCGCCTCGGTATGAATCCAGAACTGGTAGATCAGGTTGAACCCTCCGACGATCGCGATCATCCCGGGGTGAAAGCCCAGCAGCACCAGCGGCAGCTTGAAGGCGAAGCCAAGCGTCAGGAACCCGGTCCAGGTCTGCCGGAGCGCGGTCGACAGGTTGTAGTGCTGGCTGGAATGATGGTTCACATGGCTCGCCCAGAACCACCGCACGCGGTGACCCGCGCGGTGGATCCAGTAATAGGCCAGGTCATCGAGCACGAAGCACACCGGCCATGCCCACCACTGCCAGCCGATGTCGAACAGGCGGAACTGCCAGGCCCACAGGAACAGCGCCAGAAACGCGCCGCCGGTCAGCAATCCTGCCACCGTGCTGCCCAGTCCGAAGGCCAGGCTGGTCAGGGTATCGCGCGGTTCGTACGCCTCTCGCCGCAGCCGCCGCGCCCAGATCATCTCGATCACGACCAGCAGGACAAAGCCCGGCACTGCATATTCGGTGGGTGAGAAGTCGGGCATGAGAACGCCCTTATAGCCGCCTCAGGCTCGCAGCCCAAGCCGGAGCCTGATCCCCCAGATTCAGTATCACGCGACCAAAGCGCTGTTCGCCGGTACCGACTTCGAGCAGATGGCGATCAAGCCGGACGTGGAGGTGGTTGTCGAGCAACCGCGAAGCAAAGTGTGCTCCGTGTCGCCGCAGCAGCATGACGCGCCCTTGCGCGTCGCGGGCAAGCCCGCCCACTCCCGCTCGGTCCAGCGCGATCTCGACGGGATCGAAACCACACAGCGCCTCCTCGGCGAGTTCGCGCAAGTGCGCCTCGTCGCGGATACGGGTGTCGCCGCCCAGGCCCAGTCGGTGCGCCAGCCAGGCGAGTGCAAGGATCGCCAGCAGCGAGCCGCCGAACTGCAGCAGCTGGCCGCTCATCGCCGGGCGGTAAGAGCGTCCATTGCGGGGCGCACCGGGGAGACGTCATAGCCGGCTTCGGCGGCTACCGCGGCCAGCGTTTCGGGATCGTCGCCAAGGCTCGCGCGTGCCAGAGCCCACAGCAAGGTGGAGCGGGTGCCCGAACGGCAGTAGCCCAGCACTGGGCCGTCCGCTCGCTCCAGAGCTTCGGCCAGTTGCGCGACCTGCGGATGGCTGAAGCCAGCGTGGGTGATCGGGATTTCCAGGTAATCGATGCCCGCTGCCAGCGCGGCAGCCTTGATCTCGGTTCCAGGAGTCTGGTCATCACCTTCGCCTTCGGGGCGGTTGTTGACGATCAGCTTCACGCCCTGTTCCTTGGCCGCGGCCACATCGGCGACGGTGATCTGGGGGCTGGCGAGCATCGTATCGGACAGGCGGCGGAACTGGTTCATGCCTGTGCCTTCCGCTCACGCCGGCGCCGCTGGAATATGTTGAGCATCTCGACACCGACCGAGAAGCCCATGGCAGCGTAGATGTACCCCTTGGGAACATGGAAGCCGAACCCATCGGCGATCAGCACCAGACCGATCATCACCAGGAACGCGAGCGCCAGCATGACCAGGGTCGGATTGTGTTCGATGAACCGGGCGAGCGGGTCGGCGGCGACCATCATGATGGCGACGGTGATCACTACCGCGGTCACCATGATCGGCACTTCGTCTGTCATGCCCACGGCGGTCAGGATCGAATCGACCGAGAACACGAGGTCGATGGCGATGATCTGGATGATCACGGCACCGAACGTCGCCTTGGCGGCCGTGGCGATCCCCGGCGTCTTGTCGAGGAGGTCGCCCGAGTTGTCTTCCGGCTCCATCGAGTGGTGGATTTCCTTGGTCGCCTTCCACAGCAGGAACAGTCCGCCCGCCAGGAGGATCAGGTCGCGCCCGGAGAACGCGGTTTCGAAGGTCGCCTCGCCGTATTCGTTCGCGGCGCCGACCAGGCCCAGATCGAGCAGTGGCTGGGTGAGCGTCACCAGCCAGCCGATCAGCATCAGCAATCCGATGCGCATGATCAGCGCCAGCGCCAGGCCGATCCGGCGCGCCTTGGACTGCAAATGCTCCGGCAGCTTGTTCGACAGGATCGCGATGAAGATCAGGTTGTCGATCCCGAGCACGACTTCGAGCGCGATCAGGGTCAGCAGGGCCAGCCAAGCGGCCGGGTCGGAGAGTAGTGCCATCAGGTCCATGGATTGGGTTCATGGCGGCAGGCCGGGCTCTGCGCAAGCGTCGCGGTTTGGCCGAATTGACACAATTATGCGGCATCGGGGCGGCGCGCGGTTAAAATGTTCGCGTGAGAGAGACTCTTGCGCTATGCAGACCGCTTGATCGACGGGGAGGTCGGCCGCCTTGGTAGCCGCCCGATCCGGCCCGGCGCGCTCCGTCCGCGCCTGCCGGGTATAGGCGAAACGGGCGGCGAGGCAGGCGAAGGTACGTTTCAAGACATGGGTTATGATAAAGGGCGGCGCCGCGGCAAGGACAAGCGCGACGGGTTTGGCGAAGACAGCTTCGATCCGTTCGGCGGCGGTGGCGGCGGTGATTTCGGCGGCGGAGACCGGGGCGGTTTCGGCGGCGGTGATCGCGGCGGCTTCGGCGGCGGTGGCAGCAGCTATGGCGGCGGAGACCGGGGCGGCTTCGGCGGCGGCCAGCGCAGCGGCGGCTTCGGCGGCGGTGGCGGCGGTGGTCGCAGCTTCGGCGGCGGCGGCGGCGGCGGTGGCGGTGGTGGCGGCTTTGGCGGCGGCAACCGGATGCCTCCGCAGGTCGTCGGCACCGGTAAGGGCACCGTAAAGTTCTTCAACAGCCAGAAAGGCTTCGGCTTCGTGGCCCAGGAAGGCGGTGGCGAGGATGTGTTCGTGCACATCAGCGCAGTCGAGCGGGCCGGGCTTGCCGGTCTTGGCGAGGGCCAGGAACTGGCGTTCAACCTGGTCGATCGCGGCGGCAAGATCTCCGCGCAGGACCTCCAGATCGTCGGCGATGTCGTTCCGGTGACGGACCGTGGTCCGCCGCGCGAAGACCGCGGTGACCGTGGCGGCGACCGGGGCGGCGATCGCGGCGGTTTCGGTGGTGGCGCGGGCGCAGGTGCCCCGCGGCGCGAGTTGACCGGCGAAAAGGCGACCGGCACGGTCAAGTTCTTCAATTCGATGAAGGGCTTCGGCTTCCTGGTGCGCGACGACGGCCAGCCGGACGCGTTCGTGCACATCAGCGCGGTCGAACGTTCGGGCCTCTCGGGCCTTAACGAAGGCGAAAAGTACGAATTCGATCTCGAGGTCGATCGACGAGGCAAGCACTCGGCGGTCAACCTGGTGCCCGTCCAGGGCTGATCGTCGGCGGACCCCTGGTCGTTTGACCAGGATCTCGCCCACCTCTAACGGTGCAAATGGCGGCCCCCACCACAGCGGCGGGGCCGCCATTTGTCGTTTTGCTTGCTTATTCGAAGGAACGCCCACGCGATGTCGATCACCCCGCTGATGCCCGTTTACCCCCGGAGCGGTGTGCGGCCCGTGCGCGGCGAGCACTGCCACCTGATCGACGAGGACGGCACCCGCTATCTCGACTTCGCCAGTGGCATCGCGGTCAACCTGCTGGGCCACAGCCACGAAGGTCTGATCGGCGCGATCCAGCGCCAGGCGGCAACGCTGATGCACGTATCGAACCTCTATGGCAGCCCGCAGGGGGAGGCGCTGGCGCAGCGGCTGGTCGACCTTACCTTTGCCGACACGGTGTTCTTCACCAACTCGGGCGCCGAGGCGGTCGAGTGCGCGATCAAGACCGCGCGCGCGTATCACCAACACGTCGGCAACGATGACAAGTACGAACTCATCACCTTCAAGAACGCGTTCCATGGACGCACGATGGCGACGATCAGTGCGTCCAATCAGGACAAGATGCACAAGGGTTTCCTGCCGCTGCTGGCCGGGTTCAAATATGCGGAGTTCGACGACCTGGAGAGCGCCAAGGCGTTGTTGGGCCCGCACACCGCCGGCTTCCTGGTCGAACCGATCCAGGGCGAGGGCGGCATCCGCCCGGCGTCCGACGCGTTTCTGCGGGGCTTGCGCAAGCTGGCGGACGACAACGATCTGATGCTGGTCCTCGACGAGGTGCAGTGCGGCGTGGCCCGCGCAGGCACGCTCTACGCCTACGAGCAATATGGCATCGAACCCGATATCCTTGCCACCGCGAAGGGCATAGGCGGTGGTTTCCCGCTGGGCGCGTGCCTGGCGACCGAGAAGGCCGCGCGCGGAATGGTCATCGGCAGCCACGGGTCCACCTATGGCGGCAATCCGCTGGCCATGGCGGCAGGCAACGCGGTGCTGGATGTCGTGGGTGACGAGGCGTTCCTCGCCGAGGTACGGGAGAAGGGGGAGCGGCTGCGCGGCCGGCTCGAACAATTCATCGGCAACTATCCTGAACTGTTCGACTGCGTGCGCGGCAGGGGGCTGATGCTCGGCCTGCGGATGAAGGTCGAAAGCCGCCCGTTCTACATGCACCTGCGCGATCGCCACCAATTGCTGACCGTGGCGGCCGGCGACAACACGCTGCGCATTCTCCCGCCGCTGGTGGCAGGGGAAGCGGAGTTCGACGAATTCTTCGACAAGCTCTCTGCCGGCGCGGCGAGCTATCATCCGCCGCAAGCGGCGTGATGACCGTGCGGCACTTGCTCGACCTCGGCGATGCCGGGGCGGATGCGATCGGAACGATGCTGGCCGATGCGCACGCGCGCAAGGCTGCCCGGGCAGGGTGGCCCAAGGGCAGGGCTGACGCCGATGCCCCGCTCGCCGGTCACGTGCTGGCGATGATCTTCGAGAAGAACTCCACCCGCACGCGCGTCAGTTTTGACGTGGCGATGCGCCAGCTGGGCGGCAGCGCGCTGATCCTCGATTCCGGCACGACTCAACTCGGCCGCGGCGAATCGCTGGCGGACACTGCGCGGGTGTTGAGCCGGATGGTCGATGCGATCATGATCCGCACCGATGACCATGCCAAGATCGAGGAGCTGGCCCGCCACGCCTCCGTGCCGGTGATCAACGGGCTCACCGACCGGTCGCACCCATGCCAGATCATGGCCGATCTTCTCACCATCGAGGAGCAGGGCAAGCCACTCCGCGGTCTGGAGCTCGCCTGGCTGGGCGACGGCAACAACGTGCTGCACTCGATACTGGAGGCGGCGGGACTGGTCGGGTTCAACGTCAGGGTGGGTACGCCGGTAGGCTACGACCCGGACAGTGCGTTCATCGAACAGGCTCGCGCGGCAGGCGCGGTGATCACCCTCACGCGCGATCCCGCCGAGGCCGCGCGCGGGGCGGACGTCGTGGTGACCGACACCTGGGTGTCGATGGGACAAAATTCGGCGGCGGACAGGCTGGCCGCGATGACGCCGTATCAGGTCAACTCTGCGCTGATGGCCTGCGCCAAGGCCGATGCGAAATTCCTCCACTGTCTGCCCGCGCATGTCGGCGAGGAAGTGTCAGCCGACGTGTTCGACGGACCCGCTTCGGTGGTGTTCGACGAGGCCGAAAATCGCATCCACGCGCAGAAGTCCGTCCTGCTATGGTGTGCTGGCAAGCTGTAGGGCTACGGATTGCGCCGCGGCTGACCGCCCCCATATGGCGGCGATGACTGAAGCCCCGGAAACGTTCGCCGATCAGCTGCTCGGCTTCTCGCTCCCGTCGCGCCACGCGCGCGGACGGGCGGTGCGGCTCGATGGCGCGCTGCAGGAAATCCTGTCCGCGCACGCCTATCCACCCGCGATCACGCACTTGCTGGCCGAAGCACTGGTGATCACCACGCTCGTCGGAGGCCTGCTCAAGGACGGAGGCGAGGACGGCGACGGCGGCCAGCTGACGATGCAGGCCCAGACCGACGGCGGCGTCGTGCGGCTGCTCGTCTGCGACTGGCAGGGTGGAAGCCTGCGCGGCTATGTCGATTTCGATGCCGAACGCCTGGACGCACTCGGCGCCAACCCGTCGCTCACCGCCCTGTTCGGAAAGGGCTATCTCGCGGTCACGTTCGATTTGCCCAAGGCCGGCGGTCGGTATCAGGGGATCGTTCCGCTTGAAGGAGCGACGCTGGGCGAAGCGGTCGAAAGCTACTTCAGTCAGTCCGAACAATTGCCGACACTGATCCGCACCGCGGTGCGTTCGGGAACCGCGGGCACGGTGGCTGGCGGCCTGCTGGTGCAGCATCTGGCGGAGGGCGAGGAAGGGCGCGAGCGGTTGCACGTGCGCCTGGACCATCCTGAGTGGGAGCACGTCGCTGTACTCGCCGGCAGCACCCGGCACGACGAACTGATCGACCGCGATCTGTCGCTCGAGGCGCTTGTCTGGCGGTTGTTCCATGAAGAGCAGCAGGTGCGCGTCGAGGTGGGCGCGCACGTGTCCCGCGGATGCCGCTGCTCGACCGAACACTATCGCGCCGTCCTTTCGCGCTTTCCCGAGGACGAGCAGCTAGCCATGGGAGACGAGAACGGGGTCATTGTGGTGGACTGCGCGTTCTGCTCGCGTGCGTTTCCGATCGATCTTGCGCCAACGCAGGGCTAACGGTTCGTCGATGCGGCGGAACGTCTTAACGCAGATGCGGTTCTGTGATACAACTGCGCGAGTCGGCAGACTCTCGGGCGCATGATGGAGTTTTTTCAATGCGACTGAAGACCGTGACCGGTCTGCGATCCGCCGCGATCGCCGCGGGGATCGTCTATGCCAGCGGCTTGATCACGCCCGCGATCGCACAAGCGCCGTCCCTGGCGATGTTGAGCGCGCTCAACGACGGGCAGTGGGAAATTCGTTTCCGGGACGGCGCGCCGGCGCGCCGCGTATGCGTGCGCACCGGGCGTGAACTGATCCAGCTTCAGCACGGGCAAAGCGGGTGCAGCCGGTTCGTAGTGGAAGACGGCGCGAAAGTGGTGACGGTGCAATACACCTGCCGCGGGAATGGCTACGGGCGCACCAGCGTGCGGCAGGAAACGACCAGCCTGGTGCAGATCGACAGTCAGGGCATCGCCGATGGGCTGCCGTTCCAGTTTTCTGCCGAGGCGCGCAGGGTCGGCGCCTGCCGTTGAGCGGTTGCAGAGCCGTGCGGCTGCGACTAGCGGCCCGGAATGAACCTGCACAACAAGAACGCGGTGGTCCTGCTGTCGGGCGGGCTCGATTCGATGGTGGCAGCCGGCCTTGCGCGTGAGCAAGGCTTTGCCATCCACGCTCTGACGATCGACTACGGGCAGCGCCACCGGCGCGAACTGTCGTCAGCAGAGGCGATCGCTACCGCGCTCGGCGTGGACGCCCATGTGGTCCTGCCGCTCGATCTGCGCCGGTTCGGGGGTTCGGCGCTGACTGCCGATATCGCCGTGCCCAAGCAGGGCGTGGGTGACGACATTCCGATAACCTATGTGCCTGCCCGGAACCTGGTGTTTCTGGCGCTGACCATCGCCTTTGCCGAAGCAAGCGGTGCGCACGATGTGTTCATCGGGGTCAATGCGCTCGATTACTCGGGATACCCGGACTGTCGCCCCGAATTCATCGCGAGCTTCGCCGAGACCGCTCGACTGGGCACCAAGGAGGGCGTCGAGGGGCGTCCGTTCACCATCCACGCTCCGCTTCAGCACATGAGCAAGGCCGATATCGCGCGTGAGGCCGATCGGCTTGGCCTCGATTGGGGGCTGTCGTGGTCGTGTTATGACCCCACTCCCTCCGGAGACGCCTGCGGCTCATGCGACAGCTGCAGGCTGCGGCGAAAGGGCTTCGCGGACGCGGGTTTGATGGATAGGGTCGATTATGTCGGCGAATAACCGGCCGTGTGGGGGAGAGACATCTTGAGCGAGCCGAACGCAACCGCCGCTGTTGAGGCCGACGACAGCACGGTCCCGGCCTACAGCTGGTACGCGCTCGGCGTGCTGGTGCTGATCTACGTGCTCAATTTCGTGGACCGTCAGATCCTTTCGATCCTGGCCAACGACATCAAGGCCGACCTCGAGGTCGACGACGCGTTTCTGGGCTTCCTCTACGGCACCGCGTTCGCGATCTTTTACGCGCTGTTCGGTATCCCGCTCGGCAAGCTGGCTGACAGCTGGCACCGCGTCCGGTTGATGAGCATCGGCCTCGCCCTTTGGTCGCTGATGACCGCCGTATCGGGGTTTGCGAAAAACGCGGGAGTTCTGACCGGGGCCCGGATCGGGGTCGGCATCGGTGAAGCGACCGCCGGCCCATCGGCCTATTCGCTGATCTCCGACTGGTTTCCCGCTCGCCTGCGCGCCACCGCGCTCGCGATCTACTCTTCGGGCCTGTACATCGGGGGCGGGGTGTCACTGCTCATCGGCGGCCTGATCGTCGAAGGCTGGAACGATGCCTTTCCCGTGGGCAGCCGACCCTTTGGCCTCGCCGGCTGGCAAGCGGCGTTCATTGCCGTTGGTCTTCCCGGCTTGCTGCTGGCCGCGTGGGTGCTGACGTTGCGAGAGCCCGCGCGCGGCGCGATCGATGGCATCCCCACCCCGCCGCACCCCGCGCCGTTCCGCGAGTTCTTCGATGAGCTGGTGCAGATCATCCCGCCGTTCACCTTGGTCGGGGCGTTGCGGCGCGGGCCGGCCGCGCTGGCTCTCAACCTGCTCGCCGCTGCGGGTTTTGCGGTGGCGGCGGTGCTGCTGACGCGGTGGGTCTACGCCGGACCGGGCAAGATCATTCCCGCCGTTTCCGACCAGTGGCTGTTCCTGGGGGTCGGTTATTACGCAGTGTTCAGCTGGGCGAGCGGGCAGCGTGCGCGCGATTTGCCGACCTATCGTCTCACCTGGGGGTCGCCCGCTTTCCTCGCCACGATCCTCGGCTACGGCACGGTATCGTTCGTGTCGTACGCGGCGTCGTTCTTCGCCGCGCCGTATGGGGAGGTCGCTTTCGCGATCCCGAAGACGCAGCTGGGCTGGCTGGTTGGCGCACCTGCGGCGGTTGCCGGGCTGCTCGGGGTCATTCTAGGCGGGCGCATCGCCGATTGGCTCTTCGTGCGCAATCCGGCAGGACGTCTGTACGTGGTCGTGTTCGGCCTGCTGTCGCCCGTTCCCGCGATCTGGATCACGTTCACGACGACCAGCGAGACCGTATTCTACGTCACCGCCGCGTTGTCTCAGTTCTTCGCCGCGAGCGCACTGGGCGCAGCGGCGGCGACCAGCCAGTCACTGGTCCTCCCACGCATGCGGGGAGTGGCGACGGCCACGTTTTTCCTCGCGACTACGCTTGTCGGGCTGGCCTTGGGACCGTTCCTTGCAGGGTGGGTTTCGGCATCGAACGGCGGGAATATCTCGCTCGGGGTGCGCTCGACCTTATGGGCAGTGCCGGTTGGTCTGGCATGCCTGATCGTCGCAATCCGCCTCGTTCCCGCCGCAGCCACCGGCATGCTGGCGCGTGCCGGGGCGGCGGGGGAGAGTACGATCAGCCCGGCGTGACGACGCCGCAGGCGATGCGGCCGCCTGAGTTACCCGACGGGTCTGTGCGATAGTCGTCGGGATCGGCGTGGATCACGACGGCGGTCCCATCGCTGTCGAATAGCCATGCGCGCACCTGATCGGGGGTGCCTGCAAGATCGGCGGTAAGCGTCCCGCTGCCGCCCGCCTGCACGACGATGTTGGGCAAGTCGCCAACATGCTGCCCGCCAGGCGCTAGCGAGCCATGCGCGCGGTTCAGGGGATTGAGATGTCCGCCCGCCGAAGTGAAATCGGGTCCTCGGCACGCGCCGGTGGTGTGCAGGTGGATGCCATGGGTTCCGGGGGAGATTCCGGTCGCTCCTGCCAGCAGTGACACCTGACCCCCGGTGGCTACCACGCGCACGGTTCCGGCGGGGCGGCCATCGGCGGTGGTCAAGGACGCCCGAGCCAACTGCTCCTGCGGGAGGCCAGCCATCGTGCTGCACCCTGCGAGAGCGAGCATACCGGCTCCCGCGACTAGAACCTTGAGCGAGACCATTCGTCCATTCTCCTGCGCTTGTGCTTATGGAACCAACGAAAAAGGGGCCGGATTGCTCCGGCCCCCCAATCTTTTCGGCTGATGCCGAAGCTTACATGCCCGAACCCGGACCGTAGGTGACTTCCACCCGACGGTTCTGAAGCTCGCGCACGCCATCCGCGGTCGGAACGCGCGGCTGCGACTCGCCGAACGCTTCGGTAGCGATCCGCGTGTCGGGAACGCCACGACCCGAAAGATACGACCGGACAGTCGCGGCACGACGCTGCGAAAGGCCGACGTTGTACTGGGCCGAACCCGAACGGTCCGCGTGACCGGCGAGCATGACCGAAGCCGAACCGCAGTTGGCGTACGCCGAAGCAGCGTTGTTCAGGATGGTCGCGGCTTCCGGAGTGATGTCCGAACGGTCCCACTCGAAGAACACGATGTACGGGCCCTTGTTGCAGACCGGCGTAACCACGGCCGGCGGCGGCGGCGGCGGAGGCGTCACGGGCGCCGGGCGAGCCGGGCACGTTGCATCCATCGGCAGCTGCGTGCCATCCCAGCAGGTCTGCATCGGGGCAGGAGCGCCGCCGAAGTTGAACCCGATGGTGCCGAGCAGCGAGTGCGAACGCCACTTGCCGCTTACGTCACGGCCGGCGCTGTCGACCATGTCGAGTTCAGCGGTGTTGAAGAAGCGATACTTCAGACCAACGTCGATGGTTTCGGTCAGCGGAGCGCGAACGCCAGCGAGGAGCTGCCAGGCAAAACCGCTGTCGGAATCGTCGAGGAAGCCGGCGCCGCTGCGCTGGCCCGAGACACCGTCGAACTTGGTGCGAGCAACGCCGACACCGCCGCCGACGAAGCCCTGAAGGCCATCGTCCGGACCGAAATCGGCCAGGGCATTGACCATGAAGCTCAGCGCGCTCGAATCACCATCCGAACCGATGGAGGTGTTGGTGAACGTGCGGCCCGGTCCGGCTGCGATCGGAGTGCTGCCGACGGTCAGAGTCGAAATGTCGGCTGCACGGTAGCTGCCTTCCGCCTCAAGCCGCACGAAGCCGAAATCGTAACCGACGATGCCGCCGAAGTCGTAACCCTTGTGGTGGTCGACGCGAACGGCGTTCGGAGCAGCACCGATGTCGAGATCGATGTCTTCGACGATCATGGGACCGCCGTCGAGTTCGACGTACCACGCACCGTCACGCGCGAGTGAAGGCGACGCAATGGCAGTAGATGCCAGAGCCAAGCCAATGACGAGTTTCCGCATTATGTAATTCCCCTTTTTAGCGAATTTTGAGCCATCGAGCGGCCCGATTTCTAACTTTTCCCCACCGATGAGGCAAGCGGGCATTGAGGCCAAACTGTTGCAGTTGCGCATCGGTTTAGTCTCAACCATCTTAATTATCAGGTGTTCATGCCCTCCTGGTTCCGCCCGAACGCCCCTTTTTGATATCTGTTCCCGTCAGTTTGACGGAAGGATTGCGGACCGTTGCAGCAAGGCAACAATCGCCCCAATCGCCAGGCGCGCCTCGACGTCGATTATCGATCCTCCCGAAGGCAGATCCGGGATCGGCTCGCGGCGCCAGGCGTCGCGGAACAGCAACAGTTGCCCGGTCGATCGGTCGAAGGCGCGCATGCCATCGCGCGGCGCCGCAAATGCCCATGCGCCGCCGGCAAAACAGGCGATGCTTCCCGCGCGTCCTGCAAACGCCCCCTGTGGCGCCGCGCCGACGAGCCAGCAATCCCCGTCCTCCGCGGGTTCCGGGGGCGGGGCTGCGGCTTCCCCCAAGACTGCGCAGTGCATCAGGATATCGATCAACGCATGGGCGGCGTTGACCGATACCTCTCTCTGCGACTGCCCGGCGAACAGAAGAGGCAGCTGGTACCGCGGGGTAAGCGCGGGAAACGCGAGCGGTTCGGTCATGGAATTCTCTCCGGCAACGGGGATGATCAGTTCTGGTGAGTGAGGAGAAGTGATCGAGCAGCGCGCGGTTCCACAGCGCACCGTCGGCCTCCTCCAGCATCTCGCCGTCCAGCTCCTGCCGGCCGAGCGACGAACCGGCGAACTGATCGAGCATCGACGCGAAGTACGCGCCCGGCAGCACGCCGGCGTTGTCCACGGTGCGCCCTTGCGCCACCACCACCGCGCCGCCGCGCGCCTCGGCCAGCAGCCGCAGCATCAGTGGCACCCGGCGCGGGGTGCTGGTGGCGAGCACGCGCGGATGCTCGCCCAGCCGCATGCCGAGCTGCAGGTTGTCCCACGCATCGCGGGCGCGGTCGCCGGCATTGTCCCATTTGGCGATCTCGTCGCACCAGGCGTGCGTATGTTGCGGTCCGCGCAGGCTTTCAGGCTCGCCGGCGGAATAAGATACGCCTGCGCGCCATTGGGCCAGGTCAGCCGCTTGAGCGAGGGTTCGAACTCGGGCGCCAGCGCGCCGGGGGAGGCGGCGAGGATGCCGCTTTCGCCTTCCACCATCACGCTGCGCACTTCGCCCAGCGACGCCCCGACCAACGCGATCCGCGCGGCGGGATCGTGGCGGGCCAGGTTGCGGACCCATTCGGCGCCCGCGCGGGTCTTGCCGAACCCGCGCCCGGCGCAGATCAGCCACACCCGCCACGGCCCCTGCGGCGGCAGTTGTTCGTCGCGCGCCCAGATTTCCCAGTGCCAGCTGCCCAGGGCGGCCAGCTCGTGCGGCTTCAGTTCCTTGTCGAGCACCAGCCGGTCCTGCAGCCCGGCATCGTCCGCCCGCCGGAACCAGGTGCCGCGGCTGGCGCGGGCGTTACTCGCCATCGCTAGCCTGCGCGTCTTCAGGCTGGGGAACGACGATCCCGGCGCGCTTGGCGGCGAGTTCGATGGCATGTTCCTGCCGCGCGCGCATCTTGTCGATCTTGGCGTTGATCGAGGCCATCGTGGTGACCTCGTCCGACAGCGACCGGCGCGCCTTTTCGCGCAGGACAGTGTCGCGGTGAGCGGAAATGCACTTGAACGCGGTGCCGATGTCGAATTTGCGCTTGCTTCCGTCGGGCAGCTCGTCCTCCAGCCGCCCGGTGCGCAGCCGCTCGAGCAGTTCCATCTCCAGCGTGTCGTACCCTTCAGCGAGCGCGGCGTACCACCGCTGGGCGAACTCCGGATCGGCCCGGCGCTTCTTGTACACCATCGTCTGGCTGACGTTGGCGGCATCGGCCGACGCCCTGATGTTCGACGTTTCCGCCAGATGGTTGATGAAAATGTCCGGCCAGTTCTTGGGTGCATTGTAGAGCCGTCTGCCGGTGCTGTCGGTTGCCATGTGCTAAATCCCCGTCCCGCGCGGCAGCGCAACGCGAAACGGGCGGTCTCCTTGGAAAGGGCCGCCCGTTCGAATCACACTATCGCGATGTTCCTTGTCACTAACCAAAGAGCGTAACGATGTCAACAATAAAGTGCCAGATAGGTTCTAATGCCGATGCGATTGTGCCGTCCCGCCGCATGGCCTAGAGGCGCGCGACACTCGGGCAAGAGAGACCCCCATGCTGCGCAGCCTCTATAACTGGACGATGGAAAAGGCCGCGCATCGCCACGCGGTATGGTGGCTGGCGATGTTCGCGTTCGTGGAGGCGAGCTTCTTTCCGATCCCGCCGCATCCGCTGCTGGGGCTGATGTGCCTCGCCGAGCCCAAGAAGGCGCTGCGCTTTGCCGGGGTAGCGACGATCGCCTCGGTGTTGGGGGGCCTGCTCGGTTATGCGATCGGCTGGGGACTGTACGACACGCTGGGCACGCAGATCCTCGACTGGCTGGGCCTCACGGAAAGCTTCCCGGTCGCAGTCTGTTACCTCAACGAATACGGGTTCTGGCTGTTCGTCGCCAAGGGTGCGACGCCGATCCCGTTCAAGCTGCTGACGATCACCGCCGGGTTCATGGGCATGCACCTGGCGCTGTTCCTGGCCGCCAGCCTGGTCAGCCGCGCGATCAGCTTCATGATCGTGGGGGTGCTGTTCCGGTTCTTCGGTGCGCCGATCAAGCGCTTCATCGACAAGTACCTGGGCGCGGTGACCGCCGCGTTCGTGGCGCTGGTGATCGCCGGGTTCCTGGCGGTGACGATGCTGGGGGGCGAGGGCGAGGCGAAGGCCGACAAGTGTTCGGGGGCAGTCACGGTCCCCAACCGCTAGAGCGCCCCGGCCGTGACGAACGCGCCCACTGCGATGACCACCGCGGCGAAGCCTCGATCAAGGAGGTTCTTGCGGGCTGCCAGGCGCTTGCCCGCGATACGCCCGGCGATGGTGCCCGCGATCCCCCCGGCGACCAGCCAGGCGACCAGTATCCAGTCGACATAACCCGACAGGGCATACGATGTGGCGGTCGTCGCGCCGAGCGCGGTGACGACCACCAACGAGGTGCCGACCGCGATCCCGATGGGCATCGCGGTCGCCGCGATCAGGCCCGGGACGATCAGGAATCCGCCGCCGATGCCGAAAAAGCCCGCCAGCAATCCCACCGCCAGGCCGTAACCTGCCAGCCGGGGCATGAGGTGGCCGGCGCTGGCAGCTGACAGCCGGACGTCGGGGTTCGCGCCGCCCTTGCGGCCGCGCAGCATCAACCCGCCGACCACGATCATCAGCGCGCCGAACGTCGCCAGCAGCGCATCGCCGTCGATCGCCTTGCCGAGTTCCGCGCCCAGCGCCGCGCCGATCATGCCCGCACCCGCGAACACGACCGCGCAGGGCCACTTGACGTTGGCCGCGCGTGCGTGACCGGCAAGCCCCGCCGCGGCATTCAGCGCGACCGCGACCGCGGCGGTGCCGATCGCCGCATGAGGGCTGTCCACCCCGACCACGTGGATCAGCAACGGCACCGCGAGGATCGATCCGCCGCCGCCGACCAGCGCCAGGACCAGCCCGATCAGCGCGCCGCTGAGCAGCGCGAGCCCGATGGTCGCCGGGTCCATCGGATCAGGCTTTGACCGGAGAGCGCCGGTTCCACGGCATCATGGCGAGCAGGTTTGCCATGCCGCACCAGCCGGTCAGTCCCGCGAAGGTCAGCCCCGCGCCGACGAAGGCCGACAGGGCCAACCATGCCGGGGCGACGATGAGGCCGAGGATCACGCCGGCCAGCACCAGCAAGCCCGCGGTGATCTGCACCTGGCGCATGATCTCCAGCGGCGCGCCCGCGGTCTCCTCGACCGGAAGCCCGGCCTTGCGCCAGCCATCGAGGCCGCCTTCCACGATGAAGGCTTCGCCCGGTGCCGCGGCCGCCAGCCGGTCGCTGTTGGCCGTCGTGCGCATGCCCGACCGGCAATGGAACACCACCGGTCCATCGTGAGTGACCGTGGTGAGCTGGTCAAGCGGGCGGTTCTCGGCGCCCGGCAGGCGAGCGCGAGCGAACTCGTCGGCACTGCGGATGTCGATCAGCCGCGCGCCGCGTGCCACCGCATCGCGCGCCTGGGCCGGGGTCAAAGTCTGGCAGGTCATGGCATCAATCCTTGTCTGAGCAGTACAGGCGGTACAGCGTCGCCATCAGGTCCTCGCAGCGCGGATCGGCAATGCGGTACCACGCCGCCTGCGCCTCGCGCCGGAACGCCACCAGTCCCTCGTCGCGAAGACGGGCCAGGTGCTGCGACAGCGCCGACTGCGACAGGCCGACCTCTTCCGCCAGCGCGCCGACAGTCATCTCACCGTGTTCGGCAAGCTTGCACATAATCATCAGCCGCCGCCGGTTTCCCAGCGCGCGCAACAGATCGGCAACTCCGGCCGCGTGACGTTCGAAGCTGACGAGATCGAGAGGGGGATGAACGAGCTTTTCCATTAGGACTTGCTAAATAAGCAAATGCTTATATATGTCAAGGGCAATGGGGCCTGCATGACCAAACCCCGGATCGCCGCATTTTTCGATGAACCCACCAACACGGTAAGCTATCTCGTGTCCGACCCCGCGACGGGGCGGGCCGCGGTGATCGATCCCGTGCTCGATTTCGACCTGGCGAGCGGAGAGGCCGACGTGCGTTCGGCCGACGCGATCCTCGCCGCCGCCAGCGAAGGCGGGCTGGCGATCGACTGGGTGCTGGAAACCCACGCCCATGCCGATCACCTGTCGGCCGCACCGTATATCAAGGCCCGCACGGGCGCCGCGATCGGGATCGGCGAGCACATCAAGGACGTGCAGAAGATCTTCCGGCCGATGTTCCAGGCGGATGACCTCAAAACCGATGGATCAGATTTCGACCGCTTGTTCCGCGACGGCGAACGGTTCGCGATCGGCGGCGTGGAGGTGGAGGTGCTGCACGTCCCCGGCCATACGCCCGCCGATGTCGCATACCGGATGGGCGACGCGGTGTTCGTCGGCGATACGCTGTTCATGCCGGACTACGGCACCGCGCGGGCGGACTTCCCCGGCGGGGATGCGCGCCAGCTATACCGCTCGATCCGCCGGCTGCTCGACCTGCCGGGGGACACCCGCCTGTTCCTGTGCCACGACTACAAGGCGCCCGAGCGCGACCAATACGCCTGGGAAACCACCGTCGCCGATCAGCGCGCCCGTTCGGTCCATGTCGGCGAGGCGGTCAGCGAGGACGAGTTCGTCGCGATGCGCGAGGCGCGCGATGCGACGCTCAGCGTGCCGCGCCTCCTGCTTCCGTCGGTGCAGGTCAACATCCGCGCGGGGCGCCTGCCGCCAGCCGAAGACAACGGGGTGAGCTACCTGCGCATCCCGGTCAAACCCGTCAGCCGGTCAATCGCGGACTCGCTGGCGACCGGTGAAGCACCAGCGGCCAGCTAACGCTCCCTTGTCGCTGGCGATCCGGGCTCAGATGATCCCGACCGCCTTGCCCGCGCGCTCGAACATGCCGAGGATCGTCTCGACCTCCTCGGCGGTGTGTTCGGCACACAGCGAACAGCGCAGCAAGGTCATGTTGGCGGGTGTGGCCGGCGGGCGCGCGAGATTGACGTAGAGGCCTTCCTTGAGGAGCGCCTCCCACATCATCGCGCCGCGTTCCAGGTCGGGCATGATGACCGCGACGATCGCGCTCTGCGGCTCCGTGGTGCCGAGCTGGAAGCCGAGCGCGGTCAGCCCGCCGTGGAGGCGCTTGGAGTTCTCCCACAGGTGCGCGCGCTTGTTGCCGCCGTGCATCAGCTTGCGGATCGAAGTGGCGGCGGTCGCCACCACGCTGGGCGGCAGCGAGGCGGTGAACACGTAGGGCCGGCACACCAGCCGCATGATCTCGAACTTGGGGTGATTGGACACGCAGAACCCGCCGACCGTGCCGACACTCTTGGAAAAAGTGCCGATGACGAAATCGACGTCGTCCAGCACGCCTTGCGCTTCGGCCACGCCGCGGCCGTGCTCGCCGATGAAGCCCATCGAATGCGCCTCGTCCACCAGCACCATCGCGCCGTGCTTCCTGGCGACCGCGACCATCTCCTTCAGCGGGGCGATGTCGCCGAGCATCGAATAGACGCCCTCAAGGATCACCAGCTTGCCCGCGCCGGCGGGGATGCGGCCCAGCCGCTTGTCCATCGCCTCGATGTCGTTGTGCTTGAACGGCACCACTTCGGCATCGCCCAGCTTGCACCCGTCCCAGATCGACGCGTGGCTGTCGATGTCGAGGACGATGTAATCGCCCTTGCCCGCGATCGTGCTGATGATGCCCAGGTTCGCCTGGTACCCGGTCGAGAAGACCATCGCGTGGTCCATCCCGTAGAATTCCTTGAGCGCGTCCTCGCACTCGCGGTGGCCGCGATAGGTCCCGTTGAGCACACGGCTACCCGTGGTGCCCGAACCGAATTCGTCGAGCGCCTGCTTGCCCGCGGCGATGACATCCTCGTCGAACGTCATGCCCATGTAGTTGTACGTGCCGAGCAGGATCGTATCGCGCCCGTTGCAGATCGCGCGGGTGGGGGAGAGCACCTGCTCCATCACCAGGTTGAACGGATCTTCCTGACCCGTCGCCAGCAGCCCTTCACGCATCGCGATCAGGGGGTCGAACTTCGAGAACAGGTCGCGCGCGCCCCCGTCCAGCCCGCCGCCCTGAAGCACGCCCGGCTGGTCGGGCTGCGAGACGCCCTCGCTCATCGGTCCTGCATCTCGGCGACGGCATCGACCAGGTTGCCCCAGCTCTCGATCTCGGCCTGCTGGTTCATCGAGATGATGATGTCGAATTCGTCCTCGATCGCGGCGACAAAATCCATCACCGTCAGGCTGTCGAATTCCAGGTCGCCGGCAAAGGTCGTGTCCTCGTCGATCTCGACGTTCTTCTTGTTGAACGGTTCGACAATGGCGCGGATGCGGGCGTCGACTTCGGCTCGGTCCATGGGTGGGGTCATATCCTGTATAACGGCGCGCAGCGCGTGCCACTGCACTGCGGCGGGAAAAAGGCCCCCCGCTACTGCGATATGGGCCACGCTTGTCAAGCTTCGCGGCCCCTGGCGCTCGCTGCCCCGCCGGCTAGCCTGGCGGACGAGAACCCCGGCCTTACAAAAAAAACGGGGCCCCGCAGGGCCCCGCTTCATATCAGTGCGGTCGAAAGCGCTCAGGCGCTGACCGAATCGTCGTCGCCGCCGATCCCGACAATCCCGATGACCACGGCGACCAGCGCAAGGACGACGAACAGTGCGGTCCGGCCTTCGCTGGCGCCTTCGGCCTCGACGGCAGAGTCGGACGACTGGGCCATCACTGGCGCAGCCGAGAGTGAAAGCGCTGCAGCCGCGGCCGCAACTTTAACAAGACGCATTTTTGAATTCTCCGGTTTTTCGAGGGGCCGCGCATAGTCGATTTCCCTCGCAAAGCCAACTCATTAGCGATGCAAATGAGCCACACCTCCCGGCTGACAAGTACCGACGTCCCCGCGCGCCATTTCCGACGTGATGACCAGCACGCGCCGGTCTTGGCGCTCTACCCTTCGACCAGCCCCCGCACCGCCGCCATGAACGGCCCGATCGACACTGGTTTCGACAGGTATCCACTGGCGCCCGCGTCGCGGATGCGGTCCTCGTCACCCTTGCCGGCGTAGGCGGTCACGGCGAGTACCGGCGTGGCGTGCAGCCCGGCATCCCGCCGCATCGCGGTGATCAGGTCGACGCCCGAAACATTGGGCAGCTGGATGTCCATGATGACGAGATCGGGCGCGAATGCGCGCGCGGCGTTCAGCACCAGCTCGCCGTCGGCCACCGGCTCGACCTCGAACCCGCTCGCCCGCAGCACGTCGCAGAACAGCTTCCGGTTGAGGTCGTTGTCCTCGACAACCAGAATTCTCTTTGCCACTGCGGGCGCTCTCCCCATCTACCGGTGCGCGTTGCACGTGCCGCGCTTAGGTCGCATCGAGGATACTGACAATCACCGCCGAAGCTTCGCATCACGCAGGAGACGCCGACACCCTGGCCCTCTCGGCGCTCGCCTGGGTGCTCGCCGACCAGGACCGCGCCGACCGCCTGCTGGCGCTGACCGGCCTCACGCCCGAGGTGCTGCGCGAGCGGCTGACCGATCGCGCGGTGCTGGCCGCGGTGCTCGAATACCTCGCCGGGCACGAACCCGACCTGGTGCTGGCCGCCGACGCGCTCAACGTCACGCCTGACCGGCTGGTGCGCGCGAGCCAGGAACTGTCGGGCCATGGCCTGTCCAATGATGGATTCGCCCGATGAGCCGCCCGCTGGTGATCTCCGACTGCGACGAAGTGCTCCTCTACATGGTGACGCACTTCAAGGACTGGCTGGAGGAAGGGCAGGGCGTCACCTTCGACATGATCGGCAACGATTTCGCCGGCGCGATGCGCTGGCAGAAGACCGGTGAGGTGGTCGAGCCGACCGAGGTGTGGGGTTTCCTGCGCGGGTTCTTCGACACCGAGATGCACCGCCAGAAAGCGATCCCCGGCGCGGTCGAGGGGATCAACGCGCTCAGCCAGCAGGCCGACGTGGTGATCCTGACCAACCTGACCGACCGCCACCGCGAAAT
Source organism: Parafrankia sp. BMG5.11 (assembly GCF_004337455.1). Classification (NCBI taxonomy): domain Bacteria; kingdom Bacillati; phylum Actinomycetota; class Actinomycetes; order Frankiales; family Frankiaceae; genus Parafrankia; species Parafrankia sp. BMG5.11. The sequence goes on along the minus strand of NZ_SJXI01000013.1, from coordinate 244,398 downwards.
GCGCGCCGAGCAGCTCGCCAACGTCGGGATCAACGCCCGGGTGTTCACCAACCAGGGGCCGAAGGGCCCGGCGCTGAAAGCCATCATGGACGAATACGCGCCCAGCCGCGCGGTATTCATCGACGACCTGGCGCAGCACCATAAATCCGCCGCCGACACCGTGCCGCACCTGCGCCGCCTGCACCTGTGCGGGGAGCCGACGCTGGCGGGGCGCATCGCCTGCGCGCATGCAGCCGGCGACGCCCACGCCCGGATCGACACCTGGGACCAGGCGCTGCCTTGGCTGCTGGGCGAACTGACCGATCAAACAACCGAGGAAGCGGAACCCGCATGAGCATTGAAGACCGTCTGGCCGAACTGAAGATCACCCTGCCGCAGGCCGCCGCGCCGGTGGCGGCCTATGTCCCCGTCGTGATCTCCGGCAACGTGGCGTACGTTTCGGGCCAGCTCCCGTTCGTAAATGGCGAACTGGTCAAGGGCCGGCTAGGCGAAAGCGTGCCGTTGGATGATGGGGTCGCGGCGGCGCGCGCCTGCGGGCTGATGATCTTGGCGCAGCTCAAGGCGGCGCTCGGCTCGCTCGACCGGGTGGAACAGGTGATCAAGCTGGGCGCGTTCATCAGCTCCACGGCTGATTTCCAGGACCAGCCGCGCATCGCCAACGGCGCCAGCGAACTGATGGCGGACGTGTTCGGTGACGCCGGCAAGCACGCCCGCAGCGCGGTCGGGGTCCCGGTGCTGCCGCTGGGTGCCGCGGTCGAGGTCGATGCGATTGTCGCTATCCGCGATTGACGCCGTGCTGGCGCCCGCGCCCGATCCGGCGCGGGTCCGCTGGCTGGGCGCACACGAATACGCGCACCGCGGGGTCCACTCCGCGCCGGCGGTGGAGAATTCCCCCTCCGCGTTTGCCGAGGCGATCTGCCGCGGCCTGGGCATCGAGTGCGACGTCCAGGTCAGCCGGGATGGCGAGGCGCTGGTGTTCCACGACTGGGAGCTGGACCGGCTGACCGGCGAAAGCGGGCCGGTCGCCGCGCGCGATGCGGCCGAACTCGAAACCATCGCGCTGCGAGGAAGTCCCGACAGCATCCCCACGCTCACCCGGCTGCTCGCGCAAGTCGGCGGACAGGTGCCGCTGCTGGTCGAGATCAAGTCGAAGCGCAGCCGCGATCCGGTGCCGCTGTGCGCTGCGGTGCGGCGCGCGCTCGATGGGTATCGCGGTGACGTGGCGGTGATGAGCTTCGATCCGCGTGTGCCAAAATGGTTCAAGGATCACGCCCCCCTCACCGTGCGGGGGCTGGTGGTGACGGAGGAGGACAATCGAGGGGTGCGTGGGCGCCTCGGCCGGCACCTGGCCCTGTGGCACTGCCGACCCGATTTCCTCGCCTACGATGTGCGCGATCTGCCCAGCCGCTTTGCCGCCGCCCAGCGCGCCCGCGGCCTGCCGCTGCTCGCCTGGACAGTCCGCTCGCCCGAATTGCGGACGCGGGCCGCGCTTCATGCCGATGCGCCGATCGCCGAAGGCGCGGGGCTGGAATGAGCGAATTGATCGCGCGGATGGCGGGCTCGGTCGGTGAATTGCCGGCCGCCCAGTGGGACGCGCTGACGGATGGCGGCAATCCGTTCATGTCCCACGCCTTCCTCTCCGCGCTCGAGGATTCGGGCAGCGTGGGCGAGGGGACCGGCTGGCTCCCCGCCCCGCTGGTGATCGAGGACGGGGTCCAATTGGTCGCGGCGCTGCCGGCCTATCTCAAGGGGCACAGCCAGGGCGAATACGTGTTCGACCATTCGTGGGCCGATGCGTGGGAGCGCGCCGGCGGGCGCTATTATCCCAAGCTGCAGATCGCCGCGCCCTTCACGCCGGCCACCGGCCCCCGCGTGCTGACGCGCGATCCCGCGCTTGCCGGGCCGCTGCTCGGCTTCGCTGCGAAGTTCATCGAGGGGAACCATCTCTCAACCGGGCACGCTACCTTCATCGAACCGGCGCAGACCGCGCTGTTCGAACAGGCCGGCTGGCTGCTGCGGCGCGATATCCAGTTCCACTGGCACAATCGGGGCTATGCCAGCTTCGACGATTTCCTCGGAGCGCTTGCCAGCCGCAAGCGCAAGGCGATCCGCAAGGAACGCGAAGCGGCGCAGGACGGGGTGACGATCCGCCGCCTGACCGGCAGCGACCTGCGCGCCGAACACTGGGATGCGTTCTGGCTGTTCTATCAGGACACCGGCGCCCGCAAGTGGGGGCAGCCGTACCTGACGCGCGCGGCCTTCGACCTCATCGGCGAACGGATGGCGGACCGGATCCTGCTGGTGCTGGCGTTCGATGGCGACCAGCCGATTGCGGGTGCGCTCAACTTCATCGGTTCAGAGGCGCTCTATGGCCGTTACTGGGGGGCTACCCAGGACCGGCGCTTCCTCCATTTCGAGCTGTGCTATTACCAGGCGATCGACGCCGCGATCGAACTCGGCCTCGCTCGAGTGGAGGCCGGCGCGCAAGGCCAGCACAAGATCGCCCGCGGATATGAGCCTGAGGAAACCACCTCGGCGCACTGGATCGCCGATCCGGGGTTCCGGTCGGCTGTCGCCGATTTCCTCGAACGGGAACGGCAGGGCGTCGCGGTCGATGCCGAATGGCTCGCCGGGACAACGCCGTTCCGCAAGGGTCCCGTGCCCAACCGTTAGGCAGCCCGGCGCTGGCCCGCGCTGAGCCACTGGCGGGCGCGGCGTTGCGCTTCGGCAATTTCGCGAGCGGTCATTTCGTCGGACACGTCGGCCCGGCACCAGGCGGCTTCCTCGTGACCACGCGATGCGGCGAGGTTGAACCACTTGTGCGCCTCGATCAGGTCGCAGGTGACGCCGTGGCTGCCGGTCGAGAACGCGACGCCGAGGTCGTAGTACGCCGACGTGTCGCCCTGTGCCGCGGCAGCCAGGCAGTGTGCCACCAGAGCGTCCACCGGCGGCGCGGCGATGCTGGCGGCACCTTCGATCTTGATCAGTTCCATGATTTCGTCCCCCAAACCGGCAGGCTCCCCAGCCGCCGTGTCCGCAATTTCATCCGCGCATGGTCAACAAATCGTTAACGGCGCGGCGGGAAAAGCGGCCGGTGATGCCCGGGACGTTATGCGCGGCTTAAGCTTGCCCGCATTAGGAGGCATCCATCCGAAAGCGTGCTTGTGCGCGTTCGGACGCATCCCTATAGGCGCGCCAACGCCACGGGGGTGGCTTCTAGCGACCGGCACGTCCGGTGCCTTGCGGAGCAGGACGGCGAACGGAGAGGACATCGATGGCCACTGCGGCGAACGACATCGACGTACTGGAAAAAGCGCGTCGCGCGCTCGCGCCCGACTATGCGCCGTCAGACGACGAACCTTACATGGGGCCCGCGCAGCAGGATTACTTCCGGTTGCTGCTGCTCGAATGGAAACGCTCGATCCTGTCCGCGTCGACTGCGACGCTGCAGTCGCTACAGGATGGCCCTCTGCGCGAGGCCGACCTTAACGACCGGGCCTCCAGCGAAACCGACTGGGGCATCGAGTTGCGCACCCGCGATCGCCAGCGAAAATTGATCGCCAAGATCGATGCCGCGCTGCGCCGGATCGACGAGGGCGAATACGGATACTGCGAGGTCACAGGCGATCCGATCGGTCTCAAGCGACTGATCGCACGTCCGGTCGCGACCATGACGGTCGAAGCACAGGAAGCGCACGAGCGGCGCGAAAAAATCTCGCGCGACGACTGACCTGACCCAGTCGACACGGGCTGCCGCTTAAACTTTCCTTAGCCGGTCGCGGTTAACCCACCGGCAGGACAATGCCGTGGTCGCGGCGGCGCGGCCAACACTTGCGAAGGAAACAGCCCTCCCGATGTCCGGCGTCGACACCCGTCATATCAACCGGGACAGCTTGTTCCTGATGGCCGACGTGCGGGTTGACGGGGACCATGCGAGTCACCGGGTCAAGGTCCGCAACCTGTCCGCTGGCGGCATGATGGCCGAAGGCGAGTTGGCGGTGGTGCGCGGCGCCCGCGTGACGATCGAACTGCGCAACCTGCCGGTGATCGAAGGCAGCATCGCGTGGGTGCAGGACAACCGGTTCGGCATCGCGTTCGCGCACGAGATCGATCCCAAGGCTCCGCGGACCGCGGTGAACGCCAGCGGCGACCTCAGTACGCCGCGCTACGTGCGGCCCGCTTCCATCTTCCCCAACGGGATCCCGATCACCGACCCGGGCCCCTTGCGTAAAATCTGATCCGCCGGCCAACGGCGCTGACGCAGCCGCCCGGACCTGCTACCCCCCCGCCGATGCGTGTTCGGGTGCGATTGGCGATACTTGCGGGGCTTGGGCTGCTCGGCGCTTGCGGGGCGTCCGACGACGGTGAGATGCTGCAGATCGCGTTCATCGGCGAGCCCGGCGATCTGCGCGACACGGGCTTGCGCCTGTCTCCGCCCGCGCAGCAACTCCGCGCCGCCACGGCCGAAGGGCTGGTTTCCCTCGACGCCGCCGGCGAAGTGATCCCCGCGCTCGCGGAGCGCTGGATCGTGACCGAGGACGGGCTCAGTTACATCTTCCGGTTGCGCAATTCCGATTGGCGCGACGGTAGCCCGATCCTTGCCGAGGATGTGCGCGACTCGCTGAACCGGACGATCCGTGCCCTGCGCGGAACCTCGCTCGGGCTCGATCTCGCGCCCGTATCCGAAGTGCGCGCTATGACCGGGCGGGTGATCGAGATCCGGCTGTCCAGTCCGGTGCCTGACTTCCTCCAGCTTCTGGCGCAGCCTGAGCTGGGCGTGCTGCACAAGGGAGCGGGCGCCGGCCCGATGACGCTGGAGCGCAAGGGGGCATTCGCGCAACTGGAATTGCTGCCGCCCGAGGCGCGGGGCCTGCCGATGCGGGAAAACTGGCGTCGCGGTACGCGCGAACTGACCGTGCGGGCGCTGCCCGCCGAAGATGCGGTCGCGGCATTTCGCGACGGCACGGTCGAGCTGGTGCTCGGCGGCCGCCTGGCAACCCTGCCGCTGGCCGATGTCGGGCCACTGTCTCGCGGGACGGTGCGGCTGGATGCGGCGCAGGGCGTCATGGGGCTACAGGTCGTGCGGCCCGCGGGGCTGCTCGCTGACCCCGCCCGCCGCGAGGCGCTGTCGATGGCGCTCGATCGTGAAACCCTGCTGGCGCCGTTCAACGTGGCGGGCTGGCTGTCCAGCACTAGGATTGCGCCGGCGGCGACGGCGGGCAACGCCCCCGAGCGGTGGGCGGGACTGACTCTTGAGCAGCGCCAGGCGATCGCCCGCCAGCGGATCGCCGCCGTCCGCGGATCGGACTCCGCGACCGTTCGCGTCGCCCTGCCGCCGGGACCGGGATCGTGGCTCTTGTTTGGCCAGATCGCCGAGGATTGGGCCGCGATCGGGGTAACGGCGATGCTGGCGCAGGAGGGACAAGCGGCTGACGTCGAGTTCGTCGACACGGTCGCGCGCATGGGCGGGCGCGCCTGGTATCTCAACCAGTTCGCCTGCCGAGTGCGGCGCGCGCTCTGCTCTGCCGAGGCAGACCAGTTGGTCGCCGCCGCCGCGGCAGAGCCCGACCCCGTTGCGCGCGGGACCATGCTGGCCGAGGCGGAGGAGCGGCTGACCGCCCTCAACGCTTTCATCCCACTGGGCGCGCCGGTGCGCTGGTCGCTGGTGCGCGGTGACATCGACGGGTTCGTGGACAACCGCTGGGGCCTGCATCCCTTGTCGCCGCTCGCCTTCGGGGCCACATGATCCAGGCAAAGGAACCGCCGATGGACCAACCGAACCGCACGAAAGCTCGCCCGATGGGCATCGACCTGCCGATCGGCAGCGATCCCGCATCGGTGCGCCGGCGGATCGAGGCGATGGAGCAGTTGCTGGAGAGCAGCTTCGCTCTCCCGGGGGTCGACCGCCGCATCGGGCTCGATTCGCTCGTCGGACTGGTGCCGGTGGTGGGCGATTTCGTGACCGCCGCCATGGGCATGTGGATCGTGTGGGAGGCGAAGAACCTGGGGCTGCCCAAGTGGAAGCTGATGCGGATGACCGGCAACGTCGCGTTCGATACGGCAGTGGGTGCGATCCCGGTGCTGGGGGACGCGTTCGACTTCCTGTTCCGGTCCAACAGTCGCAACCTCAAGATGGTCCGCCGCCATCTGGACAAGCATCACCCGGCGCTGCGCACGATCGACGGGTAGTTCCGCGGCGCGTCGCTTTCGCGTAGGCGGCGTCGATGGCCAGCGAAGTCACGTATTCGAGCTACCTCGACCTCGACCGCATCCTGTCGGCGCAGCATCCCAGCTCGGGCGCGCATGACGAGCTGCTGTTCATCATCGTCCACCAGGCCAGCGAGCTGTGGCTCAAACTGTGCCTGCATGAACTGAACGCCGCCCGGGCGGAGATTGCCGCCGATGACCTGCGGCCGGCGTTCAAGATGCTGTCGCGCGTGGCGCGGGCGCAGAACCAGCTGATCTCGTCGTGGGATGTGCTGAGCACGATGACCCCGGCCGATTACTCCCAGATACGCCCCCACCTCGCAAGCTCCAGCGGGTTCCAGAGCGCGCAGTACCGGCTGATGGAGTTCCTCCTCGGCGGGCGAAACCCCGACATGGTGACGATGCACGAGGCGACGCCGGGCGTTGCGGCAGCCTTGCGAGCCGAACTCGCCCGTCCGAGCCTGTATGACGAGGCCGTCCGCCTGCTCGCCAGGCGCGGCTTCGCTATCCCCGAGCCCGTGCTTGTGCGTGAGCATCAGCGCGGCTGGACGCCGTCGCCCGAAGTCGAGGCGGCCTGGGCGGCGATTTACCGCGATCCGGAACAGTACTGGGATCTCTATGAACTGGCTGAAAAGCTGGTCGACCTGGAATACCACTTTCAGCGCTGGCGCTTCGGGCACCTGAAGACGGTCGAACGGATTATCGGCTTCAAGCGTGGCACCGGCGGGACGGCGGGGGTGGCCTATCTCGAAGGCGTGCTCAAGCAGGTGTTTTTTCCTGAACTGCTGAGCGTGAGAACCGCGATCTGACCGGGCGGCCGCGTGGCAGGGCCGGGCGGAGCGCTGCTCAGCGCTTGGGTTTGCCTTCCTGTTTTTCGTCCTCTCGCGCGTGCATGTCGGCCCACAGCTTGCCGGTGCCGGCCTCCAACGAACGGTTCACGAACTGGGATGCGACCAGCCATCCCTTGATCGGGCGCAAGGGGAGCAAGCATCCCAGACTCATCAGGGGGATCGCGATAGCCGCCAGGATCGGGACGGGAACCTCGTGCGCGACCTGCAGCCAGACGATGAAGAACAGCAGCGGGAACGCGACGAAGGTCAGCGAGAAGAACGCGGGTCCATCGTCGGGTGACGCGAAGCGGTAGTCCAGGCCGCAGACTTCGCACCGGTCGCTGATCTTGAGCCATGACTTGAACATGTGGCCGGTGCCGCATCGCGGGCACAGACCCTTCCAGCCCGACTTGAAAACCCAGGCCCAGTCGACCTTGTCATGTTCATCCAAAACGCGGCTCCGTCATCCTGTCCGCTGCACATGGGCACGGTGTGCTGCGGCTGCCAGTGGACAAATCGTCCATGGCGGCGGCTGATAGGGGGTGAATGAACCGGGGCCGGGCGACAGGCTGGGCAAATACTTGGACCAGCCCGTGCTGCACGTCGCTCAGGCTTCCAGTTCGATGTCCCAGTAAAGCCAGTCGCGCCAGGTTTCGTGCAGGTATCCGGGCGGAAACGCCTTGCCATGCTGGTGGAGTTGCCAGCTGGTCGGGCGGATTGGCGGAACGCGGGGGTGCATCTGCGCCTGGGCGGGGGTGCGGCCGCCCTTGCGCATGTTGCACGGGGCGCAGGCGGTGATGATGTTCTCCCACGTGGTGCGCCCGCCCAGCCGGCGCGGGACTACATGGTCAAAGGTCAGGTCGCGCTCGCTGCCGCAGTATTGGCACGCGAACCGGTCCCGCAGGAACAGATTGAAGCGGGTGAAGGCGGGAAACTCGCTCGGCCGCACGTACTGCCTGAGCGCGATTACACTCGGGATCTGCATGTCCAGGTTGGGTGAGTGGACGCAGCGTTCATAGGCGGCGACGATGTCCACCCGTTCCAGGAACACTGCCTTGATCGCGGTCTGCCACGGCCACAGGCTGAGCGGATAGTACGACAGCGGGGTGTAGTCCGCGTTGAGCACCAGCGCCGGACAGCTATCCAGAGCGCGCGCAGGGTCTTCCTCGACGCTGCGGAAGCGGGCTGCTCGCTCGATCAGTTGGGCATTGAACACGTGGGTGCTGCGCCTCCGATTGACCCATCGGAGCATTTGCCCGCGAATGCGTCAACCCGGTGAAGGTTCGCCCATCCACAAGCACGTCCGCCGGTCGTTGGGCATCGCGCGCCACTGCGCTAACAACGGCCCTACGATGGAGATCACCCGGTTTGCGCCCAGTCCCAATGGCCCGCTGCACCTGGGCCATGCCTATTCGGCGATTGTCGCGCATGATCTCGCGCGGGCGCGCGGCGGGCGGTTCCTGCTGCGGATCGAGGATATCGACGGCGCCCGCAGCCGGCCCGAGCTGGCCGCTGAATTCCGCGCCGATCTCGCCTGGCTGGGGCTGGAATGGGAGGAGACGCCGGCGCAGTCGGCGCGGCTGCCACGCTATGAAGCGGCGGCGGAGCGCTTGCGGGAGATGGGGCTTCTCTATCCCTGCACCTGCACACGAGCCGAGGTTGCGGCTGCGGCCCGCGAGTCCGGGCCGGAGGGGCCGGTCTATCCCGGCACCTGCCGCAACGGCTCGGCCGTTCCGACCGGCGCCGCCTGGCGGCTCGACGTGGCGCGGGCAATGAAGCGGACCGGGCCGCTGGAGTGGGAAGACGAACTCGCCGGCCCGCAGCAGGCGCGGCCCGAATTGCTTGGAGACGTGGTGCTGATGCGCAAGGATGCCCCGGCGAGTTATCACTTGGCGGCGACGGTCGATGATGCGGCCGATGGCGTGACCCTCGTCACCCGGGGGCGGGACCTGTTCGCGGCGACCCATGTCCACCGTTTGCTGCAAGCACTGCTCGGTCTACCGGTGCCGCGGTGGCATCATCACGCCTTGCTGGTGGAGCCGGATGGCCGCAAGCTCGCCAAGCGGCGCGGCTCACCGGGACTTGATCAGCTACGGCGTGCCGGCAGAGATGGCATGGTCCTCGCAAATAGCCTGCGCAATCACCGTTTCCCCGCTGGCATTTCGCTCGATCGCGCCTAGATTGGACCCATGAACACGCTCCTCATCATCATCCTCGTCGTCCTCATGGGTCTGGTGGTGGTTTCGCTGGTGCGGGGGATCGTGGCGTTCCTGCAATCGCACAAGGCGGACATCGACGCAGGCGGGCAGCGGCAGCAGGACATGCAGCTGTTGCAGAACAAGATGATGTTCAACCGGATCAAGTATCAGGCGCTGGCCATCGTCGTGGTGGCGATCATCATCTCAATCGCTCGCTGACCACCCAACTCCGCCGCACATGGTCAAGCTCAACAAGATCTACACCCGCACCGGTGACGATGGGGCGACCGGCCTCGTCGATGGCTCGCGCACGGCCAAGCACTCCGCGCGGATCGAGGCGATCGGCGCTGTGGACGAGGCAAATTCCGCGATCGGTCTTGTCGCGGCTGCCGTGGCGGCAGAGGATCGCGGGGACTTGTCCCGGATTCAGAACGACCTGTTCGATCTCGGCGCGGACCTCGCAACGCCGGGCGACGATTTCACTCCGTCCGATATGGTACTGCGGATCGTGCCCGGCCAGTCCGAATGGCTCGAGACCCGCATCGACGCCGCGACTGAGCGGCTGGCTCCGCTGACCAGTTTCGTCCTGCCTGGCGGTAGCGAGGCGGCAGCGCGGACTCACGTGGCGCGGGCGGCCGTGCGCCGGGCCGAGCGGGCGATGACCGCGCTGGCCGATCATGAGCCGGTGAACCCCGCTGCACTTGCGTACATTAACCGGCTGTCCGATTATCTCTTCCAGTTGGCGCGGCTGTTCAACGATGATGGGCGCGCCGACATCACCTGGATTCCCGGCGCAAACCGCTAGCCAAGCATTCGGGCCGCCGCTAACCCCCCGCCTTTGCTGCAAGTGCGAAGGAGTTTCAGGCGGTGCAAACGATCGGTGTTATCGGCGCGGGGCAGATGGGTTCCGGCATCGCCCAGACGATCGCGCAGCACGGCATGAAGGTGCTGCTATCCGACATTGACCGGCCCGCCGCAGAGCGCGGTAAAGGGGCGATCGACAAGGCCCTGACCCGGCTGGTAGGACGCGGAAAACTTCAGGCGAACGAGGCCGAAGCGATCCTGGCTCGGATCGAGCCCGTTGCCGATCTCGCTCCCATGGCGGCGGCGAGCTTTGTGATCGAAGCGGCCACCGAGAACGAAAGCGTCAAGCAGGCCATCTTCGAACGCGCCGGCAAGATTCTGGGCGCCGATGCGATCATGGCGAGCAACACCAGTTCCATCCCGATCACCCGCATGGCCAACTGGACGCCCGACCCGGCTCGCTTCATCGGTCTGCATTTCTTCAACCCGGTGCCGGTGATGGGCCTGATCGAGGTCATCCCCGGCCTCGCGACCTCCTCCGATACGATCGCCAGGACCCGCGCCCTGGCAGAGGAGCTGGGCAAGGAAGTGGTCGAAGTGCAGGACGAGCCCGGCTTCGTGGTCAATCGGATCCTGGTGCCGATGCTCAACGAGGCGGTCTTTGTCCTGGGGCAGGGCACCGCGAGCATCGAGGACATCGACAAAGGCTGCCGGATCGGCCTCAACCACCCGATGGGGCCACTCGAACTGGCAGACTTCATCGGCCTCGACACCTGCCTCGACATCGTGCGGGTGCTGTACACCACCACCGGCGACAGCAAGTATCGGCCCGCGCCGTTGCTGATGAAATACGTCGAGGCGGGGTGGCTCGGGCGCAAGACGGGCAAGGGGTTCTACGACTATTCGGGTGAAGCGCCGGTACCGACGCGCTGAGCGGGAACGGCGGGGCTTCATCGACGGTTGAACGGCCAAAGGAGTATCACCCAGATGGCCACCGATCCCAACCTCGCCCCCGAAACCCACAATTCCGAACAGGATGACGAACAGGAACAGGCTCAGACCGTTGCCGACCAGGCGAACGCGCTGCGCAAGGGCGATCCCACGTCCAGCATCAAGGTAGGCGGCGGCGACGTCCAGGATCTGGTCGACCACATGCGCGATATGGAAAGCTCGGGCCGAATCGACATGGGCGCCTATGAAGGCGAAGAAAACATGGACGATAACGAGGACAAGTACGGCGAAGACAAGAAGCCTGACCCGGACCTTCCGTCAGACGGCACGTACTAAAAACTTTAATCCCTACGGTTCAGCCGCAGGGACTTCGTTGGAAACGATCACCACCTCGTCAGACGGTTCCTCGGCACTCATGTCGTCGGGGATGAAATCGTCCGCCGGGGTGGGGTCCTCCCCCACGGCGGGGTCGATCAGGTCCTCGTCTGACGCAAGCTCCATCCCGTCCGGTTCGTCCGTAATCTCGGCAGCTGGCTCCTGTGTAGCAGAGGAAAACTGCTCCGCTTGAGCGCGCGTTTCGGCCAGTTGACCGGCCCCTTCCTGGATGGCGCCGCTTTCGCGGTCGGTGCCTACCAGCTTGGTCACGCCCGCCAGGGTCAGGCAGACGAACAGCAAAGCGAACCAACGGTTGCGAAACATGTACCCGCGCATGAACAGTCGGTTACGCGCAACAGGTTAAGCTTCGCTTGCGCCGGCTTCCCGTTTGAGATCGTACAGCAATTCAAGCGCTTCGCGCGGCGTCAGCGCATCGAGGTCGAGGGCCTGAAGTCGATCGCGCAGCGCGTCGCATTGCTCTTCGGCGGCTTCCGCAGCCGCAGCGAACAAGGGCAGGTCTCCCAGCCCGGCGGCGAGGCCCCCGGTCTGCGCACGACCTTTCTCCAGCTTGTCGAGCACCGCCTTGGCCCGTGACACCACCGCCGGCGGCACCCCGGCAAGGCGCGCGACCGCCAGGCCATAGCTGCGATCGGCTGGACCCGTCGACAGCTCATGCAACAACACCAGGTCACCCTTCCACTCGCGCGCGCGGACGTGGTGCAGCGACAGCGCATCGCAGCTGTCAGCGAGGCGCGAAAGTTCGTGATAGTGCGTGGCAAACAGGCAGCGGCTGCGATTGCTCTCATGCACCGCTTCGGCAACCGCCCAGGCGAGGGCGAGTCCATCGTACGTCGAGGTGCCGCGACCGACTTCATCGAGGATCACGAATGACCGCTCGGTCGCTTGGGCAAGAATGGCGGCCGTTTCGACCATTTCGACCATGAAGGTCGATCGTCCGCGCGCGAGGTTGTCGCTCGCCCCCACCCGGCTGAACAGGCGGTCGGTCAGCCCCACGGTCGCACTCGTGGCCGGGACGAAGCTGCCGGCCTGCGCGAGCAGTACGATCAGCGCGTTCTGGCGCAGGAAGGTGGATTTGCCGCCCATGTTCGGCCCGCCGATCAACCAAAGCCGGTCCGACTGCGACATCAGGCAATCGTTCGCGACGAACCGTTCCCCGCGCGCTGCCAGTGCGGCCTCGACAACCGGGTGGCGCCCGCCTTCCACGCGGAGCACCGGCTCATCATCCAGCTGCGGGCGGGCCCAGCCGCCTTCGGCGGCCCGTTCGGCATGGCTCGCCGCCACGTCGATCCGCGCCACCGCAGCGGCGGTGCCGGCGATCGTTTCGCGCGCGGCGGTGACCTCTGCCACCAGTTCCTCGAAGTGCGCGTCTTCCGCAGCCAGCGCATGTCCGCCCGCCTCGGCGATTCGGCTCGCTTCCTCATGAAGGCTCAATGAGTTGAACCGCACCGCGCCCGCCATTGTCTGGCGATGGGTGAACCCGCTGTCGGCCGCCATCAACGCATCTGCGGCGCGCGCGGGCACCTCGATGAAATAGCCGAGCACTCCATTATGCCGGATCTTGAGCGCGGCGATGCCCGTCTCCGCGCGGTACTTGCCTTCCAGCGTGGCGATCGCCCGGCGAGCATTGCCAGAGGTGCGGCGCAGATCGTCGAGCGACGCGTCGTAGCCTTCGGCGATATAGCCGCCTTGGCCACGCTCGGTGGGCGGCGCGGGGACCAGCGCGCGGTCGAGCAGATCCGTCAGCGCGCCGTGCCCACCAAGCTTGGGAAGCAGCGCCTCCAGTAGAGACGGACGGTCGGCCTGGCGCGTGAGATGATCACGGATTCTGCGCGCCTCGTTCAGCCCGTCGCGCACCTGGCCCAGATCGCGAGGGCTGCCCCGGCCGGCGACGACCCGCCCGAGTGCGCGGCCGATGTCGGGCAAGGCCCGCAGGGCGGCACGCAAGTCGGCGCGCAGCAACGGGTCGGCCTGCAGCCATGCGGCGAACGCCAACCGTTCCTCGATCGCATTCCGCGCTGTGAGCGGTGCTGAAAGATCGTCCGCGAGCTGACGGGCGCCGGCTCCGGTGACGCATCGGTCGACCGCGGCTAACAGCGAGCCGGCGCGGCCGCCTTGGGTGCTCTCGGTAATCTCCAGGCTCGCCCGGGTTGCCGCGTCCATCGCCAGGGTGGTGCCGTTCTCGCGCGCGACTGGCGGCAACAGCAGTGGCAACTTTCCGCGACCGGCATGTTCCAAGTAAGCGATTAATCCTCCCGCCGCGGCCAGCATCGCTCGGGAAAACTGGCCGAAACCATCCAGCGTCCCGACGCCGTGCACGCGGCGCAGCGAGGCGGCCCCCCGGTCGCTTGAAAAGCCCTCCCGCGAACACGCGATGACCCCTTCGGGCGGCCCGTCCCACCCTTCGGGCGCGACCGTTTCGCTTGGAGAGAGCCGCGCGAGCGACGCGCCCAGATCGCTCGCCGCGCACTCTTCCAGCGCCATCATGCCGGTGGAGATATCGACGTGCGCGATGCCGCAGGTGCCGCGCAATTCGCACACCGCCGCCAGTACGTTTGCGCGGCGCGGCTCCAGCAGCGCCTCTTCCGTCAGCGTCCCCGCTGTCACGAAGCGAACGATGTCCCGGTTGACCAGCGCCTTCGATCCACGCGCCTTGCGGGCTTCTTCCGGGCTCTCGGTCTGCTCGGCGATGGCAACCCGGCAACCCGCCTTGATCAACCGCGCCAGATAGCCTTCCGCCGCGTGCACCGGCACCCCGCACATCGGGACCGGCGCGCCGTCATGTTCGCCGCGGCTCGTCAACGCGATGTCGAGCACGCCCGCGGCGGTCCGGGCATCGTCGAAAAACAACTCGAAGAAATCGCCCATACGGTAGAACAGCAGGCAGCCGTCCGCCTGCGCCTTCAGCGCCTGGTACTGCGCCATCATCGGAGTTGAACCGCCCGCCACCGGGCCGCGTTAGCCCGAGGCAGCGCGATTCGAAACGGGGCTATCCCCGGTTGCCCCCTGTTGCGGGTGCCCGAGTTCCGTTACGGCGCGGACGAGCGACAATGAAAGGTGCCACCTTGGCCGACGAGAAGCCCACCGCCTTCACCGCGCGCGAGGCGCTGTTCTACCACGAGACGATCCGCCCGGGTAAGATCGAGATCGTCGCGTCGAAGCCGATGGCGACCCAGCGCGACCTCAGTCTGGCATATTCCCCTGGTGTGGCAGCACCCGTGCAGGCGATCGCCGACGATCCGGCGAATGCAGCCAGGTACACCGCGCGATCGAACCTGGTGGCGGTCATCTCCAACGGCACGGCCATCCTGGGCATGGGTAACCTGGGCGCGCTGGCGTCGAAGCCGGTGATGGAAGGCAAGGCGGTGCTGTTCAAGCGCTTCGCCGATGTCGACTCCATCGACATCGAACTCGATACCGAAGACCCCGACAAGTTCATCGAGGCGGTCGCACTGATGGAGCCGACCTTCGGCGGCATCAACCTGGAGGACATCGCCGCCCCCGAATGCTTCATCATCGAGCAGGCCTTGCGCGAACGGATGAACATTCCGGTCATGCACGACGACCAGCACGGCACGGCGATCATCGCCGCCGCCGGCCTGATCAACGCCTGCTACCTGACCGGGCGCGATCTCAAAGACGTACGCATGGTGGTGAACGGCGCCGGCGCGTCCGCGCTTGCTTGCACCGCGCTTATCAAGGCGTTGGGAGTCCCGAGTGATCAGGTGATCGTGTGCGACCGTTCGGGCCCGATCTATCCGGGTCGCGACGGCGTCGATCAATGGAAGAGCGCGCACGCCACGGCGACCGAAGCTCGCAGCCTGGCCGAAGCGCTGGTCGGGGCAGACGTGTTTCTCGGCCTGTCGGCCGCAGGCGCGCTCAAGCCCCAGTGGGTCGAGAAGATGGCCGACCGGCCGATCATCTTCGCCATGGCCAACCCGGATCCCGAGATTCTGCCCGAGGATGCCAAAGCCGTGCGTCCGGACGCGATCATCGCGACCGGGCGGTCGGATTACCCCAATCAGGTCAACAATGTCCTCGGCTTCCCGTTCATCTTCCGCGGCGCGCTCGATGTGCAGGCGACCGCGATCAATGAAGAGATGAAGATCGCCGCCGCCGAAGCGATCGCCAGCCTGGCGCGCGAGCGGGTGCCGGACGAGGTTGCCGCCGCGTACGGGGTGAACCACAAGTTCGGTACCGACTACATCATCCCGGCCCCGTTCGATCCGCGATTGATGGAGGTGGTTTCATCCGCAGTGGCACAAGCGGCGATGGATACCGGCGTTGCCCGGGCCCCGATCACTGACATGGCGGTCTATCGCCAGAGCCTGAAGGCGAGGCTCAACCCGACGACCTCGGTTCTCACGCGGGTGTACGAGAACGCCAAGGCCAATCCCAAACGGGTGGTCTTCGCCGAGGCCGAGGAGGATGTCGTGCTGCGCGCCGCGATCCAGTTCCGCGATTTCGGCTACGGCACCCCGATTCTGGTCGGCCGGACCAAGGCGGTGGTCGACAAGCTGCACATGCTGGGTGCGAGTGATCCCGGAAGTTTCGAGATCCAGAATTCGGCCGACAGTCACCTCGTGCCGCAAATGGTGGATTACCTCTACGAGCGGCTTCAGCGCCGGGGCCGCACGGAGCGCGATGTGCGGCGTCTCGTGAACCAGGAACGCAATGTGTTCGCCGCGCTGTTGGTTGCGCTGGGTCATGGCGATGCGGTGATCACCGGGCTGACCCGCACCTTCGCCCAGAGCATGCGCGAGATCGGCATGGTCCTGAATGCCAAGGAAGGCGCGGTGCCCTTCGGCGTGCATCTGATGATCGGCAAGAGCTACACCGTGTTCCTCGCCGACACGACGATCAACGAACGCCCCAGCGCCCCGCAACTGGCGCAAATCGCGCGCGAAACCGCCGCCGTCGCGCGGCGCCTGGGCCACGAACCCAGGGTCGCTTTCCTCAGCTACTCCACCTTCGGCAACCCCCCGGGACAGTGGCTGGACAATATCCGCGACGCGGTGGCAATCCTCGATGCGGAGCAGCCGGGCTTCGAATACGAAGGCGAAATGGCACCCGACGCCGCGCTCAATCCGAAGGTCATGGCGCTTTATCCGTTCAGCCGCCTGTCGGCGCCGGCCAACGTGCTGATCATGCCCGGTCTGCAATCGGCGAACCTGTCGGCCAAGCTGCTGCGGGAACTTGCCGGGGCAACGACGATCGGACCCATGATGGTGGGCATGGAAAAGCCGGTGCAGATCGCGCCGATGACCGCAATAGCGCCCGATATCCTTACGCTGGCGGTATTGGCGGCGGCGGGCGTGGTCGGCTGATTTATTCGCCGTCTTGAGGCGATCCCTTAACCCTCGTGCGCGAGGGAGGGGAATGGCCAAGCTCAACCGACCCAAGCTCGCGACCCACTATTCCGGCCCCCGCGCCGGGCCGCGCGATTGCGTCAGCCTGGAGGGGCGCTGCCGCGTGGGCGAGGGTGAGGCGACCCGGATCGCGGTGCTGGATCTCGATAGCGGTGGCTGCCGGGCCAAGGGCATCACTGCCGCCGTGACCAAAGTCGATCCACTGCAGCTCTGGCTGGGCGAAATCGGACCGATCGCGGGCCGGCTGCGGTGGGCCAAGCGCGGCAGCGTTGGCATCGCGTTCGACGAACCACTGGACGAGATGACGCTCGCCCGGATCGTGGAAACGGCCGCGCCAGCTCCAGTGGCCGAGGTCATCCCGCTACGGCGGCGCTTGCCGACAGCAGGCTGAAACAGCAACGGCCGCCCCCGACGGGAGCGGCCGTGCCGAAGCTTGCATCAGCGATTATTCGCCGTTTGAGCCGAAGTCAGACTGGCTGCGCTGCGACCGATCGCCTGACGAAGAACGCTCACCGTCGGAGCCGGCATCCCACTCTTCTTGCGAAGCCTGGTCGGCGCGCTGGCTCTCTTCGCCGAAATCACTACCGGCCTGATTTGAACCGCGTTCGCCGGGCTGCTGACCAGACTGCTGGTTCTGCTGCCCCTGCTGGGGAGGCTGCTGGCCGCCGTATCCGGCACCGCCGGACTGCTGCTCCTGCTGATCGGACCGCTGGCTGCCGGACTGCTGGTTTTGCTGTCCGCTCTGCTGCCCGCGACCGTCGCTGCCGCCGGATTGCTGGCCCTGCTGGCCTGATTGCTGGTTCTGCTGACTGTTGTCGTCCCGCTCGTTGTTCATGGCTCTCTCCTGCTCTTATTCTGATGTGTCCGAGTGTGCCGGACATACCAATCGAACGGGCGATGGAGCGGGAAGGTCCGCTGCTTGCGCCAAAAGGTTAACGCCCTGCGCCGGAGCGTTTACGACCTGGCAAAACGAAGGCGGCGCCTCCATCGCTGGAGACGCCGCCCGCAGGTATTCTGATCAGCTCGATCAGGTGATGGCGTGCTTGAGCTGGCTCATCTCGTCATGACCGGCTTTGACCGACTGCCACGCTTCCTCGACCGCGGAACGGGCCTCAACCGGCAAGTCGGCGTTGCGCAGCGCGGTCTCGAACTTCTCTTTCAGATAGTCCTCGCCGCGCTCCACTTCCTTGACGATCGCCTCGTCATCGCGGCCAACAACCGCTTCCTTGAGATTGATCCACCCGCGGTGGATCGCGGCGGTGGTGCTTCCGTCATCTTCCGGGTTTCCGCCGAGGCGAGCGGTCGCCGCCTGCAGCTTGGTCACGGCCTGCTGGCGTTCCTGAGCCCGCGCGTTGAACATCTGGGTATAGCGCTCGTTGGTCGTGTCGGCGGCTGCCTTCTGGTAGCCGTCGACCGAATCGATGAGCGTCGCGGTCAGCGTCTTCAGCACCGTAGTGTCACCGGCATCGTGGCCGTTGTCGTAAAAGTTGCCGCTGCCGCTCTGGCCGGTGCGCGTATAGCTGTCGTTTTCCATCGTCGTGCGATCCTTCTGAACAATTGTTTGGGGGCTTGGTTGATGAAGCGCGCGTCAAGCCGCGTTGTTCCGGCTGGCGTGTCACCGCGCGGCGAGCCGGTGTGGAGGCGCGCCGCGCGGTGCGAAGGGTACGTCCCCCGGCCTTAGGCTCGTGAGCCAGCCTGTTCGTTCTCCACGCTCGTCCCATCGCCGCGACCCGTGCCGAGTTCGGCGTCATTGTTGCTGGCGCCGGGCGCGCGTTGTTCGCGCGACTGGTTCTGCTGCTGCTGCTGCTGCTGCTGTCCGCTAGCGCGGTCCTGGTCCGCGAAGTCACCGTTGGTCCCGGCGCCTTCATTGCCCGCATCCGCAGCACCCGGGACCGATGCGGCGGTGGTGGTGCCGCCCTGCTGGTCCTGAAGCGAGCCCGACTGGCCATCGCCCTGTTCGAACTGCCCGCCGCCCTGGCTGCCGCCCATGCCCACTTGCGCGAACTGGTTGGGGCCTTTGCCGGGAGTCTTTTCGCCTTGATATGGCATGATGTGCGTCCTTTCGTGTCGTGCCCGAGGCTGCGGGCGCATGAGGACAAGGCTTCAGGGCTGAAGGCGGTTCCAATCTTGCGCTGTGGTGCACGACATCGGCTTGCCGGCCACCTGAGCGGTCAGTCGAAGATGTCTTCGAGCCAGCTTTTGCGCTTCTTGTAAGGCTTACCGTACGGCTGCTGGCCATAAGGCTGTGCGTAGTGCTGACCAGTGTGCTGGGTGTGATGCTGGTCATGCGCGGAATACCCCGGCGCGCCGCGCTGCGGCTGCTGAGGCGGTGGGGGAGCGGCATCGGCGGCGCTGCGCTCGATGATCTTGTCGAGTTCCCCCCGGTCCAACCACACGCCGCGGCACTGCGGGCAATAATCGATCTCCACTCCTTGCCGATCGCTCATCGAAAGCGGCACCCGGCAAACCGGGCAGGACATGGCGGCGACTTCGGCTTCGGTGCGCATAGCGTTCCTCTCGCGTTGTTATCACCTACGAGATGGGGGGGTAGCCCGGCGGGATCAAGCAATCCGCCCTGCCGCTGGAAGCGGGGCGACGGCTAAGGCAGGGGCTTCAACCAGTCAGGAACCAAGTCGCGCCGCCGCCGATAGCCGACACCTGCAACACTACGATGGCGAACAGATGGTCGGAGAATGGCTGCTTGCGGGTCTTGTGGCGGAACACATGGCGTCCGGCGTAGGCACCCGGCGTGCCGCCCCAGAACGCCAAGGACAGCAAGGTGCGCTCAGGAATGCGCCGGAGGCCAGCTTCGGCTCGCCGCTTGTCGACCCCGAAGGACGAAAATGCGGCCAGGTTGATCGCCCCCAGCGCAAGAGCGCCGAGGGGCACGAGATAAGGCACGATCGGCGCGTCCATTCGCGCTTTATGGCGTGATGAGCTTGCAAAATGGTTGAGCGTTCCCGACCAACACGCGTGACCAAGGCAACGCACGGGTGTGCAGCGGATTGCAGGGAGTGCGCCGGGGTGCCAAAACTCCGCCCCATGATCCGCTACCTCGCATCGCTGTGCGCCGCCGCTTTGCTCGCCGGGTGCGCCACCACGCCCGCGCCATCCGCTCCCCAAACTGCGTTCTGGAGTGCGCTCGCCAGCCATTGCGGCAAGGCGTATGCCGGGCGCCTGGTGAGCGATGAAGCGCCCGACGCGGCGATGCGCGGGATGGATATGGCGATGCACGTGCGCCGCTGCGAGGACAACCGGATCGAAGTTCCGTTCCACGTTCGCCAGGCTGACGGCAGCTGGGATCGGTCGCGCACCTGGATCTTCACTCGTGCCGGGAATGGGGGCGGGAGCGAGGGCGAGGGCGGCTTGCGCCTCAAGCACGATCACCGGCACCAGGATGGCACCAGTGATGTGCTGACGATGTACGGCGGCGAAACCGCCACCCCGGGTACCGCCCGCGCGCAGGATTTCCCTGTCGATGACGAAAGCATCGCGCTGTTTCGGCGTGAAGACCGCGCGGTATCGGTGACCAATGTCTGGCGAGTGGAGGTTGACGCCGCCGGAACCCCCAACGTTCGCTTCGCCTACCAGCTCGGCCGCGCGGCACCCGACGCGCGGCATTTCCGGGTCGAATTCGACCTCACCCGCCCGATCGCCCCGCCGCCCGCGCCGTGGGGTTGGTGAGGTAAGATTAAAAACTGGTTCGCCGGTTGGGTCTCGAAGTTGATTTATCGCTGAACCCGCTTCCGCCATCGAAACCGAGATTTGAAATCAGCGTGTGCTGCTGGATCTTCCCGGCAATGAGGTGGCGTCAAAAGTCGTAGATCACGGCGACGCGTGTCAGGTGTTACTCCGCCGCCACGGCCCCAGCGTTATCCCCGAACAACCCCGGCTCGCTCGCCAGCTCGGCGACGTCGTTCGCCCCGTCGGCCGCCTTCGCCTTGCGGCGGGAATCGAAGCTCGTCCACACGTCGCCCCAGTTGCCGCGGGTGGCAGCCTTGGAATACTCGGTCGCGCGGGTTTCGAAGAAGTTGGCGTGCTCCACTCCGTTCAGCAGCGGGGCGAGCCAGGGGAGGGGGTGGTCCTCGACCATATAGATCGGCTGGAAGCCCAGCTGCCCCAGCCGCCAATCGGCGATGTAGCGGATGTAGCGCTTGATCTCCTTGGCGCTCATGCCCGGAACCGGACCCGCTTCGAACGCCAGGTCGATGAAGGCGTCTTCCAGCCGCACCGTCTTCTGGCACATGTCCATGATGTCTTCCTTGACCGCCTTGGTCAGGCACTGGCGTTCCTGGGTAAACGCGTGGAACAGGCGGGTGATGCCTTCGCAGTGCAGACTTTCGTCGCGCACGCTCCAGCTGACGATCTGGCCCATGCCCTTCATCTTGTTGAAGCGGGGAAAGTTCATCAGCATGGCGAAGCTGGCGAACAGTTGCAGCCCTTCGGTAAAGCCGCCGAACATCGCCAAAGTGCGGGCGATATCCTCGTCCGTGTCGACCCCGAACTGCGCCAGGTAATCGTGCTTGTCGCGCATTTCCTGGTATTCTAGGAACATGCCGTATTCGCTTTCGGGCATGCCAATGGTGTCGAGCAGGTGGCTGTACGCGGCGATGTGGACCGTCTCCATGTTGGAGAACGCGGTCAGCATCATCTTGACCTCGGTCGGCTTGAACACCCGGCCGTACTTGTCGTGGTAGCAATCCTGCACCTCGATATCGGCCTGGGTGAAGAAGCGGAATATCTGGGTGAGCAGGTTGCGCTCGTGTTCCGACAGCTTTTGCGCCCAGTCGCGGCAATCCTCGCCCAGCGGCACTTCTTCCGGCAGCCAGTGGACCTGCTGCTGGCGCTTCCAGAAGTCATACGCCCACGGATATTCGAAGGGCTTGTAGGTCTTGCGGGCTTCGAGCAACGACATGTTGTGGCTCCGGGGGCTTCTGAGGTGGTCGGGCGTGAGCGGTTAACATAGTCATTTTGGCCGCCGATTCGACAGGTAATCTGAAGATTGATGCGGGGATAACCATCTACTGGAACGCACCCGTGAGGGCGGCGTTAAACGGTTAACGGTCGGCGTGGTTTCGAGCCCACCTGACCGCATGAGGGAAACGCGGCTCGCCTGCTTTCCCCTTTCGCGGGTTGAGTACCGCACCCCTCGCGCTCCCCCGGCCATCCGGGGGAGCGCATTGCATTCGGCCCCGGCTCTCTCCGGCAGAGCGCTTTAAATGTCATTCCGCCATCTCGGGAGCCGAGCGGCGCGGCGCGCGTTGGGCAAGCGAAGGAGAACGAAGTCATGTCCGAACTCGAACCAGACGACTCGCGCGACGTCACCAACACCCAGAACCGCGCTCCCGGTGAACCGCCACGCACCGGCCCGCGCGAAGACCAAGCCCGCGCTGCTGCCGGCCAGCAGACCAGCGAGCAGCGCCAGGACCAGGCAGGCGGCGAACGCGCGATCGAAGGCGACGCCGAAGGGCACCCGGACCGGATGGGCGCGTTTGCCGGCCAGGCAGCCGCAGACCAGTCTGCGGCGCGCGAGCCTGCCGAAAGCGATCGCTGGGCGGACAAAGCCGCCGACAACGCCTCGACCACCGACCAGTAAGGAACATGCTATGACCGACCACAGCAACATTCGCGAACACATGGAAGTCATCGGCGCCGATGGCGTCCACGTCGGCACCGTCGACCGAGTTGAAGGTGATCACATCAAGCTGACGAAGCGCGATTCAGCGGCCGAGATCGAAGGTGCGCAAGGTGGCACACACAGCGGCCATCACCATACGATCCCGCTGGGCCTCGTCGCCGAGGTCGAAGGCGATAAGGTGCGCCTGAGCGCGACCGCCGCCAACGCCGCGAACTTCGTCGAGGAAGCCGGCGAGTAACACGCACGGGCCGGCGCTCCTGCGGGGTGCCGGCTCCCCCGCAGGCGTTCAGTTGACCGACCCGGCCCGCCCGTTACGGGGCCGCCGGCGATAAGTCGCTTCCATTGAAGCGACGCCGCAGTCCCACTACCGTTATTGGCAGGCGAGACACTCGTCGTAGTCGGTGGTCGGCAGTTCGTACTTCGGCGCCTCAGCAGTGTTGTCCGCTTCCACCCCGCCGGCGAATCCGGCGCGTTGGACCGACTTCGACCGCAGGTAATACAGGCTCTTGATGCCGCGCTCCCACGCCTGGAAATGGAGCATCGCCAGGTCCCATTTGTCGACATCAGCCGGGATGAACAGGTTCAGGCTCTGCGCCTGGTCGATGAACGGCGTGCGGTCGGCCGCGAATTCCAACAGCCAGCGCTGATCGATCTCGAAGCTGGTCTTGTAGACCGCCTTTTCCTCAGGCGTCAGGAAGTCGAGGTGCTGGACCGAGCCGGCTTTCTCCAGGATCGAGTTCCACACATTGGTGGAGTTCTTGCTCTTCTTGTCGAGCAGCTTTTCGAGGTACGGGTTCTTCACCACGAAGCTGCCCGACAGCGTCTTGTGGGTATAGATGTTGGCCGGGATCGGCTCGATGCAGGCGCTGGTGCCGCCGCAGATGATCGAAATAGATGCGGTCGGCGCGATCGCCATCTTGCAGCTGAACCGCTCCATCGCGCCGGCGTCGGCCGCATCGGGGCAAGGGCCGCGCTCTTCGGCCAGCACCATGCTCGCTTCTTCGGCCTTGGCGGCGATGTGCTTGAACATTTTCAGGTTCCACACCTTCGCCATCGGGCTTTCGAAGCCGATGTTCTTCATCTGCAGGAACGAGTGGAAGCCCATCACGCCCATGCCGACGCTGCGTTCGCGCATCGCGGAGTACTTGGCCCGCGCCATCTCCTCCGGCGCGCGGTCGATGTAGTCCTGCAGCACGTTGTCGAGGAAACGCATCACATCCTCGATGAACACCTTGTCGCCTTCCCACTGCTCCCATGTTTCCAGGTTGAGTGAGGACAGGCAGCATACCGCAGTCCGATCGTTACCGAGGTGATCGACGCCGGTCGGCAGGGTGATTTCCGAACACAGGTTCGACGTCGAAACCTTCAGCCCCAGCTCGCGGTGGTGGCGCGGCATCGCGCGGTTCACCGTGTCGGAGAACACGATGTACGGCTCCCCGGTGGCGAGGCGGGTTTCGACCAGCTTCTGGAATAGCGAGCGCGCATCGACGGTGGCGCGCACTTCCCCGGTCTTGGGGCTGGTCAGGTTCCATTCGTCACCGGCCCGCACCGCTTCCATGAACGCATCGCTGACCAGCACCCCGTGATGCAGGTTCAGGGCCTTGCGATTGAAGTCGCCGGACGGCTTGCGGATCTCGAGGAACTCCTCGATCTCGGGGTGCGAGACGTCGAGATAGCAGGCCGCGGAACCGCGCCGCAACGAACCTTGGCTGATCGCCAGCGTCAGCGAGTCCATCACGCGGACGAAGGGAATGATGCCGCTGGTCTTGCCATTGAGGCCGACCGGCTCGCCGATCCCACGCACGTTGCCCCAGTAGGTGCCAATCCCGCCGCCCTTGCTGGCGAGCCACACGTTCTCGTTCCAGGTGTTTACGATGCCGTCGAGGCTGTCGCTCACCGAATTGAGATAGCAACTGATCGGCAGCCCGCGATTGGTGCCGCCGTTTGACAGCACCGGGGTGGCCGGCATGAACCACAGCTTCGAAATGTAATCGTACAGGCGCTGCGCGTGATCCTGATCGTCGGCATAGGCATCAGCCACGCGCGCGAACAGATCCTGATAGGTTTCGCCCGGCAGCAGGTAGCGATCGTCCAGCGTTTCCTTGCCGAAATCGGTCAGCAGCGCATCCCGGCTGGCGTCGGTCGCGATGGTGAACCGGCGATCGGCGATCTTCTTGCTGTCGTTGTCGTCCGTTTTGGCCGCAGCCTGCAGCGCCCCGACCATCGCAGAGGCCGCAGCATCGGCGGCTATCCCAGCCACCAGTGCGTCGCTGCCCTTGTCGTGCTTGTCCATCGTCATCGCCGCCTTGCTGGTGGGAGCCGCGTCGGTGCCGGCGGCCGCGTCGACCGAATCGGCAGTCGTTTCATCGAGCCCCATGGCTGCCTCATTCCCAGTCCTGAAATCCATCGCCTGCCCCGCTCGCCGTATGTTGGAAACTTCAGGCACCGGCCCAATGTTCCGTTTGTGTTCGATTCGACGAACGAAGCGTCCGCCTACCATTTCCGGGGGTTCGAAGGGCGAGAAACTTTTCCCCAACTTGTCCCCGGGCAGTCCCGCCGAGAGGCTGCAAGACGCATTGTTCGGTGCAGACGCCATGTGGGGGCGCCGCCGCGAGAAACTAGGTCTTGTGGGTACCCCTCCGGCCCCTACCACTAGATAGTGAATCAACGGGGTCGCGGGCGCAATAGGGTGAAGGACCGGTTTACTCTGTTCGGACCTCAGCAGCCCCGGTGTGTCATTCGACCGTAACGCCGCGACGCGCGGGACTCCGTAGGGTGGCGCGGAGCGCAAGAGCTAAACCGCATTCTCAGAAAAAATTTTTGTCCCCAGCCAGCTTCGAGCGGCAGCGACCGAGGTGACCTCCGCGCAATGTCGCTCTGATAGTGTCCTGCTACCCTTCTTCCGCCAAGTCAGTCGCCCAGACCGGTAAAACTCGCGTTTTATCATCAGCTTAGGAAGATTCCGGCGTGTATTTTCGGGGAACAGAACCGTGATCGGTCTATTTCGCCGGAGCAGCACTCATCAGGGGGCCTATCAAATGGCGCGAGACGATCACCGACAAACAGGCGCACATCACGCGAATGGCGCGCCTAAGGCCACAGCCCCCGCCCACATCTCCCTTGTCGGGTCCGTCGACGAGGTGATGGCGGGGAAGCTGCGAGACATGCTCAATCAGGCCGAAGACGGCGAGGGGCCGCTCATCATCGACATGACCACGCTGGGGGGAGACCCCGAGTTGGCACGGCGCATGATTGCCGAGGTCGACGCGGCGCGGAAACGCTTGAAGAGCCGCCGGCTGGTGTTCGTGGGCAAAACCGTGGTCTATTCGGCCGGCTGTACCTTCATGGCCGCGTTCCCGCCGGAAGATCGTTACCTGACATCCGACACGACGTTGCTGATCCACTGCCGCCAACTTCAGCAGACTATCGAACTCGACGGACCGATCCGGATGCTTCTGCCCAAGCTCGAAGCGATGATCCATCAGCTCGATACGGGCATCGAGCTGGAACGGGACAACTTCCAGCGGTTGATCGACAACACCGATGTGAAGATGGACGAACTGCTCGAGAAGGCGCTCTACAACTGGTATGTCGGCGCCGAGGAAGCCGCCGCGCGCAAGCTGGTGGCGGGTATCGTCTAGCCGCTAGCCTTCAGCCGCGTCTGACAGGCACGCGCGCGGCTCATCAGCCGCTTCCCGGGCCAACGCATTCTGCTGGTCCCCCGGGGCAATACGCGCGGTGACGCACGGCACCGGGAGCAGGCGGACGGCCAGCAGGTACGCGGTTTCCGGCGCCGGATAGGGACGTTCGGCGACCTGGTAGCGGACGATCAACGCGTCAGGCCGGAATTCTCCAGCTGGCGGCGCGCGCCACTCGGCTGCGGAGCCGAACGAGCTGAAGCCGCCACCGCCGATCGCCGCGGTGTCCAGCCGCGTTGCCCGGCCGCCGGGCGCCAACACTTCGAGCGACTGCCGCGCATCGGAGTCGCTGATGCGCAAGCGCCAGCCCGCCGGTCCTTCGCATATCGTTTCGGTGAAGGGCATCTCCTCGCGGCTCGCTCGCGTGACCGGGCAATCCTTGAGCGACGTGTACCGGCTGACGCGCGATGGTGCATCGTCCGCGGCGGTCGTGGCCGATGACGAGACTTGCGGAGAGGCACCCGGGCCCCGCCCCGCCGGTTCAGCGGCCTCCGGCGAGCACCCGGCGAGCATGGCGGCGACCACGACGGGCGATAGCCCAATTCGAAGGCTCACGCCTGCGCCTTAACATGCCCGGCGATGGCGTCGGCGATCTCGTCGACCAGCTCGAGCGGCAGGTCATGGCCCATCCCAGGAATCGTCTTGAGCCGGGAGTCCGCGATATGCGCCGCGGTGTCCTCGCCGCCGGCCAGCGGGACCAGTGGGTCGGCCTCGCCGTGGATCACCAGCGTGGGGGCCTTCACGCTTCGCAAGCGCTCGCGGCGGTCGCCATCGGCGACGATCGCGGCGAACTGGCGGGGCATCCCGGCAGGATAGAAGCTGCGCTTGATCAGTGCGCGCGAGCGTTCGCGCACCGCAGCGGGATCCGCGCGAAAACCAGGGCTGCCGATCGCCTGCGACACCTTCACGCCGTGCTCGACCAGCACGTCCTCATCCATCGATGCGGGACGCTTGGTGAGCGCGGACATCGCCTCCCGGGTAGCCGAGGGCAACTTGCGATGTCCGGTGGTCGACATGATCGAGGTAAGGGTGAGCACGCGTTCAGGATGTGAGAAGGCGATGTGCTGCGCGATCATCCCGCCCATGCTGGCGCCGACGATGTGGGCTTTGGCGATGCCCAGGGCATCGAGCAGCCCGACGCCGTCCCGGGCCATGTCGGCCAGGGTGTACGGCACGCGCGGCGTGAAGCCGAGGCGGCTCAGCAGCATCAGTTTGATCATGCCGGGTGCCTTGGCCCCGTCCATCTTCTGGCTCAGCCCGATGTCGCGATTGTCGTAGCGGATCACGCGAAAGCCGCGCTCCACCAGCGCGTCCACCAGTTCCTGCGGCCACAGGGTCATTTGTGCGCCGAGACCCATCACCAGCAGGATCGGCGGCGCGGCGGGGTCGCCGTGATCGTCGTATTCGATGGTGAGCCCGTTAGCCTGTGCTTGCGCCATTCGTCGCCTCCCTTAAGGTATCAGGACGGTATCGCGCGCCTCCGGCAGCGTCGCCGGATAATCGAGCGTGTAGTGCAATCCGCGGCTCTCGTGGCGCTTCAGCGCGCTGCGCACGATCAGGTCGGCGCACTGGTGGAGGTTCCTCAGTTCGATCAGGTCGGTGGTGACGCGAAAACTGCCATAGTAATCCTCGATCTCCCGGCCTAGCAGGTCGATCCGGTTCTGCGCCCGCTCCAGCCGCTTGGTGGTGCGCACGATGCCGACATAATTCCACATCATCCGGCGGATTTCGGTCCAGTTCTGCTTGATGACCACTTCCTCATCGGAATCGGTCACCCGGCTTTCGTCCCATTCGCGGATCGCTGGCGGGTGATCGAGGGTATCCCACCGCGCCAGGATATCGCTCGCCGCTGCCTCGCCGAACACGAAGCATTCGAGCAGCGAATTGGACGCGAGGCGGTTTGCGCCGTGCAGCCCGCTTTCGGTGCACTCGCCCGCGGCCCACAGCCCCGGCAGGTCGGTGTGCGCGGCAAGATCGATCAGCACCCCGCCGCAGGTATAATGCTGTGCCGGCACCACAGGGATCGGCTCGCGCGTCATGTCGATGCCCAGCGTCAGAAGCTTTTCGTAGATGTTCGGGAAGTGGTGCTTCACGAACTCCGGGCTCTGATGGCTGATGTCGAGGTGGACACAGTCGAGGCCGTCGCGCTTGATCTCGCTGTCGTTGGCGCGGGCGACGATGTCACGCGGCGCCAGCTCCGCACGATCGTCGTAATCGGGCATGTAGCGGTGCCCGGTCCGGGGATTGAGCAGCACCCCGCCTTCGCCGCGGACAGCCTCGGTGATGAGGAAGTTCTTGACCTCGAGATTGTAGAGGCAGGTCGGGTGGAACTGCATCATCTCCATGTTGGAGACGCGGGCGCCCGCCCGCCACGCCATCGCGATCCCGTCGCCGGTTGCGCCCCTTGGCGCGGTGCTGAACTGGTACACCCGCCCCGCGCCGCCCGTCGCCAGGATCGTGGCGCGGGCGACGTGCGCCTCCACCCGCCCGCTCGCCTCGTCGAGCGCGTAGACCCCCCACACCCGGCCCGATCCGGAGAACTGTTCTGCGTTGCGCCCGGTGATGAGGTCTATGCACGCGCGGCCCGGCAGCAGGGTGATGTTGGGATTGGCCTCCGCCGCCCTGAGCAGCGCTTCCTGCACCGCCCAGCCGGTGGCGTCGTTCACGTGCACGATCCGCCGCTGCGAATGCCCGCCCTCGCGGGTCAGGTGCAGTGCGCCGGCTTCCTGGTTGAACGGCACGCCGAGCTCGACCAGCCGGTCGATCGACTGCGGAGCATGCTCGATGACGAATTCGACCGTTTCGCGCCGGTTGAGCCCTGCGCCGGCGATCATGGTGTCGCGGATATGCTCTTCAAACGTATCGCCTGCGTCCAGCACCGCGGCGATCCCGCCTTGTGCCCACGCGGTGCTGCCGCCGGTCAGCGACCCCTTGGCGAGCACCAGCACGCGGCGGCTTTCGGCCAGCGCAAGCGCGGCGGTCAGCCCGGCGGCGCCTGAGCCGATGACGATGACGTCGTGCGAAGCGGTCATGGCTGCGTCATGCCCGCGCGGGGGAGGGGCCGCAAGTGCACGGGGCTTCATCCGATGGCGGCGCAAAATGAACGGTTCGGCGCTAGCCCGTATCGCGGCGCGCGGGTGAGGCTAATCCGGATCGGGCAGGGGATGAGGGACGAGAAGGGTTAGCGAGAATGAAGCTGGCGCATATTTCGTGCGCGTTCGGTCGGCATAGCGTCGATCAGAGCGCGATTCGCCGCGTGCATGGCGGTCATGTGGGCAAATGCAGGACCTGCGCCACGCCGCTGGAAGAAAGTTCGCCGTTCCGGTGGACCAAGCTGCACATCCGCGACGCGGGGCTGGGCGGACGGTTTCTGGGTTAAGGCGCGCTCTGGTCTGGTGCAGAAGTCAGGCTGACGAACACATCTTCGAGGTCAGCTTCGCGGGTGGTCACGTCTTCGATTACGAAGCCCTGGGTCTGCACCAGGCCGAGCACCTGCCCGGCGGTGATGGTGTCCTTGTCATAGGTGATCTCGACCGTCCGGTCGCCCTTCTTCTCGGACTTCTTGAAGGCGGGGTGGACAGGCGGCGCGGCCATGTCGCGATCGACCGTGATCTCGACCACTTTTTCCGCCATCATGCCGACCAGTTCGCGGGTCGGCTTGTCGGTGATCAGTTCACCATGGTTGATGATCGCGATCCGGTCGCACAACTGCTCGGCTTCCTCGAGATAGTGGGTGGTCAGCACCACCGTCACGCCTTCGCGGTTCAGGCGGGTGACCAGTTCCCACAGCTGCCGGCGCAGTTCCACGTCGACGCCGGCGGTCGGTTCGTCCAGCACCAGGATCGGCGGCGCGTGGACCATCGCCTTGGCCACCAGCAGGCGGCGCTTCATTCCGCCTGACAGCGTGCGGGCATAGGCATCGCGCTTGTCCGCCAGACGCACCGCATCCAGCAGCGCTTCGGACTGCCGCTGCGCGCGCGGCACGCCATAGAACCCCGCCTGGTTCTCCAGCACCTCGAACGGAGTGAAGAACGGATCGAACACGATCTCCTGCGGGACGATCCCGATGGAGCGCTTGGCGTTGCGCGGGTGCCGGTCGATGTCGAAACCCCAGATGTCTGCGGTTCCCGACGTCTTCATGACCAATCCGGCGAGGATGTTGATCAGCGTCGATTTGCCCGCCCCGTTGGGGCCGAGAAGGCCGAAAATCTGCCCTTCGGGCACATCGAAGCTGACGCCTTTCAGCGCGAGTTTGCCTTCGTCGCCGTTCACGCCGGCATAGCGCTTGACGAGGTCGCGGATGCGGATCGCAGGTTCGGTGGCCATGACGCGCGGCACTAGGCCCGTTGCCCGCCCCTCGCAATGGCGGTATCGGCGCGTCCCGAAGAGGACTTGGCATGAACATTCCCCCGCCCGAACTGACCCTGGTCGATGACCGCCGCGTAGCCTGCGACGGCGCCGACGCGATCCGCGGCGGGCCCGGCTTTACGCCCACCGCCCTGGGGCATCCGCGCGTGTGGCTGGAAATCGACGAGCATGGCTATGTCGATTGCGGGTATTGCGACCGCCGTTTCGTCCTGCGCGGCGGTCCGGCGGATGGCGCGGCCCAAGCGACCCTCAGCGACATCTCGGAGGGCGCTGCCCTCTAGCGCCAGCCGTTGGACGGGCCCATATCGGGGCCATGACACCTGATCCGCACGCGCTGCTCTACGCTGATGGCAAGCTCACCCCTGATGAGGCGAAGGCGCTTGCCGCCGAGACCTTGCGCGTCTGCGACGACGGCGAACTCTACCTTCAGTTCGCCGCGACCGAAGCATTTGTGTTCGATGACGGCAGGTTGAAGACCGCCAACTATTCGCGCGATGCCGGGTTCGGCCTGCGCGGTGTATCGGGCGAGATGACCGGCTTTGCCCACGCCAACGAGATTTCCGCCGCCGCGATCCGCCGCGCGGGCGAGACGCTGCGGCTGCTCGATCCGGCGAAGGCTGCGCGTCCCGCGCCGCCGGCGCGCAGCAACCGGCATCTCTATACCGACGCCAGCCCGCTCGACGCCGTGCCGTTCGCCGACAAGGTGGCGCTGCTGGAGAAGATCGACGCCGCCGCCCGCGCACGCGATCCGCGCGTGGTGCAAGCGACCGCCAACCTCGCCGCGTCGTGGAGCGTGATCGAGATTGTCCGCCCTGACGGCTTCGTCGCGCGCGACATCCGCCCGCTGGTGCGGCTCAACGTTTCAGTCGTGGCCGAGGCGAACGGCCGGCGGGAGACGGGCAGCTTCGGCATGGGCGGGCGCTATCTCTACGATGCGCTGTTCGACGAGGCGAACTGGTCCCGTGCGATCGACGAAGCGGTTGCGCAGGCGCTGACCAACCTCGACAGCGTGGCGGCGCCCGCCGGCGAGATGACCGTGCTGCTCGGCCCCGGCTGGCCCGGCGTGCTGCTGCACGAGGCGGTCGGCCACGGGCTAGAGGGCGATTTCAACCGCAAGGGCACCAGCGCCTTTTCCGGCCGGATCGGCACGCGCGTGGCCGCTCCGGGCGTGACGATCGTCGACGACGGCAGCATCGTGGACCGGCGCGGCTCGCTGTCGATCGATGACGAAGGCACCCCTACACAGGAAACCGCGCTGATCGAGGATGGCATCCTGAAAGGCTACATGCAGGACCGCCTCAACGCCCGTCTGATGGGCGTGGCCGCAACTGGCAACGGGCGGCGCGAAAGCTATGCCCATGCCCCGATGCCGCGCATGACCAACACCTTCATGCGCGGGGGTAACGACGATCCGGCCGAGCTTTTGAGCCGGGTCAAAAACGGTATCTTCGCAAAGAGCTTCGGCGGGGGGCAGGTAGACATCGTCAGCGGCAAATTCACCTTCAGCTGCACCGAGGCGTACAAGATCGAAAACGGCAAGCTGGGCGCCCCGATCAAGGGCGCGACCTTGATTGGGGATGGCCCAAGCGTGCTCACCAAAGTGCGCGGCATCGGCAACGACATGGCGCTGGACGAAGGCGTCGGGATGTGCGGCAAGGGCGGGCAGAGCCTTCCTGCCGGCGTCGGCCAGCCGACCCTGCTGGTCGAAGGGCTGACCGTTGGCGGCACGGCTTGAGCAAGTCAGCCCCGGTTCAGTCGACACGTGCTATTGGCCGCGTCATACCAAGGAGGTTGTTCGGATGAAGAAGATCGCACTCGCGCTCGCGGCGGCTGCCACCATGGCGCTGGCCGCCGGGCCTTCGACCGCTGGTGAGCGCCTCTCCCGCGATGCCAAGCTGGCCAAGCTGCTCGAAGGTCGGGTCGCCGGTGAGCCGCGCAGCTGCATCAACACTCGGGTCAATCAGAATTCCGAAGTGATCGACGGAACCGCCGTGGTCTATGGCCGCGGTCGGACGATCTGGGTCAATGTGCCGGAGAACGCGCAGGATCTCGACGACAACGATGCGCTGCTGATCCGGCAATTTGGTCCGCAACTGTGCCGGCAGGATATCGTGACGACCTTCAACCCGTTCGGCGGGTTCTACACCGGTAACGTGTTCCTGGGCGATTTCGTCCCCTACACCCGCGTCGACTGACATCACTGGACATCTGCCAGACGGCCGCCCAGTTCTGCTGGGCGGCCGTTTTCGTTCATGCGGCGGATAAATCAGCGGGAGACGGGGGTCATGGTGAGCGCGCAGGAGCCGGTCGGCTCCCCTTTCGGATATCGGTCG
The DNA here is from genome assembly GCF_004337455.1 of Parafrankia sp. BMG5.11. Taxonomy (NCBI): domain Bacteria; kingdom Bacillati; phylum Actinomycetota; class Actinomycetes; order Frankiales; family Frankiaceae; genus Parafrankia; species Parafrankia sp. BMG5.11. The sequence continues at coordinate 211,609 of NZ_SJXI01000013.1, read as the reverse complement.
ACCGCGATGGAGGTGGCCCAAGGGATCGACCCTGCCGGCCGCCACGTGGTGGTCACCGGCGGATACTCGGGGATCGGGACCGAAACCGTGCGGGCGCTGGCTGCTGCCGGGGCCGAGGTGATCGTCGGCGCGCGCCGCAGCGGGCAGGCCGAGGACGTGCTGCGAGAGATGGACAGCGATATCACCATCCTCCCGCTTGATCTCGCCGATCCCGGATCGATCGACGCATTCGCCGCGAGCGTCGCCGAACGGTGGCCGCGGGTCGACATCCTGATCAACAATGCCGCGGTCATGGCAAGTCCGCTGACCCGCGATACGCGCGGCTACGAAGGCCAGTTCGCCACCAATCACCTGGGCCATTTCCAGCTCACTGCGCGATTGTGGCCGCTGCTCAAGGCGGCGGACCGCGCGCGGGTGGTGGCGCTGTCATCGATTGGGCACCGGCTGAACGGCCTCGACCTCGACGATCCGAATTTCGAGCGGCGCGATTACGACAAGTGGCTGGCGTACGGGCAAGCCAAGAGCGCCAACGCCCTGTTCGCGTTGCAGCTCGACAAGCTGGGTGAGCCGTTCAACGTGCGCGCCTTCGCGGTCCATCCCGGCGGGATCATGACCCCGCTACAGCGTCACCTGTCGACCGAGGAACAGGTAGCGATGGGCTGGATCGATGCCGAGGGTAATGTCAACGAGCGCTTCAAGACCGAAGAGCAGGGCGCATCGACCACCGTCTGGGCCGCTACCTCCCCGCTGCTGGAGGGCAAGGGCGGGCTCTACCTCGAAAATTGCGAGGTGGCGGCACCGGCCAGCAAGGACAACCCGGGCGGCGGCGTGTACCCGCACGTACGCGACGAGGCCCTGGCCGAGCGGCTGTGGGCGAAGTCCGAGGAACTGACCGGGGTGCGGTTTAGGTCATAATCCGGTGAAGGGATTTTATTCCCACTCAATCGTGCCGGGGGGCTTGCTGGTGTAATCGTACACCACCCGGTTGACGCCCTTCACCTCGTTGACGATCCGCGTCGCCACGCGGCTGAGGAACGCGGCATCGAACGGATAGATGTCGGCGGTCATCCCGTCGGTGCTGGTCACCGCGCGCAGGGCCAGCACGTGATCGTATGTGCGATAATCGCCCATGACCCCGACCGTGCGCACCGGCAGCAGCACCGCGAACGCCTGCCAGATCGCATCGTACAGACCGGCGGCGCGGATTTCCTCGAGGTAGACGGCATCGGCCTTGCGCAGTATGTCGCACCGCTCTCTCGTGACCTCTCCGGGGATGCGGATGGCGAGGCCGGGGCCCGGGAACGGGTGACGGCCGACGAACACCTCGGGCAGGCCGAGCTCCCGCCCCAGTTCGCGCACCTCGTCCTTGAACAGTTCGCGCAAGGGCTCGACCAGCGCCATGTTCATCCGTTCCGGCAGGCCGCCGACGTTGTGATGGCTTTTGATGGTGACCGAAGGGCCGCCGGTGAAGCTCACGCTCTCGATGACATCGGGATAGAGCGTGCCCTGGGCAAGGAAATCGGCCCCGCCGATCGCCTTGGCCTCGGCCTCGAACAGGTCGATGAACGCCTTGCCGATGAACTTGCGCTTCTTCTCCGGGTCGGTCTCGCCGGCGAGGCCGGAAAGGAACATCTCCTCGGCATTCACGTGGACCAGCGGGATGTTGTAATGATCGCGGAACAGGGTGACCACCTGCTCCGCCTCGTTCAGCCGCATCAGCCCATGATCAACAAACACGCAGGTGAGCTGTTCACCGATCGCCTCATGGATCAGCACCGCCGCAACCGCGCTGTCGACCCCGCCCGACAGACCGCAGATCACCTTGCCGCTGCCGACCTGGGCACGGATCTCGGCGACCTTGGTCTTGCGGAACTCGGCCATCGTCCAGTCCCCGGCCAGGCCGCAGACGTGGCGCACGAAGTTGGCGATCAGTTTGCCGCCGTCGGGCGTGTGGACCACTTCGGGATGGAACTGGGTGCCGTAGTACTTGCGGCGTTCATCGGCGATCACGGCGAAGGGCGCGCCGTCGCTGGTGGCAACGATCTCGAACCCTTCGGCAAAGCGCGTGACCTTGTCGCCGTGGCTCATCCACACCTGATGGCGCTCGCCTTCGCTCCAGAGGCCGTCGAACAGGGCGCAGGGCCTAGTAACGGTGAGGAACGCGCGGCCGAACTCCCCGCCTTCACCTGTCTCGTGCCCGGGCCGTACCTCGCCGCCAAGCTGGTGCGTCATGACCTGCTGGCCATAGCAGATGCCCAGGATCGGCAGGCCGCTGTCGAAGACGATCTGCGGCGCGCGCGGACTGCCTTCTTCGGGCACCCCGGCGGGAGAGCCGGACAGGATGATCCCCTTGGGTTGGAGCCGGTGGAAAGCCTCCTCAGCTGTCGTGAACGGAGCGATTTCCGAATAGACTCCCGCTTCGCGAACCCGCCGGGCGATAAGCTGGGTCACCTGACTGCCGAAATCGACGATCAGGATGGAATCGGGCAGGGCGGAATCGGGACGGGGGTCTGATTTCATGGAGAGCCGATATTCGGTTCGCGGGGGCACTGTCCAGCGCGCCGGGTCCTAGAACGCGCTGAACTTGGAACTCCGGCGAGGTTGCGCAGGACGCAACACCTCACGCAGTTTACTCATTTGTGAAAAGCCGAACGTAACATTATTTCCGGCCGCGAACCGGGTCCGCCAGTCCTCTCCCCCCTAGCGGCGCACCCGGCCAGCGTCCCACGATTCCTCTCCCGGATCCTGGAGGCGCGCTTCGCCCCCGCCCACCCAGTGGCGGCCCGCGATTAGATACGGAGCGGCGGCCTCTCTCTCCCCCTCGCCGCCGCTCCGTTTTCTTCTGCTTCGATTATACAGCCGCAGTGCGCATTCACGCAAAGCCTGGGCGGCGTGGCGCGTGCGTTGCGCCCGGGTCGCGAGCCAGTTGCGCGGAACGCAACAGTTGCCGCGTTCTTCTCATTTGTGGAAAGCGCTGCGAAATATTATTTCGCCGGCAGCGCAGGGCATCGGCAGCGGTTTGAGCTGCGGTGCGCCGGCGATCAAACACTCAACAGGGACATGCAACCATGCGTTTTGCATCGCACATTCTGGCGTTCTTCGCCGCGGCGACCATCAGCGGTCTGACGCTTACCGCCACGATCGTCTGAACGCCCATCTTCGTTTGAAGACAAAGGCCCGGGGTATCCTCGGGCCTTTTGCGTTGGCGGTCAGTCGATCGTCAGTTCCGCCGCCGCGCGCGTCCGTAGTTCGGTTTTCAGCAACTTGCCGATGTGGCTGCGGGGCATCTCGTCGATCGGTAGCAGGGCCGCGAGCCGCTGGGTCTTGCCCAGCTTGCCGTTGGTTTCGGCCATGATCGACTGCACTGCTTCCGCCGGCGTGCCCGGCACCAGTCGCACAAAGCCCACCGGCGTTTCACCCCAGCGGCGGCTCTCCATCCCCACCACCGCGGCCTCCTGCACGCGCGGATCGGTCTCGAGCGCCGCCTCCAGATCGCTGGGGAAGATATTGAACCCGCCCGAGATGATCATGTCCTTGGCGCGCCCGACCAGTTCGACGAAGCCATCCTGATCGATGCGGCCGATGTCGCCCATCCGCTGCCAGGTCTCGCCGGTGTCCGGATCGGTCCAGTAGCCTTCCCGCGTCTTGCCGGGCTGGTTCTTGTAGCCCGACATCATCGTTCCCGATCGCCCGACGAGGTTGCCCGGCGTGCCCGGCAACACGGGCCGATCTTCGTCGTCCAGCACCTTCAACTCGCTTCCCGGAGCGGGGCGGCCCACGGTATGGAGCTTGTCGGGAAATTCGTGCGCCTGCAGCAGGCAGACGACGCCGCCTTCGGTCATCGAATAGATTTCGATCAGGCTGCCCGGCATCCGCCGCAGCACCTCGCGCTTCAATTCGGCCGAGAACGGGGCAGAGGTGCAGTATTTCGCGACCAGGCTGGACAAGTCGAAGGTGTCGAAGCTCGGCTCGTCCATCAGCCGCTGGTACTGGACCGGCACCAGCATGGTGACGTTGGTCCGGTCCGCCTGCGCGTGGGCGAGCCAGCGCTTCGTGTCGAACTTGCCCATGATCCGCACCGTGCCGCCCGCCAGCAGCGGGGGCAGGAACGCGATCATCGTGGTGTTCGAATAGAGGGGGGTCGACGCAAGGCTGATGACCTGTTGCCCGCCGGAGCGGAACGCCTGTGCGGTGCCGGTGAATTGCCGCCAACGCATCTGGTGCGAATGGACGATCCCCTTGGGGATGCCGGTGGTGCCGCTGGAATAGATGATGTTGAACGGGTCGCTTTCAGTCGGCGAGAACGGCTCCGGCCGCGTCTCGGCAGGTGCCATCCAGGCATCCAGCTCCTCGTCCAGCACGATATGCTCGAGATCCGGCATGAAAACGGCGCCCAGCTCGGTCAGCTTGGCGCGGTCGATGAACAGGTGCCGTGCGCCGCTGTCCGCCGCCATGCCCTTGAGCTGATCCGCGCTGGCGCTGGTGGTGAGCGGCGCCGCCACCCCGCCCGCGCGCACCGCGCCCAGGAACGCCAGCGCGTAGGGGATCGTCGAGGTGCCGAGGATCGCCACCGACTGGCCGCGTTCCAGCCCACTCGCCTGGAGCTTGGCGGCAATAAGTTCGATTTTTTCGTTGAGCGCGTGCCAGGTCAGCTCTCCCTGCTCGTCGCGCAGGGCGATCTGGTCCGGTTGGACCGCCGCCCAATCGGCGATGACCTGCGGGAACGAGCCGAACGGTTCGCTCAGTCGGGCGGCGATGTCATTCTCGGTCACTTGCTTGCCAGCGCCTTCACCAGGTCGAACAGATAATCGCGCGCGGTGTAAACCGCCTTCACCTCGACCCGTTCGTTGAGGCCGTGCGTGCCATTGCCGTCAGGATCGGTCCAGATGCTGGGCACGCCATATGTCGGGATGCCCGCTCCGCCGGTGTAGACCCCGTCGGTCGCGCCGGTTGACATCGTGGGGATCACCGGGACGCCGCGGAAGTGCTTGGCGGCGAGTTGCTCCATCGGCCCGATCAGCGCGGGGTCGAGCGGCGGACTCTTGGCAAGCGGCTTGTCATCTCGGCCGTACGCGATGGCAATGCCGGGATTGCCGATCACCGCTGCCAGCTGGTCCTTGATCTCAGCCGGAGTGTGGCCGGGGAAGATACGGCAGTTGACGTTCGCCTCGACCCGCTGGGGCAGGGCGTTAAGCGCGTGTCCGCCGTCGATCATGGTGGCCACGCACGTGGTCCGCAGCATCGAATGAAGCGACTTGTCCCGGTTGACGATCCCCATGGCGGACGCGTCGTTAAGGTCCTTGGTCAGCGCGACCATCGCCTTGCCGATGTCGTCCTGGCGCAGCGCGCCCGCCTTGGCGAAAAACACCCGGGTGGTGTCGTTGAACTCTGCCGGAAACTCGTGCGCTGAAATCTTGTCGAGCGCCCGCGCCATATCATAGATCGCATTGTCCGGGGGCGGCGCTGAACTGTGCCCGCCCGGGTTGGTCGCGGTCAGCTTGTAATCCTGGTACACCTTCTCACCGACCTGGATGGTCTGCACCAATACCTTGCCCTTGCCGTCGGTCCGCCCACCGCCAGCTTCGTTGAGCGCGAAGGCGGCATCGATCAATTCGCGCCTTTCAGTGGCAAGGTACTGCGCCCCGTTGAACGCGGTGTCGGTCTCCTCCCCGCAGGTCAGAGCCAGCTTTATCGTGCGGGCCGGCCTGGTGCCCGCCTCTTTCATCCGGATCAGCGTGTCGGCCCACACCGCGGACTGAAACTTGTCGTCGATGATGCCGCGAGCGTAATAGTAGCCGTTCTCCTCCACCAGTTTGAACGGGTCGCGTTCCCAGTCGGCGCGCTTGGCCGCCACCACGTCGATGTGGGCGAGCAGCAGCATCGGCTTCAGGGTGGCCGACGTGCCGGGCAGGATCGCCACCAGCCCGCCGTCCTGCGGGTGCTCGGGCACGGAAAACGAGATCAGCTGATCGTCGGTGAAGCCGGCGGCTTTCAGGCGGGTGGCGATCTGTGCAGCAGCCTGGGTGCAGCTGCCTTCGCCGACCACGGTGTTGGTCTCCACCAGTTCCTTGTAAAGCTCGAAGAACTTCTGCTGATCCGGGCGCAGCGGGCCCATCGTGCCGGTGGCGACTTGTGCCGCTGCCGGACTTGCCAGCAGCAATACCGCCACCGCCGTCAGAACTGCCTGTTTCATCACCCGTCTCCCCTGCCGATTCGGCCGTGTTTTAGGCAGGAAACGCCTGTGGATGGAAGGGGCCGTCGCGGGTTCCTAAAGCGGCCCCTGATGCCTATATAATCGGCATGGACGACAGCACCCAGAACAATGCCTCCGGCAATACCGGAACCAACGCCTATGGCGCTGACAGCATCAAGGTCCTCAAGGGCCTCGACGCTGTGCGCAAGCGGCCGGGCATGTACATCGGCGACACCGACGACGGATCGGGCCTGCACCACATGGTGTTCGAGGTCAGCGACAACGCGATCGACGAAGCGCTGGCCGGGCATTGCGACCTGGTGCTGATCGAACTCAACCCCGATGGCTCGGTTTCGGTCGAGGACAACGGCCGCGGCATTCCGGTCGACATGCACAAGGAAGAGGGCGTTTCGGCGGCCGAGGTCATCATGACTCAGCTTCACGCCGGCGGTAAGTTCGAGAACACGTCGGACGACAACGCCTACAAGGTGTCGGGCGGTCTCCACGGCGTGGGCGTGTCGGTGGTCAACGCGCTGTCCGAATGGCTGGAGCTGACCATCTGGCGCGACGGCAAGGAGCACTGGATGCGCTTCGAACACGGCAACGCCGTGGGGCCGCTGGTGGTGAAGGGCGAGGGGCGCGACCGCAACGGCACCCGCGTCACCTTCATGCATTCCAACGACACGTTCAAGAACGTGACCGAGTACGATTTCGACAAGCTGGAGCATCGCTATCGCGAGCTCGCGTTCCTCAATTCAGGCGTCCGGATCAAGCTGCGCGACTTGCGGCACGAGGAGCCGGTCGAGCATGATCTGTACTACGAAGGCGGCATCGCGGCGTTCGTGAAGTACCTCGATCGCAACAAGGCGCCGCTGGTGCCCGAACCGATCTCGGTCAGCGCGAACAAGGACGGCATCGGCATCGACGTCGCGCTGGAATGGAACGATTCGTACTACGAAAACGTGCTGTGCTTCACCAACAACATCCCCCAGCGTGACGGCGGCACTCACCTGGCCGCGTTCCGCGCCGCACTGACTCGCACGGTCAATGCCTATGCCGAACGCACCGGACTGCTGAAAAAGGAAAAGGTGAGCCTGACCGGCGAGGACATGCGCGAGGGGCTGACGGCGATCGTCTCGGTCAAGCTGCCCGATCCCAAGTTCGGCTCGCAGACGAAGGACAAGCTGGTCAGTTCCGAAGTGCGCCAGCCTCTCGAAGCGCTGATGAGCGAGAAGATGTCGGAGTGGCTGGAGGAAAACCCCGCCGACGCGAAATCGATCATCCAGAAGATCGTCGACGCTGCCGCCGCGCGCGAGGCGGCCCGCCGCGCGCGCGAGATGAGCCGCAAGGGCGCGATGTCGGTCGCGTCGCTGCCCGGCAAGCTGAGCGACTGCCGCGAGCGCGATCCCGCCAAGTGCGAACTGTTCCTGGTCGAGGGCGACAGCGCCGGCGGATCGGCCAAGTCAGGGCGCGACAGCAAGTACCAGGCGATCCTGCCGCTACGGGGCAAGATTCTCAACGTGGAGCGCGCGCGGTTTGATCGGATCATCAGCTCAAGGGAAGTCGGCACGCTGATCCAGGCGATGGGGACCGGCCTGCGCGACGAGTTCAATCTCGAAAAGCTGCGGTATCACAAGATCGTCATCATGACGGACGCCGACGTCGACGGGGCGCACATCCGCACGCTGCTGCTGACGTTCTTCCACCGCCAGATGCCCGAAATCGTCAAGGCCGGGCACCTGTTCATCGCGCAGCCGCCGCTGTTCAAGGTCAGCAAGGGCCGCAGCGAGGTGTATTTGAAGGATCAGGCCGCGCTCGATCGCTATCTGGTGGATGGCGGGATGCAGGGGCGGGTGCTTGAAACCGCGGAAGGCGCGCGCACTGGCGAGGATCTGCGCAGCCTGGTCGAGTACGCGCTGCGCATCCGCAGCCTGCTGGGTTTCGTGCCGCGCAAGTACGATCCGGCGGTGATCGAGCAGATGGCGCTGGCTGGCGCGTTCGATCCGGAGCTCGATCCGGCAGGCCGGATGGAGGCGCTGGAACGGGCCGCTGCCCGGCTGGGGGCGGGCGATCCCGAAGCGCAGTGGAGCGTGCTGCGGCGCGATGACGGTTCGATCCTGTTCGCGCGCGCCTGGCGCGGGGTCACCGATGCGCACGAGATCGAAGCCAAGTTCATCGACAGCGCCGAGGCGCGCAAGCTGCACCGCCTCGCTGCCGAACACGCCGATGCCTTTGCGAACCCCAGCCGGTTTGCCCGCGCTTCGTCCGAGCCGGAGTCCGAACCCGAGCTGGAAACCGATGCAGAAGTCGGTGCACAAGAGGTTCAACCTGACACCGGCGCCGCTCCCGTGGTTACCGACGGGGCGATCACGCGCCCGTCGCAGCTGCTCGACGCGGTGCTTGCTGCTGGCCGCAAGGGTCTGTCGATCAGCCGCTACAAGGGGCTGGGCGAAATGAACGCCGAGCAGTTGTGGGAAACCACGCTCGATCCCGAAAACCGCGCGCTGTTGCAGGTGAAGGTCGAGGATGCTGACGTGACCGACGAGATTTTCACCCGCCTGATGGGCGATGTCGTCGAACCCCGCCGCGAGTTCATCCAGGATAACGCCTTGAACGTGGCCAATCTCGACGTGTGATCAGGTTGAGACCGGCTCCCGCTCTCGCCCGGCCGGTTCGCTTTCGCTGACGAGTTCGCCGAACAGCGCTTCGTAGTGGATCATCGCCTGGCGCAGGTCCTCGGTGGTGGCCTGGCCAGTGACGGCGCGGTCGGCGATGTCGTGGCCGGCGCGGTAATGACGCGCGATTTCGCCGTGGTCCACCGTCAGGCTTTCATAGCGTGCATCGAAGTCGTCCACCGGGTACCCGCGGGCGCCCATGACCTGCCCGATCACCCGGTCCGCATCGCCGATGGCGGCGGCGGGATCGTCGACGAAGCGTGACTTGGCCGCGTGCCATTCAGCGGTGAAAAGGGTGCGATCGGCATCCGCGATAGGGCGCAGTTCCAGCTTGTGGACGCGTTCCTCGCGCGCGATGAGCGCAGCCTCCGCCTTGCTGCGCGCGCCGTGCTGGTGAAGCGTCCGGTCGTATTCGTCCTTGCCGAAGCGATCGCGCAGCGCCGATGTGCGACGCGAGCGGTACAGCCACCACAGAACGAACGCGGCGACGAGCACCAGTGCCAGCATGGCAACCAGAGCAAGTGGGTCGAGCGACATAGGCGGCTCCTCGGTTCAGCCCTCCCGACCCGGAATCATCTAACTGCCCGGCGCTCGCGGGGTTCCGCTCCGGTCGGCCGCAAACTCGTGAAAAACAAACCGATTTGCCCGGAACGAAATGGCGGCGGGCGATTGCGTCTTGAAGCGGTCACCTTGAGTGTGCAGTCCCGGCGCATGATCCGTCAGCTTCTCGCCATTCCGCTCGCCCTTGGCCTCGCCGCCTGTGCGACCGTTCCGCGCCCCGTGTCCGAGCGGGCGCCGGAACCCGTCACCGTCCGCATCATCGGTCTGAACGACTTCCACGGCGCGCTGGAGCCGGTTCAGCGGCCGATCACCCTGGAAGACGGGCAGGGCGGCCGGCAGGAGGTTTACGCAGGCGGGGCTGCATGGCTCGCCGGTGCGGTGGCCCGGCTCCGCGCGCAGAACCCGTTCAACATGGCGATCGGCGCGGGCGACCTGATCAGCGCCAGCCCGCTCGCGTCCTCGCTGTTCCTCGACGAGCCGACCGTGGGCGTGATGAACCGCGTCCGCCTCGATTTCACCAGCGTCGGCAATCACGAATTCGATCGCGGGTGGCGCGAACTCAAGCGCCTGCGCGAAGGCGGCTGCGAGAAGTTCACCCTTCGCCAGCCGTGCGCGGTGGAGCCGGACTATAAAGGCACCGACTATCCCATCCTGGCTGCCAACGTGCGGATGCCCGACGGCTCCACGCTGTTCCCCGGCTATGGCATCAAGCGGTACGGCTCCGGCGCGGATGCGGTCGCGGTCGGGGTGATCGGACTGACCCTGAAAGGCACCGCGCAGATCGTCGCGCCGGCGGGCATCGAAGGGCTGACTTTCGAGGACGAGGCGCAATCGATCAACGCGCTGGTGCCGCGCGTGCTGGCCGACGGGGCGGATGCGGTGGTGGTGGCGATCCACCAGGGGCTGGTGCCGGAAACGGGCGACAGCTTCACCGGCTGCGGCGCGATGGCTGGCGACTTGCGCGCCATCCTGGAGCAGCTCGATCCCCGGATCGACCTCGTCATCTCGGGCCATACCCACAAGGCGTATGTGTGCGATTTCGCGCAAGTCGATCCGGCTCGCCGGTTCACCGTCACCAGCGCCGGTTCGGCGGGCACGCTGCTGACCGACATCGCGGTGACCATCGACCCGCGCCGCGACGATGTAACCGCGATCAGCGCCCGCAACGTGCCGGTGCAAAGCGCGGGAGGGGGCCGTCCGGTCAATCCGGGCTTCGAAGCGTTCGAACCGAATGCCGAGGTCGCGGCCTATGTCGCCCGGTATGTCGCCGCCGCGGCACAAGTCGCTGACCGCCCGGTGGGGCGCTTATCCGGTCCGGCGCGGCGCGGCGGCGCGGGAAGCAGCCTGGGCAACCTGGTCGCCGATGCGCAACTGGCCGCGACGCGGGGGGCGGGCGCGCAGGTGGCGTTCATGAACCCCGGTGGCATCCGCAGCGACCTGACCGCGCGCGAGGGCGGGGTGGTGACTTTCGGCGATATCTACGCGGTCCAGCCGTTCGGCAACACGCTGGTGACGATGAGCTATACCGGCGCGCAGCTGCTCCAGATCCTCGAACAGCAGTTCGCCAATCCCAACGAGCCCAAGATCCTGGCGGTCAGCGACGGGTTCACGATGACGCTCGATCCGGCGCGGCCGGCAGGGCAACGCGTGGTCAGGGCGGCGCTGAACGGTCAGCCGATCGATCCGGCGGCCACCTACCGGATCACGCTGAACAACTTCATCGCGGCCGGCGGAGACGGGTTTGCAGCCTTCAGGCAAGGCACCGATCCGGTGGTCGGCCCGCTCGATCTCGATGCGATCGAGCAATACCTGCGCGCCGGCGAAGTGATCCAGGTACCCTCGGCCGGGCGAGTGACGGTGGTCGGCGAGTAACGGGGGTCGGCGGGTGACCGCCGCGCCAGAGCTCAGGCGGCGCGCAGCCCGCTGACGCCGCGCGCGCCGCCGTCGGCTGCGGATAGTCCCGCGAACAGCGTGTCGACGATCTGGCCCAGCTTCTCCTCGCTCAGCCGCTCATCCATGAAGATCAGCACCTCGGCCAGGGTGTAGGGCAGCACCATCTGGTTGATCAGGCTCAACGCGCGGTCGATCGCCAGCCCGTCGAACGCGCCCTCGGCCTGCGCCTGCGCGATCAGTTCGCACAGGTAATGGTCGGCCAGGTCGACATAGCCGCGGATGCGTTCGAACTGCGCGGCGCCCAGCTCGCAATAGGCCTTGAACGCGGCCGGATTGGCCCGGTAGCGTTCGCGGTTGAGGCGAAAGCGGAGGGCGAAGAATTCGTACATCTTGCGGTTGGGCGGCAGGTCACTGGCGAGCACGTCTTCCATGATCGCGGTGTGATCGACGAACCAGCGCTCGACGATGGCATCGAACAGCGCGCTTTCATCCGCGAAGATCGCCTCCACCCGCGCGCGGGGCATCCCGGCAAGGGTCGCCAGCGACCCGATGCTGATCGCATCGCCGCGCTCCTCGATCATCCGCTCGGCCACGCGGATGAGCCGTGCCTCGTCGTCGGCGTGATCGGCCCTGATGTTCATGTGAAACGCTCCCGCCTTCTGCGGTGCATCTAGGCGCGGACCCTTGCGAGGTGAAGAGGCGAGCTTAACAAATGGTCGAAGGTTACATCCGGAACACGCCGAACGCTGGCCGCTCCGCGACAGGTGCTTCCAGCGTGGCGGCGAAGGCTAGGCCGAGGACGTCGCGGGTCTGCGCCGGATCGATCACCCCGTCATCCCACAGGCGCGCGGTGGCGTAGTAGGGATTGCCTTCGTCCTCGTATTTCTGGCGGATCGGCGCCTTGAACGCTTCGGCCTGGTCGGGCGTCCAGGTATCGGCGTCACGGTGGACGGTGGCGAGCACCGAAGCCGCCTGCTCGCCGCCCATCACCGAAATGCGCGCGTTGGGCCAGGTAAACAGGAAGCGCGGGGAATAGGCGCGGCCCGCCATGCCGTAATTGCCCGCGCCGAAGCTGCCGCCGATCACCACGGTGATCTTGGGCACGGTGGCGGTGGCGACCGCGGTCACCAGCTTGGCGCCATGCTTGGCGATGCCTTCCGCCTCGTACTTGCCGCCGACCATGAAGCCGGAGATGTTCTGCAGGAACAGCAACGGGATGCGGCGCTGGCAGGCGAGCTCGATGAAGTGCGCGCCTTTGACCGCGCTTTCCGAAAACAGCACCCCGTTGTTGGCGAGGATCGCGACCGGCATCCCCCAGATGTGGGCAAAGCCGCATACCAGGGTGCTGCCGTACAGCGCCTTGAATTCGTGGAATTCCGACCCGTCGACCAGCCGCGCGATCACCTCGTGCACGTCGTAGGGAGCGCGGACATCGTCGGGGATCAGGGCATAGAGGCCTTCGGCATCGAACTTGGGCGGGCGCGGATCCTTCAGCGCGATGTCCCGCGCCGCGCCGGTGTTGGCACCCAGATGGCTGACGATGTCGCGCACGATGGTGAGCGCGTGCTCGTCGCTTTCGGCCAGGTGATCGACCACGCCCGATTTGCGCGCATGAAGGTCGCCGCCCCCCAGATCCTCGGCGCTGATCTCCTCGCCCGTGGCGGCCTTCACCAGTGGCGGGCCGGCGAGAAAGATGGTGCCCTGTTCGCGCACGATCACCGATTCATCGGACATGGCGGGCACATAGGCACCGCCGGCAGTGCAGCTGCCCATCACGCAGGCGATCTGCGGGATGCCGGCCGCGCTCATCTGCGCCTGGTTGAAGAATATCCGCCCGAAGTGGTCGCGGTCGGGAAACACCTCCGCCTGATAGGGCAGGTTCGCGCCGCCGCTGTCCACCAGGTACACGCACGGCAGCCGGTTCTCGAACGCGATCTCCTGTGCGCGGAGGTGCTTCTTGACGGTCATCGGGTAGTAGCTGCCACCCTTCACGGTGGGATCGTTGGCGACGATCATCACCTGGCGGCCCGACACGCGGCCGATCCCGGCGATCATCGAGGCGCCGTTCACGTCGCCTTCGTACATGCCGTTGGCGGCGAGCTGTCCGATCTCGAGAAACGGCGAACCCGGATCGAGCAGCCGCTCGACGCGCTCGCGGGGGAGCAGCTTGCCGCGCGACGTGTGCCGCTCGCGGTGCTTCTCCGGCCCGCCAAGCGCGGCCTCGGCAACCTTGGCGCGCAGCTCGTCCGCGAGACCTTTGTTATGCGCAAAGCGCGCCTTCGCCTCGGCACTCTCGCGGTCGAGCTTGGTGGTCAGGACCGGCGCGGTCACCCCGCCGCCCCGATCAGCTCGCGGCCAATCAGCATGCGGCGGATCTCGTTGGTGCCGGCGCCGATGTCGAGCAGCTTCGCGTCGCGCAGGTAGCGTTCGACCGGCCAGTCCTTGGTGTAGCCCGCGCCGCCCAGCGCCTGCACCGCCTCGCCCGCGACGCGGAAGGCGTTCTCGGATGCGAGCAGGATCGCGCCGGCGGCGTCGAAGCGGGTGGTCTGGCCGGCGTCGCAGCTCTTGGCGACCGCATAGGTATATGCGCGCGCCGACTGCAGCGCGACGTACATGTCGGCGACCTTGGCCTGCATCAGCTGGAACGCACCGATCGGTTTGCCGAACTGTTTGCGTTCGCGCAGATACGGGATGACCGTGTCGAGGCACGCCTGCATGATGCCGAGCTGCAACCCGGCGAGCACCACCCGCTCATAATCCAGCCCGCTCATCAGTACGCCGACCCCGCCGTGCAAGGGGCCCATGATGTTGTCTTCCGGCACCTCGCAGTCGTCGAACACCAGTTCGGCGGTGGGCGAGCCGCGCATGCCCATCTTGTCGATCTTCTGCCCGATGGAGAAGCCGGGCATGTCCTTTTCGATCAGGAACGCGGTGATGCCCTTCGACCCTTCGCCGGTCTTGGCATAGACCACCAGCGTGTCGGCATAAGTCGCGTTGGTGATCCAGAACTTGGTGCCGTTGAGCACGTATCCGCCCTGCACCGCCTCCGCCTTGAGCTTCATCGAGACGACGTCCGACCCGGCGCTCGCCTCGCTCATCGCCAGGCTGCCGACGTGTTCGCCGCTGATCAGCTTGGGGAGGTACTTGGCCTTCTGCTCCGGATTGCCCCAGCGGCGGATCTGGTTGACGCACAGGTTCGAATGCGCGCCGTAGCTGAGCCCCACGCTGGCAGACGCGCGGCTGATCTCCTCCACCGCGATGACATGTTCGAGGTAGCCGAGGCCGAGGCCGCCCCATTCCTCCTCCACCGTGATCCCGTGCAGGCCGAGCGCGCCCATCGCGGGCCACAGTTCGCGCGGAAACCAGTCCTCGCGATCGGCCTTTTCGGCCAGCGGCGCGACCTGTTCGTCGGCAAAGCGCGCGGCGGCCTCGCGGATCATCTCGGCGCTGTCGCCAAGCTGGAAATCGAACTGGGGGGTCGCGCGCAAATGAGGTCTCCGGGAGCTGGTGCCGCGCGCATAGCCGAGCCGCGGGCTCCGGCGCAAATTGTTCAAAAGACGTGACTTGTGCATTGATCAGGTTCGCGGCGCAAAGTCATTGAGTTGCGGGCCTTTTTAGGGTAGAAGCTGTCCAGGATCGCAGCTCAGACATGACCTTGGACGCAACCGCCACTCGCGCCTCGGGCGCCAACCCGGTCGTCGCGCCATGCGGCGAGGACGAGCGCGCCTTCGTGCTGGCTGCCTATGGCCTTGATGCGCTGCAAGACGATCCGGAGTTGTCGGCGATCGCCCATTTCGCCGCCCAGCTGTGCAACGCGCCCACCGGCGTGGTCACCATGGTCGAGAGCGAGCGGCAGCGCTTCATCGCCCGGGCCGGCATCGACGAACGCGAAACGCCGCGCGCGGTCAGCTTCTGCGCCCATGCGATGCTGGGCAGCGAGCCGATGGTGGTGGTCGATGCGCGCAGCGATCCGCGGTTTGCCGATAATGGCCTAGTCAAGGGACCTCCCCACATCCGGTTCTATGCCGGAGCGCCGCTGGTTTCGGGCGAGGGCGTTCCGCTCGGCGCGCTGGCTGTCATCGATAGCGAGCCGCGGCCCGGCGGCCTGACCGAACTGCAGCGGCAGGGGCTGGAAACCATGGCCCAGGCCGTGATGTGCCGCCTCTCCGCCTTGCGGGCTGAGCGCGAATCGCAGGCGCGCGCGTTCGAAAGCGCGCGGGCGATGCGCGAGATCGCCGATCTGGTGCCCGGAGTGGTCTGGTCGGCCGACAGCGCTGGCAAGTTCGATTATTTCAACGTGCGCTGGGAGTTGACCACTGGTGCGCCTCCGCCGACCGACCTCTCGGATTGGCGCCACACGGTGCACGCCGACGATACGGAGCGGACGCTAGCGGCGTGGCAGACCAGTTTTGGCGGCGGCAAGCCATTCGAAAGCGAATACCGGCTGAAGCAGGCGGATGGCAGCTGGCGCTGGACACTGGCGCGCGCCCTGCCGGTGCATGACCGCCAGGGTGAGGTGATCCGCTGGTACGGCACGCTGACCGATGTCGATGACGGCCACCGCCAATCGGAAAATCGCGATCTGCTGGCGCGCGAGCTGTCGCACCGGATCAAGAACATCTTTGCCGTCATCGCCGGGCTGGTGTCGCTGCGCGCACGCCAGGCGCCCGAAGCGGCTGAATTTGCGCAGGGCCTGGTCGGCACGATCCACGCGCTGGGCCGGGCGCACGATTACGTCCGCCCGATGGAAGGCGTAAAGGGCGATAACCTGCGGGGGTTGTTGACCGAGTTGATGGCGCCATACGATGACGGCAACGGGCGGGTGGCAATCGTCGGTGATGACTGCCCGATCGGCCCGCGCGCGGCCACGCCGCTGGCGCTGGCGTTCCATGAACTGGCGACCAATTCGGCCAAGTACGGCGCGCTGTCGGTCGAAGGCGGATCCGTGCGGATCGAGATCGACTGCCCCGATGGCGGCACCGTGGCGCATATCCACTGGCGCGAGAAAGACGGCCCCTCGGCCACTGATCCCGGTGACGAGGGGTTCGGTTCACGCCTGATGAAAAGCGCGATCGAGGGGCAGCTCAGCGGGAAGCTGGAGCGACGGTTCGAAGCAGGCGGGCTCGAGGTCGACCTATCGGTGCCGTTCGCGTCGATGCACCGCTAGACCGCGCAGGTCAGCCGCCGCGGCGCCACACCTGGGTCTGGCAGAACGGGCCGATGCAGCCTTTCACCTCCAGCCGGTTGGCATCGAGCCGGCGCAGAACCGATCGGTACGATTTGCCCGCCTTGGGATCGTAGATCGTGCCCCGCCAGACCGCGCCGTCCTCGCTGAAGCCGGTCAGGATCGGCAGCCCGAGCAGCTTGCGGCTGCGCAGCGCGGCATTCGGATTGTTGACATCGCGCTGGTCCAGGCCCTGCGGCGGCGGGGTCAGGAACCGGTCCAGCCGGCCGCAGAGGGACTTGCCGCACGGGGCGATCCGGACGACCCCGTCCTTCGCGGCCGTGACCCAGGTGCCCGCGATCGGTTCGGCGGCCGCGAGGGGTGTGGCCGTCAGCAACGCCGCGGCCAGGATGGCAAGGCGCATGCCGGTGTCTTTCAAGCCAGCGTCTTTCAAGCCAGTGTCCTTCATGTCTCGTCAAAGCCCGCGCCGCGCGGCCAGCCCGGTGCGGCAAGGCCCATGACCTTGAACAGAGTGCCCATCTGATCGCCGGCGATCAAGCGATCCCGGGACGCGAGCACTTCGCCGCGCAAGTGCGGGGCGCGCACGCAGAGCGCCTCGGCGCGGGTTTCGATGCCAAGCGCGCGCAGCCAGTGCCCTTGCGTGACGGTGCCCATCCACTGGGCCCCCCGCGAGGCGGCCACCCGGGCGAGGGTCGCGAAGTCGACGTGCGCGGTCAGGTCCGCTGCGCCCGGCATCGCCAGCGGGTCGACCTTGCGGTGCCGCGCGACCGCCTGCAGGGTCGATCCACCACGCATGTCGGCATGGCCGTAATCGATCAGGAGCGCGCACCCCCCTTGCGCAGCGAGACGCCCGGCGATTTCATAGACGATCGCCGCCGACGCGGGTGATGTCTCGATGATCGCGCCCTGGCGCGCACCGCTCCATTCCGCGGGCACCGCAGCGTCCATCGGCACGCTGCCGGCGACGTAGACCAGCTTGTCGCCATCCAGCCCGACCGATCGTTCGCGCCAGCCCTCGGCCGCTCGAACCAGTTGACGCACCGGGAGGGCGTCGAGAAATTCGTTGCCGACCACCAGCACCGGGCCGGTCATCGGGACAGTGGTCAGATCGTCGTGGAAATGTGCGTGCGGCACCGCCTCGAGCTGCACTTTCTTGAGCGCGGGCGAGCCTTCGACGAAGTGAACGGCGGGCACCAGACCATAGCGCTTCATCGTGCGCAGCGCGTCCTTCGCCAGCGTGCCGCGCCCGGGGCCGAGTTCGACGTAATGGACCGGCTCTTCCCGGCCGGCGCGGATCCACAGGTCGGCGAGCCACAGCCCGATCAGCTCGCCGAACATCTGGCTGATCTCGGGCGCGGTGACGAAGTCGCCGTCGGCGCCGAGCGGGTCCTTGGCGGCATAATAGCGCGCGTTGGATTCGGCCATGTAGTGCGCCAGGCTGATCGGTCCGTGCGTGCGGATCAGCCGGCGGAACACCTCGGCCAGCGGCATGGAATCATCGGCCATGCAGTGGGTTCAGGCGGCGGCGGGCCGGGTCGCCTGCGTCCCCAGCGGCGGCCGCATCAGCGCGCGCGCGGCGATCACCACGCCCAGCACGATCAGCGGGACGGTCAGCCACTGGCCCATCGACAGCCCCGTCTGCCGCGCGAGTTCGGCCAGCTGGGCATCGGGTTCGCGGTAGAACTCGACCGTGAAGCGGCCCAGCGCGATGCCCGCGGTGAACACGCCCACCAGCAGCCCCGGGCGCCAGCGGGCGCGGGTTTTCCAGAACAGCAGCAGCATGATCACGATCAGCGCTGCCCCTTCCAGCGCCGCTTCGTAGAGCTGGCTGGGGTGGCGCGGCAGGCCGAGGGGGTCGGTCGGAAAGATCATCGCCCACGGCACGTCGGTGGGGCGGCCCCACAGTTCGCCGTTGATGAAGTTGGCCAGCCGCCCGAACATCATCCCGAACGCCACGTTGACCGAAATGTAGTCCGCGGTGCGCAGAAAGCTGATCTGCCCGCGCCAGCAGACCCACGCGATCGCCGCCAGCACGCCGAGCACGCCGCCGTGGAAGCTCATCCCCCCGTCCCACAGCCGCAACAGGTCCCAGCTGGGCGTCTGCCCCGGGGTAAAGTTGGTGAACATGGACGGGATGCCGGTATCGCCGCCGGTATAGAACGCGGCATAGCCCAGCCGTCCGCCGATGATGATGCCAAGGGTGCAATAGAAGAACAGGTCGTCGGCATGGCGCTGCGCCATCGGGCTGCCCGGCGCCTTGATCATTCGGCCAAGGTGCCAGTAGCCCAGCATGATGCCGGCGAGATAAGCCAGGCTGTAGAACCGCAGCTCGAAGAAGCCGAGGTTGATGCCCTTCCTCAGGCCAAGATCCTCGAACCGGATAGCCTGCGAGGCGTCGGCCAGTAGTGACAGCAGCACGTTTGATCCTTAACCCTGGCCGCTTCCCCACGCGGGGCTTCGGCCGTCCGCGCGGGTCTTTGGCATAGCGCGGCGCGCGGTGAAAGCCCGGCGCCAAAACAGCGGAAGAGGAACACCATGCTGACCGAGCTCGATCGAGACATCCAGCGGATCAACACCCAGCTCACCGGGGCAGGGCAGATGTTCGAGACGAAGCAGGTCGAACGGCGCGGGGTGGAGATGCCCGCGTTCGTCAACGCGCCGCCCAGCATCGCGCATTACTTCGCCCACTTTGTGCAGCAGCATAAGGACACGGTGTTCATCGTCGACGGCGACCAGCGGCTGACGTTCGGCGAGATGTATGCCGCCGCGGCCAGCGTGGCGCACGGGCTCGCCACCCGTCACGGGATGAAGCGCGGCGACCGCGTGGGGATCGCGGCGCGCAATTCGGCCAACTGGATCGCCGCCTACATGGGCGTGCTGATGGGCGGCGGGTGCGCCTCGCTGCTCAACGGCTGGTGGACCGGCGAGGAACTCGCGTTCGGGATCGACCTGTGCGAATGCTCGATCGTCCTGGCCGACCGGCAGCGTGCGGAGCGGCTCGCGGGGGTCTCTCACGGCGCGAAGGTGGTGGTGTTCGACCACGACGGGCCGCCGGCGGTGGGGCTGGAGCCGATCTGGGCCGAAGGCGACACCGCGATGCGGATGCTCGGCGCACTGGGGCCGGACGATCTGGCGACGATCCTCTACACCTCAGGCTCGACCGGCTCGCCCAAGGGCGCGTATTCCGACCATCTCGGCAAGGTCAGCGCGGTGATGAACTACATCGCCCAGACCGCCACCATCGTGCAGCTGTTCACCGAAAAGGGCGAGATGCCGAGCGTGCAGCCGAGCGCGCTGGTCAACGTGCCGCTGTTCCACGTGACGGGCGAAGTGCCGGTGTTCCTGCAAAGCTTCGCCATGGGGCGCAAGCTGGTGCTGATGCCCAAGTGGAACGCGACCGAGGCGCTGCGCCTGCTGGAGAAAGAACAGATCACCTACTTCGTCGGCGTCCCGCTGATGAGCTTCGAACTCGCCACTCACCCGGACCGCGACAAGTACGACCTGTCGGCCTGCAAGACCTTTGCCGGCGGCGGCGCCCCGCGCCCGCCGGAACACGTGACCAAGATCAAGGAGGCGTTCTCCGAAGGGTTCCCGGTGCTCGGCTATGGCCTCACCGAAACCAACGGGGTCGGCTGCGGCAATATGAACGAGAACTACCTCGCCAAGCCGGGTTCCACCGGCACCGCGTCGAAGCCGCTGGTGGACCTCGCGATCCTTGACGACGCCGGGCAGCCGGTGCCGCAGGGGCAGGTGGGCGAAGTGTGCATGCGGTCGGCGTGCAACTTCCTTGGCTATTGGCGCAACGAGGAAGCGACGGAAGCCGCGTACACGTCGGACGCGTATTTCCGCACCGGCGACCTCGGCTACGTCGACGAGGACGAGTACCTGTTCATCGTCGACCGCAAGAAGGACATCATCATCCGCGGCGGCGAGAACATCGCCTGCATCGAGGTGGAGCAGGAAATCTACGCTCACCCCAACATCGCCGAATGTTCGGTGTTCGGCCTGCCGGACGAGCGCTTTGGCGAGGTTCCGGCGGCGGTGTACCGATCGAAGGACGGGCGCGATGTCGATCCGGAGGACCTGACCGAGTTCCTTGCCGAGCGGCTGGCGAAGTTCAAGATTCCGCAGCACCTGTGGCAGGTGAACGAAGCCCTGCCCCGGCTCGGCACCGAAAAGATCGACAAGCGCGCGCTGCGCACCCGGTACACGGAGGAGATGGAGGCCGCTTGAGCCAGCTGCGCATCCCCAACCAGCGTGCGGTGGTGGACCGCCGCGCGCTGTCAGGCGCAATCGCCGAGCTGGCGAGCGGGGGCAAGGATGCGCGTCCGCGGATCGTTGCCGTGCTGAAAGCGGCGCTGGAGGCCGGCCGCGCCGAACTCGACCGCCGCCTGACCGAAAAGCCGTCCGCAGGGCACGAGATCACCGGTGGTCACGCGTTCCTGATCGACCAGCTGGTGCGCACGATCCACGATCACGTGATCGCGGACGTCTATCCCGCCAGCAACCGTTCCACCGGGGAGCGGCTGACCCTGATCGCGGTCGGCGGCTATGGCCGGTCGGAAATGGCGCCGCATTCGGACGTCGACATCGCTTTCCTGCATCCCACCCGCAACGCGCCGTGGTGCGAGCAGGTGATCGAGGCGATGCTCTATTACCTGTGGGATCTGGGGTTGAAGGTCGGTCATTCGAGCCGGTCGGTCGACGAGATGATCCGCCTGGCCCGGGCTGACCTCACCATTCGCACCGCGCTGCTCGAAGGCCGCTACGTCTGGGGCGATCAGGACCTGTACGACGAGGCGATGCGCCGCTTCGCCGACGAGGTGGTGAAGGGCACCGAGAAGCAGTTCGTCGCCGAGAAGCTGGAAGAACGCAACGCGCGGCACAAGCGCATGGGCGACAGCCGGTATGTCGTCGAACCCAACGTCAAGGACGGCAAGGGCGGCTTGCGCGATCTACAGACGCTGTACTGGATCGGCAAGTACATCCACAAGGTGCGGGTCGCGGCCGAACTGGTCGACGTCGGGCTGTTCACGCGCGACGAGTACCGCAATTTCCGCCGGGCCGAGGCATTCATGCTGGCGGTGCGCTGCCACCTGCACACCATCACCGGGCGGGCCGAGGACCGGCTGACCTTCGACCTGCAGCGCGCGGTCGCGGCGCGGATGAACTTTGCCGACCGGCCGGGCAAGAGCGCGGTCGAGCGGTTCATGCAATTCTATTTCCTGCAGGCGAAGCGGGTCGGCAGCCTGACCGGCGTGTTCCTGGCGCACATCGACGAGCAGTTCGCCAAAAACCGTGCGCGTAAGGGGTTCCTTGCCAGCTTCACCCCGCGGGCGCGCCTGCTCAAGGGATTCCGCGTGTTCGGCGGCAAGATCGCCGCGCCGTCCGACGACTGGTTCCGCAAGGACCCGGTCCGGCTGATCGAGCTGTTCCAGCTGGCCGAGTCCAACAGCCTTGATATCCATCCCGAAACCATGCGCCAGGCGGCGCGCGATGCCGGGTTGATCAAGCCCGAGGTGCGCGACGATCCGCGCGCCAACGCGCTGTTCCTCGATGTGCTCGCCGGCCGCCACGATCCCGAAGGCGTGCTGCGGTGGATGAACGAGGCGGAGGTGTTCGGCCGGTTCGTGCCCGATTTCGCGCGGGTCAACGCGCAGATGCAGTTCGACATGTACCACCACTACACGGTCGACGAGCACACGATCCGCGCGATCGGCCTGCTCTCCCGGATCGAAAAGGGGGAGCTGCAGGCGGATCATCCGCGCTCGACCCGGCTGATCCACGAAGTCGCCAGCCGCCGCGTCGCGTACGTCGCGGTGCTGCTGCACGATATCGCCAAGGGGCGCGGCGGGGACCATTCGGTGCTCGGCGGCGAAGTGGCCGAGGCGCTGTGTCCCCGCTTTGGCCTCGACGCGGGCGAGACCGACCTCGTCGCCTGGCTGGTGCGCCAGCATCTCCTGATGAGCCGCACCGCCTTCAAGCGCGACCTGACCGATCCCAAGACCATCGAGGATTTCGTGTCCGAGGTGCAGAGCGTGGAGCGGCTGCGGCACCTGATGATCCTGACCGCGGTGGACATCCGCGCGGTGGGGCCGGGCACCTGGAACAGCTGGAAGGGCCAGCTGCTCGGCGAACTCTACGATGCGGCCGAGGAGCGCCTGCGGCTGGGCCACATGAAGCATGGGCGCAAGGACCGGGTGGCGGCCAAGAAAGATCGCGTCGAGGCCTTGCTGGGCGACAAGGCCGGGCTGCTGCGGCTTTATGCCGACCGGTTCGACGACAGCTACTGGATCGCCGAGCCGGAAGACATCGCCGCGCTGAACCTGATCCAGTACGGGGTCAGTCACGAGGATCAGGGCCACCTGTCGATCCAGTGCGAAGTCTATCCCGCCCGGGGCGCCACGCTGGTGACGGTGATCGCGGCCGATCACCCGGGCCTGTTCTACCGCATCGCGGGCGGCATCCACCTGGCGGGCGCGAACATCATCGACGCGCGCATCCATACCACCCGCAGCGGCTGGGCGGTCGACAACTTCCTGGTGCAGGACCCGCAAGGACGCCCGTTCAGCGAGCCCGCGCAGATTGCCCGGATCGAGCAGGCGATCGCCGATGCGCTGGCCAACCGCACCGCGCTGGTGCCCCAGCTTGCCAAGCGTCCGCTGCCGCATAGCCGCGCGCGGGCATTCGATGTGCGCCCGGTGGTCCGGTTCGACAACCAGGCTTCGGGCCGGTTCACGGTGGTCGAAGTCAATGCCCGCGACCGCGCGGCGCTGCTCAACCGGCTCGCCCGCGCCCTGTTCGAAAGCCGCCTGCTGGTGTTCAGCGCGCACATCACCAACTACGGCGAGCGCGCGGCGGATACGTTTTACGTCACCGACCTGACCGGGGGGAAGATCACCGCTCCCGCCCGTCTGAAGGAGGTCGAGGCGGCGCTGCTGGACGCCGCCAGCGACGAGCGGCAGGCCGAACTGGAAAGCGCCTGAAGCGCCGCAATATGCGGGATACAGCTTAGCGAAAGGGCGCTCTTGCTATGCCCCGGTAATGGTCGCAGCCACTCATTCGCTTCAACCGGATCGCCGGAAGTTTCTTGCAGGCGCGGGCATTGCCGCCGCTGGTCTGGCCATTCCGCTGGCATCGAGCGCGTCGCGCTGGACGGCGCCCAGGCCGTTGCCGCGTGTGGCTGCAGCCCCCGTTTCCGCCGCGCCGGACCTCGACATGCCGCGGCTGTTCCCGCGCGCGCTCGCGGCGCTCGATGCGCACGGCGGACGGATCGCGCACCGCGACCGCATCGGCGTGGTCGATTTCGCGCAAGCCTCGCGCGAGCCGCGGTTCCACCTGGTCGATCTCGCCAGCGGGGACGTGTCCAGCCACCTCGTCGCGCACGGCAGCGGGTCCGATCCGGAGCGCAGCGGCTGGCTGCATCGGTTCTCCAACCAGCCCGATTCCAACGCCTCGTCGCGCGGGGCCTTCCTGACCAGCGCGGAGTACGTCGGCAAGCATGGCCGCTCGCGCCGGCTGATCGGGCTCGATCCCGACAACGACATGGCCGAACCGCGCGCGATCGTGATCTATGCGGCGGATTACGTCAGCGAGACGATGGCCGCCGCGCAAGGGCTGATCGGCCGCAGCCAGGGATGCTTCGCGTTCACCGCTGCGGCGCTTGGCGACGTGATGGACCGGCTCGGCCCCGGCCGCCTGATCTTCGCCTGGAAGTAGCGGGCGGCTAGTCGCGCGTTCCGAACAGCGCCGTGCCCACGCGGACGTGCGTCGCGCCCAGCATGATCGCCGTCTCGAAATCGCCGCTCATGCCCATGGAGCGCCCATCCAGTCCGTGATCGCGCGCCAGCTTGTCGAGCAGGGCGAAGAACGGCGCCGGCTCGATCCCTGATGGCGGGACGCACATCAGGCCGATCACCGGCACGTCCGCTGCGCGCGCCTCACTCAGCAGCGCGGGCAGATCCTTCACCGCGCAGCCGCCCTTCTGCGGTTCCTCTCCGGCGTCGACCTGCATGAAGCACGGCACACGCCGCCCGACTCTGTCGAACGCCCTGGCGAGTGCCGTCAGCAGGCTCGGCCGGTCGAGCGAGTGGATGCAATCGAACAGGCGCGCGGCGTCCTCGGCCTTGTTCGACTGAAGCTGACCGACGAGGTGCAGCTGAGCATCGGGCCAGCGTTCGCGCAGGGCGGGCCACTTGGCGGCCGCTTCCTGCACCCGGTTCTCACCGAACACCCGCTGGCCCGCCTCCAGCAGCGGCGCGATCGCTTCGGCAGGGTGAGTCTTGCTCACCGCGACCAGCGTCACTTCGGCAGGTTCCCGCCGCGCCAGCGTGACGGCGTGGGCGATACGGTCGTGGATTTCGCTGAGGCGCAACGCTGCATTCATGGTCCGATGCGCTATAACGGCGGCATGGGCATGCGCCAGTCTCTCCCCGATCTGTGGCTCCTGTCGGATCCGCGCAACGACGAGTTGCTGCCCCGCGCGCTGCGCGCCTTGCCGCGCGGTTCCGCGTTCATCTTCCGCCACTATCACCTCGACCCCCGAAGCCGCCGTGCGCGGTGGGACGAACTGATGCCGCTGGTGCGCGAAGGCGGGTTGCTCGCGCTCCTGTCCGGCAGCGACGATCAGGCGCGCGAGTGGGGCGCGGTCGGCAGCTACGGTCCGCCCGAAGCGGTCGGCGAAGCGCCCGAACTGCTCCGCGTGGCGACCGTGCACGACGCGAACGAGATCGCGCACGCCAACGCTTCTGGCGCAGATGCGGTGATGCTGTCGCCGGTGTTCGCCACCCGCACGCATCCCAACATCACCCCGCTTGGCCCCGAACGGTTCCATGCGCTCGCGGCGCTGGCGGAAATGCCGGTGATCGCGCTGGGCGGCATGACCTTCGAACGTGCCCGCGAGCTGGGGTGGGGTCGCTGGGCGGCGATCGACGGACTTGCGCTCAAACAGGATTCCTGACGCCGCGCACCGCTGACGTCATGGATTCTTGACGCCTGAGTCCCCGACCTGCGATAACCGCCTCAGACGGGTTAGGGGGAAAGCGGCAATGGCGACACGGGCAATCGGGCCAGGAACGGGCAGGACGCCCGTGGCCGATTGGCGCGCGGCGTTTCGCCGCAGCTTGCGCCGGGCCGCGCAGATGACCGGCGCCGCCGCGCTGTTCGGCGCGATGCTGTTCCTCGGCCTCGCGCTCGCCAGCTACACCCAGACCGACCCCAGCGGCTCGACCGCCGCCGCTGGCGATGACGTGCGCAACTGGATGGGCGCGAGCGGGGCGTGGCTTGCCGAACGCGTGTACTTCCTGTTCGGCGCGACCGGGGTCCTGCTGCTGCCGCTGCTCTACGTATTCGCGCGCAAGCTGTGGCACGATATCGAGGACGAGGACGAGGATCTGCGCACCCGCTGGTGGCGGCCGACCCTGCTGCTGCTCGGATCGATGGCGCTGATCGGCACCGTGCTGGCGCTGGCGTTCGACCGGCCCGGCGGGTCGCTGCCCGCCTCGCTCGGCGGGATCACCGGACTGCTCGGCGCCGCGGGGATCGAGGCGGTCGCGAGCCGGCTGGGCGAAGGCATCTCCGGCTGGGTGATCCTGGCACTGGCACTGGTCGCGCTGGCAGGCGGAGTGATCGGCGTGACCCGCGTGTTCGCGCTCGACTGGGTGCAGCTGCTCACCCTGCCGCGCTTCCTGAAGCGCGCGCCGGCGCTGCCCGAGCGGCTGGCGGAGGTGGACCTGCCGTTCATGCCCAAGCCGCGCGCCAAGCGTGAGGCTGCCGCACCCGACGAAGCGCCGCAGTTCACCGAGCGCCGCGCGCCCGAGATTGCCGAGCCGAGCCTGGCCCCGCGCCCGGCCAAGCCCGCCGGCAAGACCGCGCAGAAGGACCTGTTCGCCAGCTATCAGCTGCCCAGCATCGACCTGCTTACCGATCCTCCGTCGCAGGCCGCGCCCAAGCTCGACAAGCTGGCGCTGGAGCGCAACGCGCGGCTGCTGGAAACCGTGCTCGACGACTTCAACGTCAAGGGCGAGATCACCGCGGTCCGCACCGGCCCGGTGGTGACGATGTACGAACTGGAGCCGGCGCCGGGCATCAAGGCCAGCCGCGTGATCGGCCTCGCCGAAGACATTGCCCGCAACATGAGCGCGATCAGCGCGCGCGTGTCCTCTATCCCCGGCAAGACGGTGATGGGCATCGAACTGCCCAATGCCGACCGCCAGACGATCGCGTACAAGGAACTCGCCGGGTGCGAGGCGTTCGTCGATGCCAAGGGCACGCTGCCGATCATCCTGGGCAAGGACATCGCCGGCGAACCGATCGTGGCCGATCTGGCCGCGATGCCGCACCTGCTGGTCGCCGGCACCACCGGGTCGGGCAAGTCGGTCGGGCTCAACTGCATCCTCCTCAGCCTGCTTTACCGCTTCACGCCCGACGATTGCCGGCTGATCCTGATCGACCCCAAGGTGCTGGAGCTGAAAAGCTACGACGACATTCCGCACCTGCTGTCGCCGGTGGTAACCGAGCCGTCGAAGGCGGTCCGCGCGCTGAAATGGGCGGTCGAGGAGATGGAGCGGCGGTATCGCTGGATGAGCAGCATCGGCGCGCGCAACATCGCCGGCTTCAACGAACGGGTCCGCACCGCCAACGCGAAGGGCAAGCCGCTCGGCCGCCGGGTCCAGACCGGGTTCGATCCCGACACCGGCGAGGAACTGTTCGAGGAAGAGCAGCTCGAATACACGGCGCTGCCGCAGATCGTGCTGATCGTCGACGAACTGGCCGACCTGATGGTCACCGTCGGCAAGGAAGTCGAAGTGCTGATCCAGCGGCTCAGCCAGAAAAGCCGCGCGGCGGGCATCCACCTGATCATGGCCACCCAGCGCCCGTCGGTCGATGTCATCACCGGCGTGATCAAGGCCAATCTGCCGACCCGCATCAGCTTCAACGTCACCAGCCGCATCGACAGCCGCACGATCCTGGGTGAGCAGGGCGCCGAACAGCTGCTGGGCAAGGGCGACATGCTCTACAAGCCGGGGTCGGGCGCGCTTCAGCGTGTCCACGGCCCGTTCGTGTCCGACGACGAGGTGGAGCGCGTGGCTGAACACTGGCGCGGCCAGGGCAAGCCCGATTACGTCGACGCTGTGACCGAGGAGCCTGAAGAAGGCATGGGCTTCGGCTTCGATGACGAACTGACCGCGTCCGACAATCCCGAAGAGCGCAAGTATCGCCAGGCCTGCCAGATCGTGTTCGAACATCAGAAGGCGTCGGGTTCGTGGCTCCAGCGCCAGATGGGCGTCGGCTACAACACCGCCGCCAAGTGGATCGAGAAGATGGAGGAGGATGGCTTCGTCGGCCCCGCCAACCATGTCGGCCGGCGCGACATCTACCGCGACAAGGACGGCAATCCGCTGTGACCTGACGCTACGGCGGCCGGAACGTCGCTAGAGAATTGTAACGCAACAGCAACAGTTCGCGCAAAAATCACACACCTGCGCAATTTAGTACGCGTTCCCGCGGCATGAATGTAATTTCCCGTCAAACCAGGGAGGTCATCTATGTCACGTCAATCCTCACGTCTGCTCGCATCGGCCTCGGCGCTGATCGTCGCATCGGTCGCGCTGCCGGTGGCGGCGCAGGATGTGCCCAACGAAACGGCGGCTTCGGCGGCGGGTGAGGCCACCCCGCAGGAACAGATCATCGTCACCGGCACCCGCCGGACGGATCGCACCGTGGCCGACAGCCCGGTGCCGATCGACGTCATCGGCGGCGATCAGCTGACCGACAACGGTTACACCGACACCAACCGCATCCTCAACCAGCTGGTGCCCAGCTTCAACTTCCCCCAGCCCGCCATCACCGACGGCACCGATGCGGTGCGCCCGGCGACGCTGCGCGGCCTGGCGCCGGACCAGACGCTGGTGCTGGTCAACGGCAAGCGGCGCCACACCTCGGCGCTGCTCAATCTCAACGGCTCGGTCGGGCGCGGTTCGGCGGCGGTCGATCTCAACACCATCCCGCCGATCGCGATCGAGCGGATCGAGGTGCTGCGCGATGGTGCCTCGTCGCAGTACGGGTCCGATGCGATCGCCGGCGTGATCAACGTCCAGCTGCGCAAGCGGGAAGGCAACCGGGCGCAGGTCACCTATGGCAAGTACATCACCACGATGGACGATGTGCTGCAGCAGGGCGGACCGGTGCTGGGTGCGAACGGCCAGCCGGTGCTCGACACCACGGCCGGCGCGGGCGGCGTCTACCAGCTGACCGACACCGGCCGCGAACGGAAGCGGCGCGATGGCGGCACGCTGACGCTGGCCACCGCGCTCGGCCTGCCGGTCGGGCCCGGCGGCTATCTCAACGTCGCGCTCCAGTACCAGGACAAGAACCCGACCAACCGCTCGGGCGCCGATCCGCGCCAGCAGTACCCCAGCCTGGCCGGCGGGCTGGCCGATCCGCGCGAGCAGACCATCGACCGTTACACCCACCGGTACGGCGACCCGCAGACGACCGACTTCACGGCGTTCATCAACGCGGGTTACGAACTGTCGCCGGCGGCCGAATTCTACACCTTTGCCAGCTACAACCGGCGCGATTCCGAAAGCGCGGGCTTCTATCGCCGCGCCAACGACGCCCGGAACCGCAATTTCTCGGCCTCCACCACCGCGTTCGTGCCGTATTACGCCGACGGCTTCCTCCCGCTGATCACTGGCGACATCGAGGATATCGCCGCCGCCGCCGGCATCCGGGGGACATTCGGTGACGAATGGAACTACGATGCCAGCGTGGTCTACGGCACCAACCGCTTCCAGTTCGGGGTCGAGAACAGCTTCAACGTCAGCTTCGGCGAAGCGAGCCAGCGGAAGTTCGATGCCGGATCGCTCCGCTTCGGCCAGACGACGGCGAACCTCGATCTGCAACGCACGTTCGATTTCGGCATCGGCAGCGGCGTGTCGGTCGCGTTCGGCGCCGAATACCGCGACGAGAACTTCCGCATCGTGGCCGGCGATTTCCAGAGCTATGCCGGCGGTCCGTTCGCCCCGGCTCCGCTGTTCGCTCCGGCAGGCGCGCAGGTGTTCCCAGGCTTCCGTCCTGCCAACGAGGTGGACGCAAGCCGTAATTCGAAGGCCGCGTATCTTGAGCTTGAGACCGACCTGTCGGACGCGCTGACCATCCAGCTGGCCGGACGGTACGAGAATTTCTCCGACTTCGGCGACACCATCAACGGCAAGGCCGCCGCCCGTTTCGAACCGATCGACGGCATCGCGCTGCGCGGCTCGATTTCGACCGGCTTCCGCGCGCCGTCGCTGCAGCAGCAGTTCTACGCCACCACCTCGACCAACAACGTCAACGGCGTGCTGGTCGACATTCTGACAGTGCCGGTGAACAACCCCGTCGCGGTAGTGCTGGGTTCCCAGCCGCTCCAGCCGGAAAAGTCGCTCAACTGGTCGGGAGGCGCGACGTTCTCGCTGATCCCCGGGTTCAACATCACGGCCGATTACTACAACATCGACATCGATGACCGGATCGTGGTGACCGAAATCCTGCAAGGCGCGGCGGTGGTTTCGCTGCTGCAGCAGAACGGGTTCAACAACGTCAGCTCGGCGCGGTTCTTCGTCAACGGCATCGACACCCGCACCCGCGGTTACGAGATCGTCGGCACCTACCGCGTGCCCGACATGGGCCTCGGCAACCTGTCGCTGACCGCGGGCTTCAGCCACAACAAGACGAAGATCACCGACGCGGCCGTCCTGCCCACCTTGCCGGGGCTGACCCTGTTCGGCCGGCAGGAATCGCTGCGGCTCACGCGCGGCCAGCCACGCACCAAGCTCAACGTCGGGTTCGACTGGGATTCGGGCATCTTCGGCTTCACCGCGCGGGCCAACCGCTTTGGCGAGGTGCTGATCCCCGGCGCGGATGCGGCGCGCGACCAGGTCCTGTCCAAGCAGTGGGTGACCGACGCCGAACTGCGCGCCAAGGTCATGGACCGGCTGGAACTGGCGGTGGGCGCGAACAACCTGTTCGACAGCTACCCCGACCGGGTGCGCTTCGGTCTCGACGGCGGGCAGAACTACGGCCTCAACGGGTACTTCATCCCGTTCAGCCAGTTCTCGCCATCGGGCTTCAACGGCCGCTTCGTGTACGGGCGCGTCAGCCTCGATTTCTAGGCCGCAGGCCAAGTAGCAAAAAAGCCCCGCCGGTCCGTGCCGGCGGGGCTTTTTTTGTGAGGCGCGGGCGACGCTTACTTCAGCCCGTCGGCCGTCATCACCGTGCCCTGAGTGGCGTTCTGGCGTGCGGTGGCCTGCACATCGTCGGGCGCGGCGACGAAGCCGACCTTGGCGAGCGGGCCATCCTTGCCCCAGCTCATGGTCCACTGGGTGATGAATTCGGACAGGCCGGGGATCACGCCCACGTGCTGCTTCTTGTAATAGACATACAGCGGCCGCGCGCCGGGGTACTTGAAGGTCGAGATGTTGTCGTACGTCGCCTCGACCCCGTTCATCGGCTGATCCTGCAGCTTTTCACCGTTCTCCTCGAGATACGAGAAACCGAACACGCCGACCGCGTTGGGATTGCCTTCGATCTTCTGGACAATGAGGTTGTCCTGCTCACCCTGGTCGACAAAGGCGCCGTCCGACCGGACTTCGGTGCAGACCTGTTCGAACTTGTCCTTGTCGCTGTCCTTCAGCGCCTTCATCGCCGGGTCGCTTTCGCAGCCCTTGGTGAGGATCAGTTCCTTCAGCGCGTCGCGGGTGCCGGAGGTGGAGGGCGGGCCGTAGACCAGGATCGGCTTGGCGGGCAGCAACGGGTCGACATCGGCCCAGGTCTTGGCGGTCTGTTCCTTGCCGTACGGCCGGGCAGCGAGTGCCTTGTAGACGATCTCGGGCGTCAGCGGCAGCACGATGCCGCCCTTGGCGGATGCGAACGCGATCCCGTCAAGCCCGACCTGCACCTCGACCACGTCGGTTACGCCGTTCTTCTGGCAGTCGGCGAACTCGCTCGCCTTCATCCGCCGGCTGGCGTTGACCATGTCGGGGGTCGCCTGGCCAAGGCCGGCGCAGAACAGCTTGATGCCCCCGCCGGTACCGGTCGATTCGATCAGCGGGCTCTTCATCCCCTGGTTGGCGGCCACGTAATCTTCGGCGACCTTCTTGGCGAAGGGATAGACGGTGGACGAGCCGACCGCGCGGATCGTGTCACGCGCGCCGCCCGCGCCGCCGGAACTGCCGCAAGCGGCGACAGTGAGCGCCGATACGGCGGCGAAGGCGAAAGTCTTGAGGTGCATGTGTTGGGCCCCTTGGCAATGGATCGACCGCCCCTGTGGGGGCGGCGTGTGACAGGCGGATGACAGCCGCGTGATGATCAGAAGTCGATTTGCGCGCGCATCCCCAGCGCGTCCACCGCGTAATTGCGCTTCCCGCCCGCGGCCGGCAGCGCGGCGCGCGAATAGACCAGGTGGCCATAGCTGGCCATGAACCGGGTATAATCGGTCGGTGTCCACACCAGGCCCAGCTCGTACCCGTCCTGCTTGCCGCCGATCACGCCCGCGTCGACCAGATCGAGATAGTCATAGCGCAGGTTGACCTGCACCGCCCCTAAACCGCCCTTGTCCACCGGGCGCTTGGGCTTCACCCGATCGAACACGCCGCCCTTGTAGCCGCGGCTGTCGCCCCGGGTCAGGAACACGCCGGCTTCCACGTAGCCGCCGAAAAAGGTCGGGTCGGTCAGCGCGCCGGGCCGGTTGACCCGTTGCCAGTGCGCCTCGCTCGCGATGTGGACCGGGCCTTTCAAATATGCCGCTTCCAGCCCGTAGCCCAGCTCGCGGGTGGCGGCGAGGTTGCCGGTGTCGATGAAGCGGATGTCGGTGCTGTGGATCAGCGGCCGCACGCGATAGCGCACGCTGGATGCCGCATCGTTGAGTTCGCGGTAGTGGACCGATCCGCCAAGGTGGAGCTGCGCCCCGCCCAGTTTGGGCATGAATACCGCCCGGCCATCGACCGAAAGCGCGTTGTTTTCGTCGTCTTCGAGATCGGCCACGTTGTCGGTGAACACGCCCCCCTGCAGCAGCACGTCGCCGGCGCTGTAGGAAGCGCTGAGGCCCAGCCGGCGTTCGAAGCCGAACGCGGTGTTGACCGCCGCCCGCTCCGTGAAGCTGGTGAACAGGTCGCTGGTCATTTCCTCCAGACCCCAGAACGGCTTCTGGTGGCCGAGGGTGATGCCAACCTGTTCGGATGCCTGATACGTCAGGTAAAGATCGGTCACCTCGACCGAGCTTGCGGCCACATCGATTTCCGCCCGATAGCCGAAGCCGCCCGGCATTTTGCCCTCGACGCCGAGGTACGCGCGGCGCAGTTCGCTGCTGAAGCCGGTGCTGGCATCGGTGACGCCCGCCGGGCTGCTGACGGTGCCCGCGTCAAGCTGGATCCGGCCGCGCGGCTTGAAGCTCCACCCGCTGGCGGTGCTGACCTCCGGCGCGCCTTTCCACGCGATGTCGGTCGCGGCCGCCGGTTGGGCCGGTGCATTCGCAGCGGCGGTGGCGTCGGCGGGGGCCGGCGGCGCCGCCTTGGCGGAAGCGAGTTCAGCTTCCAGCGAATCGATACGGTCCGCCATCGCCGACATCTGGGCGCGCATCGCGGCAAGCTCGCGCGCGACCGCCGCATCCTGCGCCGCGGCGGGCGCGCTCCATCCGGAAGCGACTGCGAGTGCCGCGGCGGACAGCGAGAGGCGGGTGATCGTCACGTGGGCTGGCTCCTCGATGAAGCTTTTGTGAAGCTTTCCCGACAGCATTACGGCGCATGTGTGACAACTGCATGACGCATGTGCGGGAGATTGGCGGCGCCGGCGCCTCTTGCCGCCCGATGGTTGCAACTGTAACGAGCGCGCGCACAAGAGGAGAGCACGGCGATGCGCATCGGCTGCCCCAAGGAAATCAAGAATCACGAATACCGCGTCGGCCTGACCCCCGAAAGCGTCCGCGAACTGACGGCCCACGGGCACGAGGTGTGGGTGGAGACCGGCGCCGGGCTCGGCATCGGGGCGGATGACGGCCAGTACCGCCAGGCGGGCGCCGTGATCCAGGACGGGCCCGATCCGATCTTCGCGCAGTGCGAGATGGTGGTGAAGGTCAAGGAACCGCAGGCGGTCGAGCGTGCCAAGCTGCGCGCGGACCAGGTGCTATACACCTACCTGCACCTGGCCCCCGATCCGGAGCAGACCGCCGATCTGGTGAAGTCGGGCGTGACCGGCATCGCGTATGAAACGGTGACCGGGCCGGGCAACACCTTGCCGCTGCTCAAGCCGATGAGCCAGGTCGCTGGCCGGATGAGCATCCAGGCGGGCGCGACGGCACTGGAAAAGGCGCACGGCGGGCGCGGTGTGCTGCTGGGCGGCGTGCCGGGCGTGCTGCCGGGCAAGGTGATGGTGATCGGCGGCGGCGTGGTCGGGTTCAACGCCGCGCAGATGGCGGTCGGCCTGGGCGCCGACACCACCATTCTCGACCGCGATCCCGAGGTGCTCGAACGGCTCGGCACCCATTTCGAAAGCCGCGCCAAGACGCGCTTCTCCAACCAGGCGAACATCGAGCAGATGCTGTGCGAGGCGGACCTCGTCATCGGCGCGGTGCTGATCCCCGGAGCGGCCGCGCCCAAGCTGGTCACCCGCGACATGCTGAAGTGCATGAAGCCGGGCGCGGTGCTGGTCGATGTCGCGATCGACCAGGGCGGCTGTTTCGAAACCAGCCATGCCACGACTCACGCCGACCCGACGTATGTGGTCGATGGCATCGTGCATTACTGCGTCGCCAACATGCCGGGCGCGGTGGCGCGGACCAGCACGTACGCGCTCAACAACGTGACCTTGCCGCACGCGCTGAAGATCGCCGAACTCGGCTGGCGTGAGGCGCTGCGGCGCAACCCGCACCTTGGCGCGGGGCTCAACGTCCACGCCGGCAAGGTGACGTATCAGGCGGTGGCCGAGGAACTGGGGTACGAATACGCCTCGGTCGAGGACGTGCTCGCGGGCGCCTGACCGGTCAGGCCGGCTTCCATCCGATCTCGGCAAATTTGGCCGAGCGGGGGACGTCGGCCATCGCCTGCGTGATGGTCATCGTCTCGCCCGGGGCGAGCGACGACTTGGGCGGCGCGATCTCCCAGCTGTAGACGATCCGTTCGCGCGCATCGCGCAGCACCACCAGGATCGACGGCACGGTGCGGGTTTCACGCCCGACGTTTTTCACCGTGCCGCTGGCGCCGAAGTACTCGGTCCCGTTCGGCAGCGTGCGCCGCTCCTGCTTCTGGCGGGGGAAATCGAGCACCAGGTCGGGCTGGCCCAGCGCGAAGGTCGGCCGGCTGACCGGCACCCAGTCGGGCAGGCCCCAGTAGCTGACGGCCGCCACCGTGCCCAGCGCCAGCACCGCGAACAGCGCGGCGGCGGCAGTCCACACCTTCGCCAGATTGCGGCGCGGACGGAACGGCGGGGCATAATCGAACTGCGAGATCTCCTCGCCGTAATCCTGCGCGGCGGGCTCGGGTGCCGGCGTGGTTTCGACCACCGTGGGCGCGGGCGCCTCGGCAGGATCGTCGTAGATCGGCGGCTCTGGCTCCTGTTCTGGCTGAGACCCGGTTTCCGGCGCGGAGACGATGCCGGACCGCGCTGCTGTCGGCGGCACCGCCGAGGCGCGCGGCGCCGGAGCAGCGGCTGGGGGTTCCGGCGACGCTGCGGGGGGAGGCGCGCCCTCCAGCTCGGGGCCATCCTGAAACCAGCTGTGACGGCATTTGGCGCATCGCACCGTCCGCCCTTCCGCGCCGATGGCGCTGTCCGGCACAACGTAGCGCGTCGTGCAGGCGGGGCAGGAGATGATCATGGTAAAGAATCTGACGCAAGCGGGGCGCGTGCACAAGATGCGCCGCCGTGCATCACCCTGCCATACGGCTTTTTTCCACATGGAAGCCGGTCTATAGCCCTTTCGCCGATGATTACCGCGCGATATTCCCCTTTTGTACTTGGTGCCACGCGGTGAATGCCGATGGGGGCGAGGTGGTCACGTTCGACAACGTGGGGCTGCGATACGGCACCGACCGCGAAATCCTGAGCGATGTGTCGTTCACCCTGCACCCCGGCGGCTTCTATTTCCTCACCGGGGCGAGCGGCGCGGGCAAGACCTCGATGCTCAAGCTGCTGTACCTGGCGCAGCGTCCCTCGCGCGGGGCGATCCGCATGTTCGGGACCGATGTCATCACCGTCCCGCGCGAGCGGCTGCCCGCGTTCCGCCGCCGGTTCGGAGTGGTGTTCCAGGACTTCCGGCTGATCCCCCACCTGTCGGCGTTCGACAACGTGGCGCTGCCGCTGCGGGTGTCGGGCGTGCGCGAGGCGGAACTGCGCAAGCCGGTCAGCGACATGCTCGACTGGGTCGGGCTCACCCACCGGGCCGATGCCCGTCCTGCAACCCTGTCGGGCGGCGAGCAACAGCGCGTCGCCATCGCCCGCGCGGTGATCGGCCGCCCCGACATGCTGGTGGCGGACGAGCCGACCGGTAACGTCGATCCCGAAATGGCGCTCAAACTGCTGCGCCTGTTCGAAGCGCTCAATCGGCTCGGCACCACCGTGGTGGTCGCCACCCACGACGTGCACCTGCTGCGCAAGGTGCCGGATTCGCTGATCATGCGGCTCGACAAGGGGCGGCTGTCCGATCCCACCGGGGCGCTGCGCTACCCGCCCCGGCGCGAACCGCGCGTTCAGGCGCTGGCGTGAAGCGGCCGCCGGTGCTTGCCCGCGCGGTGGCGCGCAGCCTCGTGCCGTTCGGCGGCGAACGCGCCGCCGCGCTGGTGCCGCACGCGCGCCTCGCCGGGCCGATGCCGTGGGTGATCGCGATCATGGTCGCGCTGACAGTGATCGCGGGCGCCGGCGGTCTGGCACTGAGCAACCTGGCCGACAGCGCGCGGACCGAGTTATCCGGTGCCGCGACGGTGCAGATCGTCGAGCCGCTCGCCGCCGAGCGTGACCGCCAGACCCGCGCCGCCGCGCGCGCGCTGGCCGGCTCCCGCGATGTCGCCGCCGTGCGGGTGGTGCCGCAAACCGAACTCGACGCGCTGCTCGATCCCTGGCTGGGCGGCGCGGGGGACGAGGCGGTGCCGGTCCCGGCGTTGATCGACGTGGAACTGCGCGGCCCCGCCACCGCGCAGCGCCTGGCCGCGCTGCGCCGGTCGCTGGCGGCGGTTGCCCCCGCCGCGCGGGTGGACGCGCAATCGGCGTGGCTGGGCCCAGTATTTACCGCGATCTCCTCGCTCCAGTGGCTGGCGATCGCGCTGGTCGTGCTGCTGGCGCTGACCAGCGCGGCGGCGGTCTGGCTGGCGGCGCGCAGCGCGCTCGGCGGCAATCGCGGGACTATCGAAATCGTCCACCTGCTGGGCGGCACCGACGCGCAGATCGCCCGCATCTTTCAACGGTCGGTCGCCTTCGACGCCGCCGCGGGCGGGGCGGTCGGGCTGGGACTGGGGCTGGTCGCGGTGGTGGTTCTCGGCCGGCAGTTCGCGGCGCTGGGGTCCGGCATGGTGGCGGGCGGCGGGCTCGGCACGATCGACTGGCTGCTGATCGCGGCCATCCCGGTGATCGGCGTGATGATCGCCATGCTCACCGCGCGGCTGACGGTGCTGGGTGCATTGAGGAGAATGTTGTGATCCGCCGCACGCTGGCCTTTGTCCTGCTACTGTACGCATTCGGCTTCCTGTGGTTCGCCGCCGCGTTGCCGCAGCCGGCGGACGCCGGACGGACCGACGCGATCGTGGTGCCGACAGGCGGGCCGGGGCGGATCGACCGCGGGCTGGAACTGCTGGCAGCGCGCCAGGCGAACGCGATGCTGGTCACCGGGGTCGACCGCGAGGTGCGCCCCGCCGAGTTCGCCGCCGAGTACAAGGTTCGCGCCCAGACCATGGAATGCTGCGTCACCCTGGGCTTCGCCGCCGTCGACACGCGCGGCAATGCGGCGGAAACCGCAGCGTGGATGGACCACCATGAGTACCGCTCCCTGCGGCTTGTCACCACCGACTGGCACATGCGCCGGGCGGCGGGTGAGCTGGAATCGGCGCTGCCCGCCAACATCAGCGTGATCCGCGACGCCGTGCCCTCGCGCCCACGGCTCGGCATCCTGTTCCTGGAATACAACAAGCTGCTGGCGAGCACCGCGGCGCGCCTCTGGCCGCAAGGGACCTGACGATGGCCTTGCTGCGCAGCCTCCTGTTCTACCTGTTCTTCTACGTCGGCTCGATCGGCTACACCTCGGGCTCGCTGCTGATGCTGCTGTTCAGCCAGAAGGCGTTCCGCAAGGTGGTGCGCGGCTGGTCGCAGTATCACCGCTTCTGCGCCCGCGTGTTCCTCGGCATCCGCATCCGGGTCGAGGGCAGGCCGCCGGAAGGGGCCGCGTTCTACGCCATCAAGCACGAAAGCTTTTTCGAAGCGATCGACCAGCCCGCACTGTTCGTGAACCCCTCGGTCTTCGCCAAGGAAGAACTGTTCTCGATCCCCCTGTGGGGACCATCGGCCCGCGCGTTCGGACTGGTGCCAGTGGCGCGCGACCAGGGTCCCAAGGCGCTGCGGGCGATGATTTCGGCCGCCAAGGCGCTGGTGGCCGAAGGGCGTCCGCTGGTGCTGTTTCCTGAAGGCACCCGCGTGCCGCACGGGACCGAGCCGCCGCTGCAATCGGGCTTTGCCGGCTTGTACAAGCTGCTCGGCCTGCCGGTGGTGCCGGTGGCGGTGGACAGCGGGCCGTTGTATCACCGCAAGTGGAAGCGCAGCGGCGTGATCACCTACCGGTTCGGCGAAGCGATACCCGCCGGCCTGCCGCGCGAGGAGGCCGAAGCGCGGGTCCACGCGGCGATCAATGCGCTGAACCGCGAAGGTCAGTGATCGCTGCGGCCGAAGTCGGGCCGCGCATCGTCCTGCCCCTGCTCGACAATCGAGCGGCGGATGTCCCGGGTACGAGTGAACAGGTCGAACAACGCCTCGCCGTCACCCCGCCGGATCGCCCGCTGCAGCGCGGTGAGATCCTCGGTGAAGCGGCCGAGCATCTCCAGCACCGCCTCGCGGTTGGAGAGGAACACGTCGCGCCACATCGTCGGATCGCTCGCCGCGATGCGGGTGAAATCGCGGAAGCCACCGGCGGAATACTTGATCACCTCGCCCCGGGTCACGTCCTCCAAGTCCGACGCGGTGCCGACGATGGTGTAGGCGATCAGGTGCGGGATGTGGCTGGTGACCGCGAGCACCAGGTCGTGGTGCGCGGCGTCCATGATCTCGATGTCCGCGCCCAGCGCCTCCCAGAACGCCGATAGCCGTGCGACGGCGGCGGGTTCGGCGTCGGCGGCAGGCGTAAGGATGCACCAGCGGTGGCGGAACAGGTGCGCAAAGCCCGCATCGGGCCCGCTGCGCTCGG
This sequence comes from Parafrankia sp. BMG5.11, assembly GCF_004337455.1. Taxonomy (NCBI): domain Bacteria; kingdom Bacillati; phylum Actinomycetota; class Actinomycetes; order Frankiales; family Frankiaceae; genus Parafrankia; species Parafrankia sp. BMG5.11. The sequence goes on along the minus strand of NZ_SJXI01000013.1, from coordinate 172,691 downwards.
TGCCCGCGACCGGGTGGGCGGGGATCACGCAGACGCCGGGCAGCGCGCGGCGCAGCGCCTCAGCGACCGCCGCTTTCGATGAGCCGACATCGCTGACTATCGCATCGGGCATCAGCGCGCCGGCAAGATCGGCGGCGGCCTGCTCCATCGCGCCGACCGGCACGCAGAAGATCACCAGTTCGGCGCCCGCGACCGCGTCGGAGGCGGTGTCGCACACCCGTGCCACCAGGCCGCGTTCGGCGGCGCGGCGGCGCACGTCCGGATCAGCGTCGAACCCGGTGGTGTCGCAGCCGGGCAAGTTTGCCTGCACCGCCAGCCCGACCGAGCCGCCGAGCAGCCCGAGGCCGATCACCGCAACGCGCGAGAAGCTCATCCCGCGCGCTCGGCGGCTTGGGCGATCGCGGCGACCACCGCGTCCATCTGGTCGGGAAGGCCGATCGTGATGCGCAGCGCATTCGGCAAGCCCTGGCCCGGCAGGTGCCGCACCGCGAAGCCCGCCTCTGCGATTGCCTGCAGCGCGGTTGCGGCGCGCAAGTTTCCGCCAAACGTCACCAGCACGAAGTTGCCCTGGCTCGGCACCGCGCGAACGCCATGGTTGCCCAGCGCTTCGATCGCCGCAACGAACCGCGCCCGCTCGGCGGCGTTGACGGTGCGCGAGCGGCTGACCCACTCGTCATCCGCCAGCGCGGCCAGTGCGGCCGCCTGCCCCTGGTTCGTGACATTGAACGGCCCGCGGATGCGGTTGAGTTCGCCCACCAACTCGGCCGCGCCGGTCGCCCAGCCGATCCGCTCACCCGCAAGGCCGTAGATCTTGGAAAAGGTGCGCGTCACCAGCACGTTTTCGTGCGCGGCCGCGAGCGCGAGCCCGCCGTCATCGTCGTGCGACGCAAGGTATTCGGCATACGCCTGGTCGAGCACGAACAGCACGTCGGCGGGGAGCCCGGCGTGAAGCCGCGCCACTTCGGCGCGCGGCAGGAACGTGCCGGTGGGATTGTTCGGATTGGCCAGCAGCACCACCCGGGTGCGGGGCGTGACCGCGGCGAGCAGCGCGTCGACGTCGCAGCCATAGTCGGCATCGGCGGATTCGACCGGCACGGCCCCGCAGCGGCGGGCGGCGATCTCGTACACCGCGAAGCTGTAGCGCGGGAACAGCACCTCGTCCCCCGGACCCGCGAACGCCTGCACCGCCAGGTTGAGCAATTCGTCGGAGCCGGTTCCGCAGACGATCCGCGCCGGATCGATCCCGTGCCTGGCGCCCAGCGCCTGCCGGAGCGCGGTGGAATCGGGATCGGGATAGCGGCTGGGGGAGGGAGCGCGGGCCATCGCCTCCAGTGCGGCGGGCGGCGTCCCGAGGGGATTCTCGTTGGCCGACAGCTTGACCAGCGGCTGCCCGCCCGCGCCGCTTGCCTTGCCGGGGACATAGGCGTGGATCGCGGAAATCCAGGGCTTGGCGGTGGGCCGGCTGTTCATGCCGGCGCGTCTAGGACAGGCGGGGGCAGGCTGCATCAAAGAAAATGCGGCCCTTCGACAAGCTGGAGGCAAGCGGTTAGAGGCAACGACCTTCCCTCTAACCTGTGATCCCGCTGCGATGGCCCCGACGACCGCTTCCCAAGGCTTCACGTTGCCCCAGCCGTTGCCCCTTGACGGCGGGCAGGCGCTGGACGGCGTCACCATCGCTTACCAGACCTATGGCGAACTGGCGCCGGACCGCGGCAACGCGATCCTCCTGTGCCACGCGCTGACCGGCGACCAGTATGTCGCCAGCGCGCATCCGACCACCGGCAAGCCGGGCTGGTGGGAACGAATGGTGGGCCCGGGCAAGCCGATCGACACCAATCGTTTCCATGTGGTCTGCGCCAACGTGATCGGCGGCTGCATGGGCTCGACCGGCCCCGCCAGCCTGACACTCGACGGCCGGCAGTGGGCCAAGCGCTTTCCGGTGATCACCATCCGCGACATGGTCCGCGCGCAGATCGCCCTCCTTGATGGCCTCGGCATCGAGCGGCTCCACGCGGTCGTCGGCGGGTCGATGGGCGGGATGCAGGCGCTGAGCCTCGCCGCCAATTTTCCCGACCGCGCCGAACGGGTGCTGGCGATCGCCACGACCGCCCGCCATTCGGCACAGAACATCGCTTTCCACGAGGTCGGCCGCCAGGCGGTGATGGCCGATACCGACTGGCAAGACGGGGATTACTACGGCACCGGCCGGGCCCCCGACAAAGGGCTGTCGGTCGCGCGGATGGCGGCGCACATCACCTACCTGTCCGAAGCCGGACTGACCGAGAAATTCGGCCGCAACCTGCAGGACCGTGACGCCAAGACGTTCGGCTTTGACGCCGATTTCCAGATCGAAAGCTACCTGCGCTATCAGGGGACCGGGTTCACCCAGCGGTTCGACGCCAACAGCTATCTCTATATCACCCGCGCGATGGACTATTTCGACATCGCCGAGGAACACGGCGGGATGCTCGCCAGCGCGTTTGCCGGGACGCCGGCGCGGTTCTGCCTGGTCAGCTTCGATTCCGACTGGCTCTACCCCACCGCCGAAAGCCGCCACGTGGTCCACGCGTTGAATGCAGCGGGCGCCGCGGTCAGCTTCGTCGAGCTCAGCGCGCCCTTTGGTCACGACAGCTTCCTGCTCGACGTGCCGGCGCTCGACCGGGTGGTGGCGGGGTTCCTGGGATGAGCGCGCTGCGGCCCGACCTGGCGGTGATCGCCAGCCATGTGCAGCCGGGCACGCGCGTGCTCGACGTGGGGTGCGGCGACGGGGCGCTGATGGCGGCGTTGCAGGACCGGGGCTGCGACGCGCGGGGGATGGAGGTCGATCCCGCGCTGGTCGAACGCTGCGTGGCGCGCGGGCTGAGCGTCATCCAGGGAGACGCCGACCGCGATCTGGCCGACTATCCGGACAAGGCGTTCGACTACGCGGTGCTAAGCCAGACCTTGCAGACCGCCGCGCGGCCCGACCGGATGCTCGACGAACTGCTCAGGGTCGGGCGGCAGGCGTTCGTCAGCTTTCCCAACTTCGCCCACTGGCGCACGCGCGCGGCGCTGGCCTTCCAGGGGCGGATGCCGGTGACGCGCCATTTACCGGTCAGCTGGTACGAGACGCAGAACATCCACCACGTGACCGTGGCCGACTTCCGAGAGCTGATCGCCGTCAAGGGCGTCCGCTGCGAGCGCGCGTGGTACTTCGCCGGCGACCGGGCCATTGGCGCCGCCGCTGCCAACCTGCGCGCAGAGTACGCCCTGTTTGAACTGAGCCGATGACCGAAGACGAACCCAATCCGTTCGACCGCCTGCTGTTCGAAGACGCGCCGCCCCCGCCGCCGCATCTCGCCGCGCTCGGCGAAAGCTTCGTCGCGCGCGCCAACCCGCGCTTCCGCAATTTCCGGGTCGATCTGGAGGCGATCGAGGTCGCCGCCTCCAAGGCCGGCCGGGCGGGGGAAATCTCCCCCGAAGACGGCGCGCAGCTGTTCCTCGATCGCGGTGACAGCCTCTCGCTGCCGCTGGTCCGCCGCTACATCGAAGCGTGCGAGACCGAGCTGGTGGCGCGGTGGTTGATGGCGCTGCCGAGCTTCCATTTCACGGGCTGGGCGACCGTGCGCAATCTCACCGCGCTCGATGGCATGGTCGCGGCGGGCGAGCCGGCGCTGGCGGTCCGCGTGGTGCGCAAGCATCTGGAAAAGACCTTTGCCCGCGCCCGCGATTGCTGGCGGCTCGTCGCCCGCAAGCGCCCTGCCGGGCTGGCGGACGAGGCGGCGGAGCGGTTCGACCGCGCGATCGCCAAGGCCCGTTGGGAACTGCCCGGCCAGATCGAAGGCGCGCGGATCGAGATTGCCGAACTGGCTGCCTATGTGCGCGATCACGGCTCGCTGGAGGACAACCGCGCGATCGATACGATGCTGGCCGATCTGGAAAAGGTGCGCGCGCGCTTCACCCAGGCGTAGGTTCGGCTATGGCACCCGCCATGACCGTCACCCGTTTCGCGCCGTCGCCCACCGGGCACCTCCATGTCGGCAATATCCGCACCGCGCTGCACAACTGGCTGCTGGCGCATAAGTCCGGCGGCAGGTTCCTGTTGCGGATCGACGACACCGACGCGGAGCGCAGCCGCGAGGAGTATGTCGAGGCGATCCGGGCCGACCTCGCGTGGCTGGGGCTGACGATCGACGGCGAACAACGCCAGTCGGCTCGCGCGCCGATCTACCAGGACGCTTTCGAGCGGCTGCGCGCCGCGGGCCGCGTTTATCGCTGCTACGAAACCGCGCAGGAGCTGGAGCTGAAGCGCAAGATCCAGCTCGGGCGGGGGCTGCCGCCGATCTACGACCGCGCAGGGCTGGCGCTGGACGACGCGGATCACGCGCGCTTCGCCTATCAGGGCGTGGCGCCGCACTGGCGCTTCAAGCTGGATCACGGCGAGCCGATCGAGTGGCTCGACGGCATTCGGGGACGCCAGCATTTCGAACCCGCTCAGCTGTCCGACCCGGTGGTCCGGCGGGCCGACGGATCGTGGCTGTACATGCTGCCGAGCGCGATCGACGATATCGAAATGGGCGTGACCGACGTGCTGCGGGGGGAGGATCACGTCAGCAACACCGCCGCGCAGACGCAGATGTTCACCGCGCTTGGCGCCGAGCCGCCGCGCTTCGCGCACGAGGCGCTGCTGGTTGGGCGCGAGGGCAAGCTGTCGAAGCGGCTGGGCTCGCTGTCGGTGGGCGCCTTGCGCGACAGCGGGATCGAGCCGCAGGCGGTGACCGCGCTGCTGGCGCGGCTCGGCACGTCGCTGCCGGTGGAGCCCATCGCCGACATTGCGGTGCTGGCAAACAGCTTCGACTTGTCGACATTCGGCCGCGCGCCCGCGCGGTTTGACGAGGCCAAACTCGAGCGGCTCAACCACGCCATCGTGCACCAGCTAAGCTACGCCGAGGTGGCCGACCGCCTGCCCGCGGGGATGAGCGAGGCCGCGTGGCTGGCGGTGCGCCCGAACCTTGAGACCGTAGCAGACGCAACCGATTGGTGGCAGGTCATCGCCGGACCCGTTGCGGCGCCCGCGCTGAATGAGGATGATCGCCGCTTCCTCGCCGAGGCTGCCGCGCACCTCGCCTGGAGCGACGACCCGTGGGGTGCGCTCACCGGCGCGCTCAAGCAGGCGACCGGCCGCAAGGGCAAGTCGCTGTTCATGCCGCTTCGCCAGGCGCTCACGGGCCGCGACCATGGACCCGACATGCACGCGCTGCTGCCGCTGATCGGCGAGAAGGAAGCGCGCCAGCGGCTGGAGCGCGCGGCAGCCGGCTAGACCGCTGACCGACGGGCGTGCTTCGACAGCTCGTCGCCTGACAGCGTCACCACGTGCAGCAGGTTGGTGCTGCCCGGGGTGCCGAACGGTACGCCGGCGAGCGCGATCAGCTTGCTGCCCGCCTGGCCGATGCCGCTCCGCAGCGCCATCCGCTTGCCCTTGGCGATCATCTCTTCGAAACTGCCGATATCCTTGGTCGAGACCGCCTGCGCCCCCCACAGGAGCGCCATGCGCCGGGCGGTCCGGACCGACGGCGTGAGCACCAGCATCGGCACGCTGGGCCGTTCGCGCGCCACCCGCCGCGCGGTGCTGCCCGAACCGGTGAACACCACGATCGCGGCGATCGACACGGTGTCGGCGATCGTCATGCAGGCATGGCTCAAGGCGTCGGCGGTGGTCCGGTCAGGGGGCGTATCGAGGAACCGCACGCGCGAAAGGTACGCATCGTCCCGCTCCACCTGGGTGGCGATCCGGTCCATGATCCCGACCGCTTCTTCCGGCCATTCGCCCGCCGCCGTCTCGGCCGACAGCATCACCGCGTCGGCCCCGTCATAGACCGCGTTGGCGACGTCGGACACTTCGGCCCGGGTCGGGGTGGGGCTCTCGATCATCGATTCGAGCATCTGCGTCGCGACGATTACCGGCTTGCCGGCGGTGCGGGCGGCGTTGACGATCCGCTTCTGCAGCGGGGGGACTTCCTCGGGATCGAGCTCCACGCCCAGATCGCCGCGCGCGACCATGATCCCGTCGCTGAGCTCGATGATCTCGTCCAGCCGGCGCACGGCAGAGGGCTTCTCGATCTTGGCGCAGAGCGAACCGTAGCCGCCCATCAGCCGCCGCGCCTCTGCCAGGTCCTCCGGCCGCTGGACGAACGACAGGCCGATCCAGTCGCAGCCGTGCGACACGGCGAAAGCAAGATCGCGCCGGTCCTTTTCAGTGAGCGCAGGAATCGGGATTTCCGCATCGGGCACGTTGACGCCCTTGCGGTCGGAGATCACCCCGCCGACCTCCGCCGAACACAGCACGCTGTCAGGTTCCGCCTTGATCACCTTCAGGCGGATCTTGCCATCGTTGATCAGCAGGCGCTGACCCTTTTGCAGGACCGCGAACAGTTCGGGATGCGGCAGCTCGACCCGGGTCTCGTCGCCCGGTTCGGGATTGCGGTCGAGGGTGAAGTGGCCCGAATGGCGGATCACCGCCTGCCCGCCCTTGAACTTGCCGACCCTGAGCTTGGGCCCCTGCAAATCCGCCAGGATCGCGATCGGGCGGCCCGTCGCCTTCTCCAGGTCGCGGATCGCCTTGATCGTCGCCGCGTGATCGGCATGTTCGCCGTGGCTCATGTTGACGCGAAAGGCATCGGCGCCCGCGCGCAGCAGCTTGTGGAGCATCTCGGGCGCACTGCTCGCCGGGCCGACGGTGGCGAGAATCTTGACCTTGCGGTTGCGCGGCTGGAGTTTCTGCATAGGCGTGCGCCTAGGGCAGGCGGCCCGAACAGTTCAAGCGCCAAGACAGGATAGCGATGACCCAGCCCGACCCGCTCGATCAGCTCGATGACGCCCACGCCGCCGCGGCGTTTCGCCGGCTGGTGCGCCACCTGCGCCACCGGACCGATGCGCAGAATATCGACCTGATGGGCCTCGCCGGCTTCTGCCGTAACTGCCTGGCGGACTGGATCGGCGAGGCTGGGTTCCCCGGCGACAAGGCGGCCGCCCGCGCGTTGATCCACGGGATGCCCGCCGATGAGTGGAAAGCGCGCCACCAGTCACCCGCCACGCCCGAACAGCTCGCGCGGATGGAGGCGAGCCTCAAGCTGAACGGGGACGGATAGAGAACTTTTCCACCGCACCTTCAAACCCCCGGGCGGGCTGGCTATCGAGCCGGCAACCGATTCTCACATTCTACCGGAGCCTAAGTGAAATGGCCGATGCCACCGACGACCGCCTGCGCCTGCTGATCGAGCGTATCGAACGCCTCGAGGAAGAGAAGAAAGGCATCGCCGACGACATCCGCGACGTTTACGCCGAGGCGAAGGCGGTCGGCTACGACGCCAAGATCATGCGCCAGGTCGTGCGCCTCAGGAAGATGAAGCCCGACGACCGGGCGGAGATGGAATCGATCCTGGAGGTGTACAAGAACGCGCTCGGCCTGGGCTGAGGCCTGCGCGCGACGAAGCGGCGGAACGCGGGCGGGGGAGCGGCGGTTGGGATGGGTGAAAGGACACTCATCCCGATGACGCAAGATACCCAGGACCTCGAAACCGTCGACGCGGCCCACGTCGAGGAAACCAGCGAAGAACCCCGGATGCCGGGGCACGAAAGCCAGATGGACGACAAGCCCGACTGGCAGCCGCGTTACCCCGGCTCCGGGCGGCTGCAGGGCAAGGTGGCGATCGTCACCGGCGGCGACAGCGGCATCGGCCGCGCGACCGCGATCCTGTTCGCGCGCGAAGGCGCCAAGGTCGCGATCGCCTATCTGGAAGAGGACGACGACGCGCAGTTCGTCGCCGACCGGATTGCGGAAGAGGGCAGCGAGGCGCTGCTCCACCGGGGCGATCTGGGTGACCCGGCGGTTGGGCAGGCGCTGGTCGACAAGGTGATCGAGAAGTGGGGCCGGCTCGATGTGCTGGTCAACAACGCGGGCGAACAGCATCCCGACAAGGACATCCGCGACATCACCGTCGAACAGCTCCAGCGCACGTTCCAGACCAACATCTTTTCGATGTTCTACCTTGTCCAGGCGGCGCGGCCGCACCTCAAGGAAGGGGCATCCATCATCAACTGCACCAGCATCACGATGTACGCGGGCGAGAAGGAACTGCTCGATTATTCCAGCACCAAGGGCGCGATCACCGCGTTCACCCGGTCGCTGTCGGCCAACCTGATCGAGGACGGTATTCGGGTCAACGGCGTGGCGCCGGGGCCGATCTGGACCCCGCTCAATCCTTTCGGCGGTTCCTCGCCGGAAAAAATGAAAACCTTCGGCGAGGACACGCCGATGGGTCGGCCCGGCCAGCCCAACGAAGTTGCCCCTGCGTTCCTGTTCCTGGCGTGCGAGGATTCCAGCTACATGTCGGGGCAGGTGCTGCACCCCAACGGCGGGACGATTGTAAACGGGTAGGCGTCAACGGGTAACGATCACTCCAGTCCAAGCAGCATCAGGGATGCGAACAGGGCGTTGTGCAGCGCGTGCAGGCTGATGTTCGTCAGCAGGCCGCGCTGCACGCGCACGAACCCCAGGATCAGGCCCAGCAGCAACTGGGGCAGGACAAGTGGCAGCATGGCGGCCATCGACGCCGCGCCCGCGCCCGCGAAATTGGACAGGTGGATCGCGGCAAACGCGAGCGTGCTGGCATAAAAGAACCAGGCGAAGTGCCGCTGGAACCAGCGCAGCGCGTCCCGCTTGCGCAGGGCGAACACCGCGAGCGCGGCGAGCAGCAGCACCCCGCCGCCGGCGGCGATCGACCAGCCGGCGATGCTACCGCTGCCGGCCGCTCCCGCCGCGGCGCCGCCCGCCACCAGCGCCGCGCCAAGCACGCACAGCAGGCTGCCGATGATGTGGCCGGGCCGACCCGATAGCCAGCCACGGAACAGTATCTCTTCCCCCACCGGGGCACCCACCAGCATGAACGCGAGCAGCGCCGGGGTCAGCTCCAGCCCGCCGAGCATGTGTTCGGGCAGTTTGAAACCCAGCGCCGTCGCCGCGCCGATCGCGGCCAGCACCAGCGCCATCAGCAGCAGGTCAAGCACGAGCAGGGGCACCAGCGCGCGCAGCGATCCGGCCACCGACAGTTCGGCCCGATCGGGCAGCCGCGGGCGGCGCAGGAAAGCGGCGAACGCTCGCCACTGCGCCGGCACCCAGCCGAGGCCCGAACGCTGGCTGGTTTCTGGCGGCAGGGCGCCTCTTGTGGGTTGCCCGCTCATGCGGCTAATGCGCCCCCGTTCCATCTCACACTGGTCAAGAACGGACTTATGGCAGGCCATTCCAAGTTCAAAAACATCATGCACCGCAAGGGCGCGCAGGACAAGAAGCGCTCCGCGATGTTCTCGAAACTCAGCCGCGAGATCACGGTGGCCGCCAAGATGGGGGCGCCCGATCCGGACATGAATCCCCGGCTGCGGCTGGCGGTGAACAACGCGAAATCGCTGTCGATGCCCAAGGACAACATCCAGCGCGCGATCGACAAGGCGAACGCGAACGAAGGCGATGACTACGAGGAAATCCGCTACGAAGGATACGGCCCCGGCGGCGTCGCCCTGATCGTCGAGGCGCTGACCGACAACCGCAACCGGACCGCGACCAACGTGCGCACCGCGTTCGCCAAGAACGGCGGCAATCTGGGCGCCACTGGCGCGGTGAGCCACGGGTTCGAGCGCAAGGGCATGATCGAGTATCCGGGAAGCGCGGGCGATGAGGAAAAGGTCCTCGAAGCCGCGATCGAGGCGGGCGCGGACGATGTCGAGAGCGGCGAGGACGGGCACACCATCTGGACCGACATGGAAGCGTTGCACGAAGTGGCGGGCAACCTGGAAAAGGTGCTCGGCGAACCGGAATCGGTCAAGCTGGCGTGGAAGCCTAACCTGACGGTCGACGTCGCGGAAGGCGATGCGCCGACGCTGTTCAAGCTGGTCGACGCGCTGGAGGACGATGACGACGTGCAGACCGTGTGGGGCAACTACACCGTCAGCGACGAGATCGCCGAGACGCTTGGCTAGATGTGGGCGCTGGTCGCCAGGGCGCTGCTCGCCGGGGCGATGATCGCGGCCATCTCTGAAATCGGCCGGCGGCTGCCCGCGACCGCGGCGATCGTCGCCTCGCTGCCGCTGGTGTCGGTACTGGGCATGATCTTCCTGTGGCATCAACGGCCGGACGCGGAGAACATGGCGATCCATTCCGCGGCGACCTTCTGGTACGTGCTGCCCAGCTTGCCGATGTTCCTGGTCATTCCGGTACTGTTGCGGGCGGGCGCGGGCTTCTGGGGTTCGCTTCTGGCGGGCTGCCTGCTCACGGTGGTGCTCTACCTCGCGATGATGCATTTCGGCCCGCGGCTCGGGCTGCGGCTCTGATCATCCTCGGCCTCGATCCCTCGCTCAGTTGCACGGGCTGGGGCGTGGTGCGGGTCGAAGGCTCTCGGCTGACGCACGTCGCCAACGGACAGGTGCCGACCGATGCCAAGGCGCCGATGGCCGAGCGGCTGCACCACCTGCATGATGCGGTCGCCGCGCTGATCGCGGTCCACGCCCCCGACCGCGTCGGAATCGAGGAGGTGTTCGTCAACAAGAACCCGCAATCGACGCTCAAGCTCGCGCAGGCGCGGGGCGCGGTTCTCGCCGCCTGCGGGCGGGCGGGAGTGCCGGTGCGCGAGCACGCAGCGCGGCTGGTCAAGAAAGCGGTGGTCGGCACCGGCGCTGCGGAAAAGGCGCAGGTGCAGGCGATGCTCAAGGTGCTGCTGCCTGGCGTCGCAGTCGCCGGGGCCGATGCCGCCGATGCGCTGGCAGTGGCGATTGCCGACGCGCATCTGGGGGGATGATTTTCCTACTCGGCGCTGCTTTGCTAAGCCCGTTTCGATGAGCTTCCCCGCTGCCCTTCCTGCCATTCGAATAAGAGGCACGGGCGAGCCTGAGATTTCTGGTCCAGAACAGTGTGACACGTGTGACACTTCTCGCTCTGGCGGAGGGGGCCGCGGCTGATGTTCCTGGTCGTCTTCCGCAACCGCAAGCGCGCCGACCTGGATGCGGCCGCCTACTCGGCGGACGCCGACGAGATGGCCCGGATGGCGCGCGCCCAGCCCGGCTACCGCAGCTTCAAATCATACACCGCCGACGACGGCGAGGTGGTCGCGATCAGCGAGTGGGACGACGAGGCTTCGGCGCGAAGCTGGGGCCGCCTTGCCGAGCACCGCACAGTGCAGCACAAGGGCCGGACGAGTTACTACGCCAGTTACACGCTGTTCGCCTGCGCCGACCCGCGCATCCACCACTTTACCGGACCAGGATCATGACCATCGACTTCTACGGCATTCCCAACTGCGACACGGTGAAGAAGGCGCGGACCTGGCTCGACGCCAAAGGCACGGCGTATACCTTCCACGACTACAAGAAGGAGGGCGCCCATCAGGACCGCCTGCGGGCGTGGGTCCAGGCGGTGGGCTGGGAAAAGCTGCTCAACCGCGGCGGCACCACCTTTCGCCAGCTGGAGCCGGCGCAGAAGGAGCACCTCGATGCCGAAAAGGCGATTCGCCTGATGGCCGCGCATCCATCGATGATTCGCCGTCCGGTGATCGAATGCGGAGACGGCCTGCTGGTCGGCTTCGACGAGGCGGAATGGTCCGCGAAGCTCGGCTGAGGTTCGTCGCGGCGACAATATGGTAAGCTCGATGCGCATCTTCCTCGCACTCGCCGCCCTGGCGCTCGCCGTGCCGGCGCAGGCGCAGCTGATCATCGCGCATCGCGGCGCGAGCGGCGAGCGGCCGGAGCACACGCTGGCGGCGTACGAGCGCGCGATCGATGCGGGGGCGGACTTCATCGAGCCGGATCTGGTGGTGACCAAGGACCTCGTGCTGGTCGCCCGGCACGAGAACGAGCTGTCGGACACCACCGATGTCGGCTCGCGCGATGAATTCACCGATCGGCGCCGGAACAAGGAGATCGACGGTCGGCTGGTCAACGGCTGGTTTGCCGAGGACTTTACCCTTCCCGAGCTGCGGACGCTGCGGGCCCGCGAACGGCTGCCCGACCTGCGCCGCGCGAACGCCCGGTATGATGGCCTCTATCAGGTGCCGACCTTGGCGGAGATCATCGCGCTGGTCCGCGCCAAGGAGGCCGAGCGGGGGCACCGCATCGGCCTCTATCCCGAACTCAAGCATCCCACGTTTCTGCTTACCCAGGGGATCGACAGCGTCGATCTGTTGGTCACGGCTCTGGGCAAGAAAGGGCTGGATACGGCCGATGCGCCGGTCTTCATCCAGAGCTTCGAGGTGGCCCCGCTCAAACGGCTCGACAAGCTCACCGACGCGCGGCTGGTGCAGCTGGTATCTGCGGAAGGCGGTCCGGCGGACGAGGCGGCGGCTACCTATGCCGAAATGCTCACGGCGACGGGCCTGGGAGAGATCGCGAAGTACGCCGATGCGATCGGCGCGGAGCTGCGCCTGATCGCGGGCACCGACGGCAGGCCGACCGGTCTGGTCGAACAGGCGCACGGCGCCGGCCTGAAAGTCCACGCCTGGACCTTGCGCAAGGAAAACGCCTTTCTCCCCGAATCACTCAGAACAGGCAACGATCCCGCCGTAGCCGGCGATTACGCGGCCGCCTGGGGCGTGCTCGCCGCCGCCGGGGTCGACGGGGTGTTCACCGATGATCCGGCTTTGGCGGCGCCGCTCAGGCGGTCCGCACGGCCGTGACGATGTAGTTCAGTGACAGGTCGGGCGAGAGGTGCAGGCCTTTCCCCGGCGAGAAGGCGATGCCCCGCGGCTCGCCCATCGTTAGCCCGGCGTCCGCCAGCAGCGCGCGCAGTTCGTCAGGCGTGATGAAATCGTCCCACCGGTGCGTGCCGCGCGGGATCATGCCAGCCGCCTCGGCCGCGTCGACCAGCAGCAGCTGCGAACGCCGGGTGCGGTTGGGGGTGGAGAGGATCATCAGGCCGTCCGGCGCGAGCCGCGCGGCCAGATCGGTGACGAACGCCGGCTTGTCGGCGACATGCTCGATCACTTCCATCGCGGTGACGAGATCGAAGGCGCCGTCGACCAACCCCACCTCCCCCCCCAGATAACGGATGGGGAGGCCGACACCCTCGGCATGCGCCTGCGCGACAGCCGCGTTCTCGGGCGCGGCGTCGATCCCGGTCACCGCCGCGCCCAACCGGGCAAGCGGTTCGCACAGCAATCCCGCCCCGCACCCGACATCGAGCGCGGTCCGGCCAGCGAGCGGACGCACGGCGTCCTGCGGGACCTGCCAGTGCCGGTCGATCGCGTCGCGGATGAAGCCCAGCCGCACCGGGTTCAGGCGGTGGAGCATCGCGGACGAACCCCTGGGATCCCACCAGTCGGCCGCCAGCCGCCCGAAATGCGCGGCCTCTTCGGCGCGGATCGTCAGCCCCGCCTGCTTTGGTCGGAGCAAAGAATTGATATCGGCAGGCTCGGTTGCATCGGTCATGCCCACTGCGTAACAGCGCGGCCGAGGCACTTCCAGCAGGGGCGAACACAGCTTGGCGCGGATCGTGATGAAATTCGGCGGCACGTCGATGGCCGGGACCGAGCGCATCCGCCGCGTGGCCAACATCGTGCGCAAGCAGGCGGCGGGCGGCAACGAGGTCGCGGTGGTGGTCTCCGCAATGGCGGGCGAAACCGACCGGCTCGTAAATTTCTGCCGCGAGGCGAACCCGCTTTACGACCCAGCTGAGTATGACGTGGTGGTCGCGAGCGGAGAACAGGTCACCAGCGGCCTCCTCGCCCTGACCCTGCAGGCGCTGGGCTGCCGGGCGCGCTCGTGGTTGGGCTGGCAGGTGCCGATCCGCACGATCGAGGCGCACGCCAAGGCACGGATCGAGGATATCGACAGCGACGCGTTGCTCGCCAGCATGGCCGCGGGCGAGATCGCGGTCATCCCGGGGTTTCAGGGCGTCGGCCACGATGGCCGGGTGACCACGCTCGGGCGCGGCGGTTCCGATACTTCCGCGGTCGCGGTGGCGGCGGCGATCGGGGCCGACCGGTGCGACATCTACACCGATGTCGACGGGGTCTATACCACCGATCCCCGCATCGTCGCCAAGGCGCGCAAGCTGAAAGCGGTGACGTACGAGGAAATGCTCGAACTCGCGAGCGTGGGGGCCAAGGTGCTGCAGACCCGCTCCGTCGGCCTCGCAATGAAGGAGGGCGTGCGGGTGCAGGTCCTCTCGAGCTTCATCGGCGACGACGCGGTGCCCGCCGACGAGATTCCCGGCACGATGATCGTCTCGGAAAGCGAGATGGACGAAATATTGGAGAGAGGCGAAATGGAACGCCAGCACGTCACCGGCATCGCGCACGACAAGAACGAAGCCAAGATCATCCTCACCCGCGTGCCCGACAAGCCCGGCGCGGTGGCGAATATCTTCGAACCGCTCGCCGCAGCGAGCATCAACGTCGACATGATCATTCAGAACGTGGGCCGCGACAAGGGCGAGACCGACGTGACCTTCACCGTACCGATGACCGACCTCGCGCGGGCGCAGGCGCTGCTGGAGGACCGGCGCGACGAGATCGGGTTCAACCGGATCATCACCGACAGCAAGATCGCCAAGATCAGCGTCGTCGGCGTCGGCATGAAGAGCCACGCGGGCGTTGCCGCGACGATGTTCAAGAGCCTGGCCGAGCGGGCGATCAACATCCAGGCGATCTCCACCAGCGAGATCAAGGTCAGCGTCATGATCGACGAGGACGAGACCGAACTTGCCGTGCGCGTCCTTCACACCGCCTATGGCCTCGACGAGAGCGACGACGCAGCCTGAGGAACCGGTAATGAGCCATACGGCCACGATCCTGCTGCTCGGTTCGGGCGAGCTGGGGCGCGAGTTCGTGATCTCCGCCAAGCGGCTTGGCGCGCGCGTGATCGCCTGCGATGCCTACGACAACGCCCCGGCGATGCAGCTCGCCGATGCGCGTGAGGTGTTCTCCATGCTCGACGGCGCGGCCCTGCGCGCCGTGGCGGAGAAACATCGGCCTGACTTCATCGTGCCCGAGATCGAGGCGATCCGCACCGAAGTTCTCGCCGAGCTGGAGCGGGAAGGGCTGACCGTCGTGCCATCGGCCCGCGCGGCGCAGCTGACCATGAACCGGGACGCGATCCGCGATCTGGCGGCGGAGGAGCTGGGCCTTGTCACCTCGCGCTATCGGTATGCCGAAAGCCTGGAACAAGTGCGCGAGGCGGCGGCCTTCACCGGCTTTCCGTGCGTGATCAAGCCGGTCATGTCGTCGAGCGGCAAGGGCCAGTCGACGGTCCGCTCGGCTGATGAGCTTCAGGCCGCCTGGGACACGGCCGTGGCCGGCATGCGCGGCGACCGCGCGCGGGTGATCGTCGAGGCGTTCATCGCGTTCGATTACGAGATCACCCTGCTCACGGTGCGTCATCGCGGCGGGGTCAGCTTCTGCCCGCCCATCGGCCACCGGCAGGAGCGCGGCGATTACATGGAGAGCTGGCAGCCGATTCCGATGTCGGACGCTGCGCTCGCGGAGGCGCAGGATATGGCCCGCAAGGTGGTCGACAATCTCGGTGGCCACGGCTTGTTCGGCGTCGAGTTCTTCGTCGCCGGCGACCGGGTCATCTTTTCGGAGCTCAGCCCGCGTCCGCACGACACCGGCATGGTCACGCTGGCGAGCCAGAACCTGTCCGAATTCGACCTCCACGCCCGCGCGATCCTTGGCTTGCCGATCCCGCAGGAGATCCGCGCGCGTCCTGCCGCCTCGGCGGTGATCCTGGCTGACCGCGACAGCGAGACCCTGTCTTACAGCGGGCTGGCGGAAGCCTTGGCGGAGGACGGCACCGACCTGCGGATATTCGCGAAGCCGACCAGCCGGCCGCATCGGCGCATGGGCGTGGCGCTGGCGACGGCGAACGGCATCGACGAGGCGCGGCGCAAGGCGTGTGATGCCGCTGCCAAGGTCGCGATCCACTACGGCCGGTGATGGTTGCCGCACCGTCTTCGCGCGCCTAAGCGCCTCGCCATGAACAGCTATTCCAGAACGCACGCACTGATGGCGCGCGGCCGTGCGTTCCTTGGCAGCGAACATGCCATCCTGTGCGGCGCGATGAGCTGGGTGTCGGAGCGTAATCTCGTCTCCGCGATCAGCAATGCCGGCGGGTTTGGCGTGATCGCCTGCGGGGCGATGACGCCCGAACTGCTCGACGCGGAGATCGCCGCCACCAGGGCGCTGACCGACAAGCCGTTCGGGGTGAACCTCATCACCATGCACCCGCAACTGACCGACCTGATCGCGGTGTGCGGCAGGCATGGGGTCGGGCACGTGGTGCTGGCCGGCGGCATTCCGCCCAAGGGCAGCGTGGAGGCGATCAAGGCCTTCGATGCCAAAGTGATCGTGTTCGCGCCGACGCTGGCGCTGGCCAAGAAGCTGCTGCGATCAGGCGGTGACGCGCTGGTGATCGAGGGGATGGAGGCCGGCGGCCACATCGGCCCGGTCTCGACCAGCGTGCTGGCGCAGGAATTCCTGCCTGAACTGTCCGAGGATCACCTGGTGTTCGTCGCCGGCGGGATCGGGCGTGGCGAGGCGATCGCCGGATACCTTGAGATGGGCGCGGTCGGGGTCCAGCTCGGCACGCGCTTCGCCTGTGCCACCGAAAGCATCGCTCACCCCGATTTCAAGAAGGCCTTCTTCCGCGCCAGCGCGCGTGAGGCGGTCGCCAGCGTACAGGTCGATCCGCGCCTGCCGGTCATCCCGGTCCGCGCGCTCAAGAACAAGGGCACCGAACTCTTCACCGCCAAACAGCGCGAAGTGGCGCAGGCGCTGGATGGCGAAAGCCTGGAGATGGCCGAAGCCCAGCTGCAGATCGAACATTACTGGGCAGGAGCGCTGCGCCGCGCGGTGATCGACGGCGATATCGAGAACGGCAGCCTGATGGCGGGCCAGTCGGTCGGCATGGTCAAGGCGGAAGAGCCCGTGGCCGACATCATGGCCCAGCTGATGAGCCAGTGCGAGGCCGCGCTCGCCCGCCGCTGAGCTCAGGCCATTGGCTTGGGCTCCCACAATTCGATCTTGCGCCCGTCTAGGTCCATGACGTGCGCGAACCGGCCATTCGGTTCATCCAGGATTTGCATCACCGGTTGCACCCCTTCTCGCGCGCATCGCTCCAGCATCGCCGCCAAATCATCGACCATCAGGTTGATCATGAAGCGTTCTGCAGATGGCGCGAAATACTCTGTCTCGGCCTTGAACGGGCTGAACACGGTGCCGGAGCCCGGATGCGCCGCCGCGGTTTCAGGCAGGAATACCACGCCGCCCCAGTCCTCGAACGGTATGCCCAGCACGCGGCCATACCACTCCCGCGTCGCCGCAGGGTCGTTCGCTTTGAAGAAGATGCCGCCCACCCCGATCACCTGAGCCATCGTCCATTCCCTCCTGAAAGTGCGGCCATCCTACTCGCCTGTGGCGCAGCCGCTAGAGCGCATCGACCAGCATCCAGATACCGACGCCCACGAACAGTGCGGCGGCCGCGATGCGCACGGCATTCAACGACACGCGCCTGATCAGCGCATTGCCCAGCAGCACGGCGGGTACGTTGGCGATCATCATGCCGATCGTGGTTCCTGCCGCGACCGCCAGCACGTCGTGATACCGGGCGCCTAGGGCAACCGTGGCGAGCTGGGTCTTGTCCCCCATCTCGACCAGGAAAAAGGCGACCAGCGTGGTGACGAACGCACCGCGCGCGGTGACTGCTGGCGCATCGCCCTCTTCGAACCTGTCAGGCACAAGCGTCCACAGGCCCATCGCGACAAAGCTGAGCGCCACGATGATGCGGAACGTCTGCCCCGCAAAGAAGTCCGCCGCCAGGCTACCGGCCCAGGCGGCGAGGGCATGGTTGAGAAGTGTCGCCACGAAGATGCCGGCGATGATTGGCAAAGGGCGGCGGAAGCGGGTGGCGAGCACGATAGCCAGCAGCATGGTCTTGTCGCCGATCTCGGCGAGCGCGACCAGGGCCGTGGAGGTGAGCAGGGGTTCCAGCACTGTGGTGTTCCGGCGCCGGGCGGGTGAAACAAGCAACGGCACCGCGGCCCACCCGCCCGGCTTGGCGGGGGCGCGATGCCATTGGTCTTGCCTGGACTGCGCAAGGGCGGCCGTGGCCGCCGTCGCAATCCCCCTGCCGCCATGACCTCTCGGTCAAGTATGTTGACGGCGGGGCGGACACCGCGGGCGATGTCCTTCGGGCTACTCCCCAGATGACGGGGGCGCGATTAGAGCAACCCCCGTCTCCAGTCGAGTCCTGGTTGCATCAGGCGAACGCGTCTTTCTTGACGGTGATCACCTGCGCGTAGGTGAACTCCTTCAATCCCTCCACGCCGTACTCGGCGCCAAAGCCTGACTGCTTGTGCCCGCCGAACGGAGCGAACGGCGACAGGTGCAGGTATTCGTTGACCCAGACGGTGCCGGTTTCCAGCTGTTCGGCTATCTCGACACCCTTGGCCGGATCGGCGGTCCACACCGCGCCGGCGAGGCCGTATTCCGAGTTGTTGGCCCGGGCGATCGCTTCCTCGGTCGTTGCGAACTTCATCAGCGGCATGACCGGGCCGAACTGTTCCTCCGCCACGATCCGCGCGTCCTCGGGCGGATTGTCGAGGATGGTGATAGGCACGTAGTAGCCGGTGCCCGACGGGTCGACATCGCCGCCGGTCAGGAACTTGTAGCCGTTGTCCTTAGCATCCTGGATCAGTTCGCACACGCGGTCGAACTGCTTCTTGTTCTGGATCGGGCCGACGCCGGTGCCCTGCTGCGCCCCGTCGCCGACGGTTACGTTCTTCGCGTAATCGGCGATGGCCTGCGACAGTTCGTCGTAGATGTCCTCGTGGATGTAGATGCGCTTCGCCGCGACGCAGATCTGGCCCGCGTTGGAAAAGCTCGACCAGAACAGCTGTTCGGCGACCTTGGACACATCGGCATCGGGCAGCACGATCGAGGCGTCATTGCCGCCCAGTTCCAGCGTGATGCGCTTCAGATCCTTGGACGCGCCTTCCATGATCTTCTTCCCCGTTGCGGTGGAGCCGGTGAAGGTGATCTTGTCGATGTCCGGGTGCTCGGTGATCAGCGGGCCAAGAGTGTCTTCGCCGGTGATGATGTTGACCGTCCCGGCGGGCACCACGTCCTTGATCAATTCGGCGATGCGCAGCGTGGTCAGCGGCGTAAACGGGCTGGGCTTGAGCACGATGGTGCAGCCCGACAGCAGAGCCGGCGCGATCTTCTGGATCGCCATCATCACGGGGAAGTTCCACGGCACGATCCCGCCGACCACGCCCACCGGCACGCGGCGGGTGCGGCTAAGGCGCTGCTCGTCGTCCTGGTTGATGACTTCATCGAGGTTGAGCGTCGACTGCGCGGCGGCCATGCCGGCGGCACCGAACACCTCCATCTGCGCCTGCGCGTGCGGCTTGCCCTGCTCGGTCGTAAGCAGGCGGAACAGTTCGTCGGCGTTGTCCTTGATCGCGGCGGAGATGCCCTGGATCACCTTGCGGCGCTCGTCGATCGGGGTGGCCTTCCACGTCTTGAATGCCCGGCGGGCAGCGGCCACCGCACGGTCAAGTTCCTCTTTGCCGCACGAGGGTACGAGCGCGATCACCTGCTCGTTGGCGGGATTCAGCACCTCCATCGTCGCGTCGGTGGTGATGAGTTCGCCGTCGATCAGGCAGGGATAGGTCTCGGGCATCGGTCTCTCCGCTAGTCAGTGGAATCGGTTTCGCGCGGCAACCTACCATGCCGATGCACAGCGCCAAGCGGTTATTGGCTGCGGTCATACCGCCTAAAGCCGGTATCGACTTTTCCCGCGATGTCTTGTTGTGGACCCATCGCCGGGCGCTGCTAAGCTGGGCGAAACAGACAGGAGAGACTGGCGATGTGCGACCAAACCGATCTGGAACAGTTTGCCAAGCGGGGCATGACCCGGCGCGGGTTCGCCGCCACCGGCGCGCTGGCCGGCCTGGCCGCCTGCACCTCGCTGGAGAGCGGCACCGGCGGGAGCGGCCTGACCGAAAGCATGGTCACCATCTCCACCGCCGACGGGGCCATGGACGCGTTCTTCGTACATCCGGCTAAAGCGGCACCGGCCGTGATTCTGTGGCCCGACATCGCGGGGGTGCGTGAAGCGAAAAAGGTCATGGCGCGCCGGCTTGCGAGCGAAGGCTACGCGGTGATCGTGCCGAACCCCTATTTCCGCGACGTGACCGCGATGCAGTTCGCCGATTTCGCCGATTTCGTGGCGCAGAAGGGGTTCGAGAAAGTGGCGCCGTGGCGCGCCAAGGTGTCATTCGAAACCATCACCCGCGACGCGCGCGCGCTCACAGCCTGGCTCGACGGGCAAAAGGCCGTGGACCGGACACGAGGCATCGGCAACCAGGGCTACTGCATGACCGGCAGCTACACGATCTACAGCGCGGCAGCGGCGCCGCAGCGGGTCAAGGCGGCGGCGAGTTTCCACGGCGGCGGCCTGGTGTCGGACAAACCGACCAGCCCGCATCGCATGTTGCAGTCCGGTGCCGGCTACCTGATTGCGATCGCGCGCGACGATGATGCCAAGCAGCCGTCCGCGAAGACCGAACTGCGCCAGGCGTTGACCGCCTCCGGCGCGGCGGGAGAGGTCGAGGTGTATCCTGCCGACCACGGTTGGTGCGTGCCCGATAGTCCGGCCTACGACCCGGTCCAGGCCGATCGCGCCTGGGGCCAGCTGCTGGCGCTATACGCGCGCCAGCTTTAGGCAAACTCCTCGGTATCGACCGATGCCTGCGCCGCGGGTGAGTAACGCGGGCCGCTGACGCTATCCTGGTTGATCAGCGTGCCCGCCTGCTCCAGCAGGCCCGCGGGCACGTCGAGCGACAGGGTGGCGAAGTTCTCCTCCAGGTGGGCGCTGCTGGTGGTGCCGGGGATCACGTGCACGTGAGGCCCCTGCGCCAACAGCCAGGCGAGCGCGAGTTGCGCGGGAGTGATGCCCGCTTGCGCTGCCAGCGCATCGAACTGGTCGATCAGCGCCCGGTTTTTCGGCCAGTTGTCCTGGTCGAAGCGGGGCATCGTCCGCCGCAGGTCCTTGTCCCAAAGCGTGCCGGGATCGCGCAATTCGCCGCCCAGCGCGCCGCGCGCCAACGGCGAAAACGCCACGAATGCGATGCCGAGTTCACGCGTAGTCTCGAGCACTGCGATCTCGGGGTTGCGGGTCCACAGCGAGTATTCGGTCTGCACGGCGGCCATCGGGTGCACGGCATGGGCTTCGCGGATGTGATCGGCGCCCCATTCTGAGACGCCATAAGCGCCGATCTTGCCCGCTGCGATGGCTCCCGCCAGCGCCCCGACCATGTCCGCCACCGGCACCTTGCGGTCCAGCCGGTGCATGTAGAACAGGTCGATATGGTCAGTCTTCAGCCGCGCCAGGCTCTCATCGAGCGCGGCGAGCATCGCTTCGGGGCGGCAGTCGATCCCGCGCCCCGCACCCTGCACGACGATGCCGGTCTTGCTGGCGAGCAGGAAGTCGCCGCGCCGGTGCATGATCGCTTCGCCCAGCAGCGTCTCGTTGCGGCCAAGGCCGTAGATGTTTGACGTGTCGAAGTGATCGTAGCCCAGGTCGAGCGCACGCTCCAGCAGGCGGATCTTGTCGGCGTGCGGCGGCGGATCTCCATAAGCCCACGACAGGTTCATGCAGCCGAGGCCCACGGGGTGGACCATGCGACCGGCGAGTGCGCGCTTCTTCATGCGCACGCTCTATCGTGCAGCGTTGGGAGGGGGAAGGACTAGAAGTTGCCGCGCACCGATACGCTGAAGATCGGTCCGATCAGGCGGTCGCGATCCTCGATGAAGGAGATCGGGGTCACCCCGCGAAGGCCCGTGTAGACTTCGCGGTAGCGGCGGGACCGGGCGTTGAGAATGTTATCGACCGCGGCCCTCACGGTCAGCCCGGCCACATCCTTGTTCTCCACGAACACGCCCGCGAACACCGGCCCTTCCCAGGTCCGATCGACCGAATTGCTGCGATAGCGCGGTTCGAAATGGGTATAATTGGCATCGGCGCCGAAGGCCCAGTCGGTTTGCGGCATGTCGTAGCGCAAGGCCACGTTGAGCTGTCGGGTGGCGAAATTGCTCCACTGGCGATTCTCGCCGGTGAACGGATCGCGCAGTCCGGATTCCTGGATCACACCCGTCACATCGAGCTTCAGCCCCTTGAGCCCCATGGGATCAAACTTGATGGTGCTGGTGGAAATGAACGCTGCCGCCCAGCTCTTGGCGATGTTGCCGACCGCTTCGCCCCCGCCAGCGACGGGGATGATGTCCACGTAATCCTCAACATCGCGGTAGATCATGCGGAACTGCTGCGAGCCCCAAGGGCCCAGCTTCTTGTTGAATTCGGCTTCGTAGCTCCAGTCCTGCTGCGGACGCAGGTCGATGTTACCTTCGTTGGCATTCCCGTCGTTGAGGAATGCGCGGGCCAGGAAGTTGTAGAAATTCAGCTGCAGCACGCGGCGGCGGATCTTGAGCGAAGCGTCGAAGTCCTCGCTCGGTTTCCAGGCGAGGGAAAGCGTGCCCTTGGGCCGAAAAAACGAGCGTGTCAGGCCGTTCGCCCCGGTCTGTGCGATCGTCGAAGTCTCCGCGCCGCCGATCAGCTGGAACGACAGCGTGTCGGTCAGCTTGCGGCCGAAACTCAGCAGCGCCTCGTAGCGGTCTTCCTTCACTCCTCCGGTCCCCTCGGGGAACGGGATTTCAGTGAACTCGCCCGAAGGGGCGAGCACGAACAGGCCCGAGACGTTATCCAGCGTGTTGAACGCCGCTTCACCCGAAAGCTGCCAGTCGCCGCCGAACATCTTCCAGCTGTATTCGCCGCGCGCGACGGTCTCAGCGAGGTTGCCGGTCTGCGTGAAGCGATCGCCCACGGCAGCGGTGCCGTCGTCGAATTCGGTCAGGGTCTGCTGCAGGTAAGGCTCGTGACTATAGCTCCGCAGGCCGATCAGCTTGAGCTTGCCGGGGCCAAGGCCGAACTCGTAATCTCCGCCCAGCTCGTAATTCCAGGTGTCGTTGCGCTCGATCAGGGTACGAACCCGGTCCGGTAGCCCCGGCAACTGGCGCAAACCCCGCTCGTCGTAGCGCGAATAGGTGCGCTGGTAGTGCGCGTTCGCGTGCGCCACGCTGCCTCCCGCGCCGTTCCAGGTCACTTTGCCCGAAATCTTGGGTGCATCATAATTGCTCGTCCACGTATCGGACCGCAGTTCGGTAAGTACATTGCCCCGATCGAGGATCCGCGTGGGCCCGCCCGCCGCGCTGCGCCCCGCATCGCTGTTGTCGATGCCGGCTTCGTACTCGAGCGCCCCGCTGCGCCCGCTGACCGACACGCTACCACGGGTAAACAGCGGATCGGCATAATGCGCGCGCACCTGGCCGGTCCAGGCAAACTGCCCCGACAGAGCGTTCGACTGATACACGATGTTGGCGACCTGGCCCGACAAGCCGGGGATGTCGAGCGTGGCGCCATCGACGATCTCGATCCGCTCCACGTTGGTGGCGGGAATGCGGGTAAGCAGGTTGAACAGCGATTCCGATTTGGTCGAGGACCGCTTGCCGTTGAACAGCACGTTGCCGGTCGCCTGGCCCAACCCGCGCAATTGCTCGCTTTCGCGAATATTGAAGCCGGGAATCTGCTGGATCATGTCGGCCGCGGTCTTGGGCGCGT
This sequence comes from Parafrankia sp. BMG5.11, assembly GCF_004337455.1. Classification (NCBI taxonomy): domain Bacteria; kingdom Bacillati; phylum Actinomycetota; class Actinomycetes; order Frankiales; family Frankiaceae; genus Parafrankia; species Parafrankia sp. BMG5.11. Next base: position 148,997 of record NZ_SJXI01000013.1, on the reverse strand, counting down.
AGCGGGTGAAATCAGCCGGCGTGTAGACCTGCCGGCCCGCGGGCGCCTCGGTGGGCGAGGCGACCTCGGTCGACTGGGGCGGGGCGGCGTCACCGGTCTCCACGTCCTGCGCCGCAGCCGGCGACACGAAGGCTGCGCTGCACAGCAACGTGGCAGCCACGGTCAACTTCATAGATCTGTCTCCATCGTGCGTCGCCGCACTTCTTCCCTGCGATTCAGCTACTTCTCTTGGTGATGGCGCGCGCTACACGCTCGACGAGCGGCACGTTTCGTTCGACGACGGATGTAGTCGATCGACAAGCAACAGGAAGCGTGGGGGCAGCTTGCGGAGGATGTGACGCGCGACGGCCGCGGTCCGGTTTTGCTTGCGGGCAGGCCCCCGGACGCTACGATATCTTTCGCTCAAGGAGGAAATTTTGGCCCTTACTCTTATCCTGATTGTCGCCGTGCTGGTGATCTTCCTGCTCAGTTCGGTGCGAGTGGTGCGGCAGGGGTATGTCTATACGATCGAGCGCTTCGGGCGCTTTACCAAGTCGGCCAATCCCGGACTGCACATCATCACCCCCTTCGTCGACCGCGTCGGGCAGAAGGTGAACATGATGGAGCAGGTGCTCGATATTCCGGGCCAGGAAATCATCACCGCCGACAACGCGATGGTCGGGGTCGATGCGGTCGTGTTCTTTCAGGTGCTCGACGCCGGCAAGGCGGCGTACGAGGTGCACAACCTGTACGGTGCCATCATGGCGATCACGACCACCAACCTGCGCACCGTGATGGGTTCGATGGACCTCGACGAAACGCTGTCCAAGCGCGACGAGATCAACGCTCGCCTGCTGGGCGTGGTCGATCATGCAACCTCCCCCTGGGGCATCAAGATCACCCGCGTGGAGATCAAGGACATTCGCCCGCCGCTCGACATTTCCGAAGCGATGGCCCGGCAGATGAAGGCCGAGCGCCTCAAGCGCGCCGAAATCCTCGAAGCGGAAGGCGAACGCGCCAGCCGCATCCTGCGTGCGGAGGGTGAGAAGCAGTCGGCGATCCTGTCGGCCGAGGGCAAGAAGGAAGCCGCCTTCCGCGACGCCGAAGCGCGCGAGCGTTCGGCCGAGGCGGAGGCGCAGGCTACCCGCGCGGTCTCCGATGCGATCGCCCAAAGCGGCAACCAGGCGATCAACTACTTTATCGCTCAGGAGTATACCAAGGCGGTCGGCAAGTTCGCCACCAGTCCCAACGCCAAGACGATCCTGTTCCCGGTCGAGGCCACCCAGCTGATCGGTTCGCTCGGCGGTATCGGTGAACTGGTGCGAGAAGCGATCAAGCCGGCCGAAGGCGCACAACCCCCCGCTTCGCCGCCAAGCAACGGCGTCCCGCTTCCGCGCCCGCGCGCGGCCGTGCCCCGTACTGGGGACGAAAACCGCTGATGGACTGGCTGACCGATATCGATGCTGCCTGGGCGTGGATTGCCTTCGGCCTCGTCCTCGCAGGTCTCGAGATGATCGTGCCCGGCGTGTACCTGATCTGGCTCGCGCTCGCCGCGCTCGCCACCGGCGCGCTGACGATGGTGTTCGATTTCGGCGTGCCGCTGCAGATTGTCGAGTTCGTTTCCCTGTCGCTGATCGCGGTTTTCACCGCCCGGCGGATTTTCGGCGAGCAGCCGATCGAGAGCAGCGATCCGCTGATGAACGACCGGCTGGGGCGGCTCGTGGGCCAGACCGGCACCGTTGCCCAGGCGATCGAGCATGGCGAAGGCCGCGTGACACAAGGGGACAGTCAGTGGCCCGCGCGCGGCCCTGAGATGGCTGCCGGGACGCGGGTACGGATCGTGGGATCCGATGGCGGCACGCTGATCGTCGAACCGCTCACGCTGCTCGCTGATGAAGGAACGGCCCCGCCCAGCACGAGTGCGGGTTAAGGGACGGTAGCTTGGCGGCGACCGTGGGTTAGCCGACAAGCTTCTCGTTGAAACGTCCGTGCCTGCGATAGCGGGTCATCCAGCGATCCAGAAACAGCCCGAGCGGGCGCGGGACGATACCGAAGGCGTCGATCCCGGGCAGCGCCCCTGACGGGCGATTGCCAGCCTGCAGCAGCGTCCACTGGTCGGTGTTCATTGGCGTCCCCGGAAGCATGGCGAATAGCGCGGATACGCCGTCCGGGAGCGGGATGAAGGTGCGATCGCGCCTCTGGCTGGCGGCGATCCGGCGGTTTAGGTCGAGCATGGTGATGCTCTCGGGGCCGGCGATCTCGTAGATCTTGCCGCCATAGGATTGCGGCGCGCCCAGCGCCACCGCCACCGCCTCGGCCGCGTCATCCACGAACAGCGGCTGCAGCGGCGCATGAGGGGCGAAGACCGGCAGCACTGGCAGCGCACCGATAAGCCGCGCAAACATCTGGACGAAGTTATCGTCTTCACCGAACAGCACGCTCGGCCGCAGGACCGTCGCCTGAGGGAAGGCATCGAGAACGACCGCCTCGCTTTCGGCTTTCGCGCGGGCGTAGCCGGCCGGAGAGCTCGCGTCGGCCCCGATGGCGCTCAAATGCACCATCGCCTCGCAACCAGCCGCCGCTGCCGCCTGCGCGATGTTGCGGGCGCCGCCGCATATCGTGCCCATCACATCGCCCGAAAACGTGCCGACCAGGTTCACCACCGCATCCGCGCCAGCAATCGCCTGCGCAACGCTGTCAGGACGGGTCGCATCGCAGCGCGCAGCCTGGATTTGGCCAAGCTGCGCCAAAGGTTTGAGGCGGCGGGCGGTTTCCGGGTGGCGGCTCGCCACGCGGATCCGGGCGCCACGCCCCAGCAGGGCACCGGCCAGGTGGTTGCCGACAAAGCCGCTCCCGCCGACGATCGTGACCAGTTTGCCATACAGGGGATCGCGTCGTGACATGCTTTCATCGCCTTGGGAGTAATTCGCTCGCGCCCTGCCGCAATCGCTTCCCTGCCGCAACCGGCTTGCAACGCAAAGCACGAGTTGACAACCGCGCCCGCCCCCCGCTATCGGCCCCCGCCTACCCGGCGGCCGGACGCAGTTGACCAGCCGCCACGTGTGCCCAGATGGCGGAATTGGTAGACGCACCGTCTTCAGGTGGCGGCGCTCGCAAGGGCGTGGAGGTTCGAGTCCTCTTCTGGGCACCACTTGTTCTTCCGCCGGGATCCGTCGGCGGTGAGCACACCCTCTCGGTAATAGCACAGAAGTTTAGCCGCCTTGGTCGCTAGTGGGCGGCCCAAAGATACTTTGGCCGAAACGAGCCTTTGTCTGACGCCACTTGGGTGGCGGCTCGCGCTCGGCTGCAATTCCGAACACGGGATCAAGGGGTCGCTTGACCACTTTGTTCTACGTTCCCCTCAGCCATGTATTTTCGCGCAAAGCGCGCTAAAGCCGGCCCTTCACTGCGTGCAGGTCGAAGGGAAGATATGTCCAAAAAGTTCGCACTCGCATCTGTGATGTTGGCAAGCGCTGCAGGCATTCAGGCCCAGGATCCTTCGCCCCCGACAGAGTCGCCGAGTGAAGCGGCCACGCAGCACGCCCCGCCTCCCGCGAGCGTTCTAGAGGCGGTTCGGGACAGTGACGCAGACGCCTGGGATGTCATGGCGCCGCGCGGACTGGAACTGCGCAAAGTGCCCATCAACACCAGCGAAGGCACCTGGATGAATGTGGACGTCTCGCCCGACGGGACACGCGTGGCGTTCGACATGCTGGGCGACATCTACGTCATGCCGATCACGGGCGGTTCTCCGACCCGTATTGCCGAAGGCCTGGCCTACGAGCAGCAGCCGCGCTGGTCGCCCGACGGCAACCGCATCGCGTTCGTTTCAGACACGGCCGGCGGTGACAACATCTGGATCATGCAAGCCGACGGCTCGGACAAGAAGCAGCTGACGAAGGAAGATTTCCGGCTGCTCAATCAGCCAAGCTGGAGCCCTGACGGTCGCTACATCGTGGCCAAGAAGCATTTCACCACCACCCGCTCGCTCGGAACGGGCGAGGTCTGGCTCTATCATGTCGACGGTGGCAGCGGCGTGCTGCTGGTCAAGCGGACCGACGAGAAATTCCAGAAGGAGCTGGGCGAACCGACCTTTTCCGCGGATGGCAAACACGTTTACTTCACCCGCAATATCACCCCGGGCGGGACGTTCGAGTACGCGCAGGATTCCAACCGGGGTCTGTTTGCGATCGAGCGATACGAGCTGGATTCAGGCGAAACCCACCGCGTAACGGGCGGCAACGGGGGCGCGGTCCGCCCGAACCCTTCGCCCGATGGCAAGCACCTCGCGTTTGTTCGGCGAGAGCGCGCCAAATCGAAGCTGTTCGTCCGCGATCTCGCCAGTGGCAATGAACGCAAGCTCATGGACCTGCCCGACCAGGACATGCAGGAGACTTGGGCGGTGACCGGGGTCTATCCGAATATGGACTGGACGGCGGACAGCAAGGACATCGTTCTCTGGTCCTGCGGAAAAATCCGACGTGTGCCGGTCGCAGGCGGACCGCCGCAAGATATTCCCTTCCAGATTGCCGACGACCGCGTGGTTGCGCGGTCGCTGCATCCGCAGGTGGAGGTGGCACCCGATACGTTCGACACCAAGATGATCCGCTGGGCGCAGGTGTCCCCGACGGGCGATCAAGTCGTCTACGAATCGCTCGGGAAGATCTGGTTGCGCCCTGTGACCGGCGGACAGCCGCGCAGGTTGACCCGATCGGCGGCCGACCGGCTGGAAGCGTGGCCGAGCTGGTCGCGCGACGGACGCTCGATCGCATTCGTCGACTGGACCGATCAGGACCTGGGCCGGATCATGGTCGCACCCGTCGCCGGAGGCACCGCGCGCGTGGTGACGAGCGAACCCGGGCATTATGCGCGTCCCGTGTTCTCGTCCGACGGACGGACCATAGCATTCAGTGCCGGGTCCGGTGGTGGCATTACCGCTGACCGCTGGAATCGCGACGAGGGGAGCTACACGGTCCCGACGAGTGGAGGACGCCCGCGCCTCGTGAAGCGGGGGGCGGGGAACCCACAGTTCGGCGCGACCTCCGATCGTTTGTTCATGACCATGCGGGGGAGCGATAAGCTCCAATTCGTGAGCACGGATCTGGCTGGTGAGGTGCAGAGGGTTCATGCCTCGGGCGACCTGACCAGCAGTTTCCAGGTTTCGCCCGACGGCCAGTACGCGGCGTTCCGCCAGAATTACGAAGCGTATCTGATGCCGCTGCTGCCCGGTGCTCAGGACGTGACGGCAGCCACGGAAAAAGGCGCCTTGCCGGCGGTTCGTCTAAGTCAGGGCGGCGGAGACTTCCTTCATTTTTCAGGCGGCGGGCAGCGCGTCCACTGGAGCATCGGACCCAAGGTCTACAGCGCTGATTCCCGGAACATCTTTCGCGGAAGCTACGAGGTTCCCACATCCGCTATCGATCTGTCGCGGACTGTGCGTGCCGCCAAGCCGACCGGCAGCGTGGCCCTGACAGGCGCAAGGATTGTCACCATGCGCGGTGACGATGGAGGCATCATCGAAGATGGCGTAATCCTCGTCCGCGGCGACCGGATCGTGGCGGTCGGACCGCGCGGGCAAGTCACTGTGCCGGCAGACACTCCCACCGTCGATGTGGCCGGCAAGACGATTGTGCCCGGCTTCATCGACGCACATGCCCACGGACCGCAGGGCGAGAACGGCCTCGTGCCCCAACAGAACTGGTCGACCATGGCTAACCTGGCGCTGGGAACGACGACGATTCACGATCCGTCGAATAGCGCAGTCGAGATTTTCGCTGCCAGCGAGATGCAGCGCGCCGGCATGATCCTGGCGCCGCGCATCTTCTCGACCGGAGAGATCATCTACGGCGCAAAGGCGGCCGGGGTTTTCGCCGAGATTGGCAACTTCGAGGATGCGCTCGGACACGTCCGTCGCTTGAAGGCGCAAGGGGCGATGAGCGTCAAGAATTACAACCAGCCGCGCCGCGAGCAGCGCCAGATGGTGGTGGCCGCGGCGCAGGCGGAAAACATGCTGGTCGTTCCCGAAGGGGGATCGTTGTTCAACATGGACATGAGCCTGATCCAGGACGGCAACGCCACAGTCGAGCACAACGTGCCGGGCAGCGTGTTCTATCAGGACGTGCTGCAGATGTGGACGCAGACTGACGTCAACTACACCCCCACGCTGGTGGTGACGTATGGCGGACCCGGCGGCGATCCTTACTGGCGCGCCCGCACCAACCTGTGGGAGCATCCGCTGCTGACCGCGCATATCCCTCCAGGAACGCTCGCTGCCGCCGGCGCGCGCCGCGAGATCGCGCCTGAGGAGGACTATGCCGACACGTGGGCGGCGCGCGAAGCGCGCAAGCTGGCCGACCGGGGGGTCGAGGTGAGCATCGGCGCCCACGGGCAGCAGGACGGCATTGCCGCGCACTGGGAGATCTGGAGCTTCGTCAAGGGCGGGTGGACGCCGCTTCAGGCGCTGCAAGCAGCCACGGTCAATCCGGCCCGCACGCTGGGCATGGAACGCGACCTCGGAACGCTGGAAGCCGGCAAGCTGGCCGACCTGGTGATCCTCGATGCCGATCCGCTCGAGAACATCCGCAACACGGAAAAGGTGCACAGCGTCATGCTGGGCGGGCGGCTGTTCGACTCTAGGACGTTGAACGAGACGATCACCGGTGACCGCCGCCGCCAACCGTACTGGTGGGAGGGCAGCAGCCAACCTCTACCTGGAAAAGAAAGCGCGGCTCAGCACGAGCATTAGAATGCCCCCGGGACACTCGATTTGACCACCTTGTCGCGGGTCACCTACCACCACCTCCGCCAAAGATATTTCGTCAGAAACAGCCAGGAGCCAATCGATGGGCCGCGTCATCCGCCTAGCCGCAATTTCATTAGGTGCGCTCGCCCTGTCCGCTTGCGTTGCGCAGCGCGAGGAAGTTGCGAGTGCACCAGCCGCTACCCCGCCGCAAGTGCAGGACATCGATACGCTGTTCGCCACCTACGACCAACGCCAGCTTGAACTGTCGCCGTTGTCCAAGGCCTATCGCGGTATCCGGGATGACGATTACGGGGACTGGGGCGACTTCTCGGATGCGGGCGAAATAGCGTCGCAGACGCTCCTGCAATCGACCGCTGCGACGATGCGGGGCAACTATTCCCCCGCTACCCTGACGGCAGACGATGCGCTCAGCTATCGGTTGTTCGATGCGATGGCCCAGCGCAGCGCACGCGCATTCCCGTTTCGCGAATATGGCTACATCTTCGATCAGATGAACGGCGCGCAGAGCGATCTGCCCGCTTTCCTCATCAACATTCACTCGGTGGCGAATACGGGTGAGGCCGCCGCCTACATCGAGCGGATCGAGGGAATTGGCCCGGTGCTCGACACGCTCACAGCCGAATCCCGTGAGCGCGCCGGACGCGGCGTCATGCCGCCGAAGTGGGTCTATGCCTACGTGATCTCAGATATCCAGAACCTCCTCCAAGCAGGCGATAGCAACGCAATGCTCGAGGATTTTGCCGGCAAGGTCGGCAAGCTGAGCATCGCGCAAGCGGAGAAGACCGCGCTTGTAAACCGGGCGCAGGCGGCGTGGAACAATTCCACGCGTCCCGCCTACGAGCGTCTGCTGGCGGAGATGAAGCGTCAGGAGGCGATCGCCGGCACGACTGACGGGATCTGGCGGTTCCCGGAAGGCGCAGCTTATTACGACGCGCTGCTGGCTAATTACACCACCACTGATCTGACCGCGGGCCAAATTCACGACATCGGCCTGCGCGAGGTCACGCGCATCCACGGCGAGATGCGCCAGATCATGCGCCAGGTCGAATTCGAAGGCACGCTTCAGCAGTTTTTCGAGCACGCCCGCGCCGACCCGAAATTCTATTTCACCTCGCGCGAGGATTATCTCGCCGCGGTGCAGGCGGTGCAGGACAGGGTTGAACCCGCGTTGCCGCGATACTTTAACACCTTGCCCAAGGCGCCGCTGGTCGTGAAGCCGGTCGAAGCGTTCCGCGAGCAAAGTGCGGGTAAGGCATTCTACCAAAGCCCCGCACCGGACAGTTCACGGCCGGGCACCTATTACGTCAACCTCTACAGTTTGGAGGACATGAGCCGCAACGAGCTCGAGGCGCTCTTTTATCATGAGGGCTTGCCGGGCCACCACCTTCAGCGGGCGGTCCAAACCGAGCTGGGCGACGACATCCCCGCGTTCCGCCGCTTTGGCGGGGTCACTGCATATACCGAAGGTTGGGGTCTCTATGCGGAGGAACTGGGCAAGGACATGGGGTTCTATACCGATCCTTATTCGGACTTCGGACGGCTGGGCATGGAACTGTGGCGAGCAGCACGTCTGGTGGTTGATACCGGCATCCACTCGAAACGCTGGAGCCGTGAGCAGGCGATCGACTATCTGAAGCAGAACACTCCCAATCCCGACGGCGACATCCGCAAGGCGATCGAGCGCTATGTCGTGTATCCGGGACAGGCCACCGCCTACATGATCGGCAAGCTCAAGATCATGGAACTGCGTGAGAAGGCGCGGCGCAAGCTTGGTGCAGGCTTCGATATTCGCGAGTTTCATGATGTCGTGCTGAAGTCCGGCCCGGTGCCGCTCTCGATCTTGGAAGAGAACGTCGACAACTGGATCGCAGGCGAGCGACGCGAGTAAGCGCGCTTTCGCCGCTGCTGTTCGGTATTCAGGGAGAAGTGATCTTCTCGCGCCCGCTGCTCATCGGGCTCATCGCCGTTCCGATCATCGTTCGAAGCTACGGCATATTCTTCAACACCTACGCCGCCGCATGGGCGTGGCGCGTGTCGTATTCGATTGCGGCGCCAAGTGCGCTGATCGGCACCTCGAGCTTCTTCGAACTGGCCGTGGCTGTGGCGATCGGACCGTCCGGATTGGGAAGCGGCGCTGCGCTCGCGACCGTGGTGGGCGTGCTGGTTGAAGTGCCCGTGATGCTGTCTTTGGTCGCGTTCGCCAATCGGACCAAGCGAAGCTTTCCGGGATAGGCCGTACGAGGAGCGGGGCGGCATGACAGCGCTGCGTTGAAACCTATGACGGCAGTTGCGTCCCAAGGTGGAACAGGGACGGCGGGGCGCTTGCGGATCGGCCATGGGCTGGCATTTGGAGGTCGAAGCAACGGGAACGTCCGATGATCCGCAAGTATGCATTTGCCGCCGCCAGCGTGCTGGCACTGAGCGCCGCTCCGGCGCTTGCTGATCCGATCACATTGGATGCGGGGGACGTGGGCACCAGCTTCACGCTGAACTACAACGGTTTCGCGGATGGCACCGTGGTGGACGGCCTGACCGCATCGACCTCGTTCACGCTCAAGAGCGTCACCGATACGTCGTACAGCTTTGACTACTCGGTCGCCAACACCACCAGCGGCGACCTCAGTTCGCGCGTATCGAGCTTCGCGTTCGACACCAATCCCGACATTTCAAGCGCAACCAGCACCGGCACGTACAACTACACCGTTCTGGATTCCAATTACCCGAACGGCATCGGCAACGTTGACGTTTGCTTCAAGGGTGGCGCCAGCAACAGCTGTGCGGGCAACAGCGGCGGTGTGACGGCGGGCGACTCCGGCACGGGCTCGCTGACGCTGAACTTCAGCGATCCGATCAGCGCGCTCACGCTCGACAATTTCTTCGTGCGTTACCAGTCGATCACTGGTGCGGGCAACATCACTTCGGCCAGCGGCGCGGTGACCAGCTCTTCGGGCGGTACTCCGGTGCCGGAGCCGGGCATGCTGGTCCTGTTCGGCATCGGCGCTGCAGCCGTCACCTTTGGTCGCCGGCGCAAGGCGGCACCGGCGCGCGCGTTGCAGCCGTCCTTCGCATAAACACCGGCCGGGCCCATGCGCCCCGACACTCGTTGATTGCGGCTTAGTGCCTAATTTCCAGCGCGATTGGCGGCCGCGAGGTGCCCGGCAATAACCTGATTGCCTGGCGCCAACCGCGCCGCCTTGCGCAGTAGGTCTCGCCCTTCTAAATGAGCGGCACCGCTTTCGACCATCAGCCAGCCGGCTGTGTCGAGCACCGAGGCATTCTGCGGCGCAAGAGCCAGCGCCTTGCGGGCCAGGCGCAGTGCCTGGTCCGCGTTGCCGAGCTTGCTCTCCGCAAAAGCCAGATTGTTCAGCACCATGACGTTGGTGCTGTCGGTGACTTCCAGAATTCGGCGATAAGCCTGGGCTGCCTGGCCCCAGTCTCCTCGCTTTAGTGCAGCATCGGCGATCGCGAGTCTGCCCCCGATCCCGCGCGCCGAGTAATCGCGCGCCTGGGCCGCGTAGCGGCTTGCTTCCGGAAGGCCGGCGTTCTTCGCCGCAATGGCGATGATCGCAAGATCTTCGGCGCCTGCAGTGCCGCGCTCAACGAACGGCTTCAGGGTCGCAACGGCTTTGCCTGCGTTACCCGACTGCAGTTGCGCCATCGCCAACAGACGATTGGCGAGGCGATGGCCCGGATCGTGTCGCAAGAATGCCGCCAGCTGAGTCGAGCCCTGATTATGCAGGCCAAGTTCGATCAAGGCCTGCCCGTAGAGCAGTTGCGCCTGGGGGAGCGCGGCCATCTGCCCTTCCAGCGGCTGGATCATGCGGCGGACGCCGGCCCAATCCTTGTTCGCTGCGGCGAGACGCGCCTGGAGGTAGACCAGCGCGGGATCGCCAGGTGCGCGCTCGGCCGCCTGTTTGAGCGACGGTGCCATGTCGGTGACGCGCCCGAGGTCGCCCAGCGACGCGATGCGTCCGATCAGCGCGGCGCGACTTTCGGGCCAGCGCGTATTGGCGGTTTCGTAAGTCGCCAATGCATCGGCGAACCGTCCTTGCGATCCGGCCACTTGCCCCGCCGCCAGATGGGCTTCGAGCACATCAGAGTCTTCTGCCAGAGCTGCTTCCGCCAGGCGCCGGGCACCGGCGCCGTCACCTCGCAGGAGAAGGAAACGGGCATTCTCCGCCATGAGCCGCGCCTTCGGACCGTTGGTTTCGCTGCCGGCAGTGAAGGCTTCCGCCGCCGCCGTCGCATCCCCATCGCGCATTGCGGCCAAGGCTCGCACGCGCCATGCCTCCGCGGTGGCCTGGCCCTGGACGGCGGCCCGCGCGGCCCGGGTGTTCCCCCGCAACAGCTCCGCCTCGGCCCGCAGGATCGGAGCATCTTGCGGCAGAGCCTTAAGCACAGCCAGACGATGGAGCGCGCTTAAGGCGGCTTCGCCGTCGCCAAGTTCCAATTGCGTGCGGGCCAGCAACGTGAGCGCTTTGGTGTCTTCCGGCGCACCTTCGATCGCCGTGAGCAGGTCCAGCCTTGCTTCGCCGAAACGGTGGTCCGCAAAGCTATCGTCCGCGCGTGCGAGACGTTCGGCGGGGCTGGGGCCGCAACCAGCGAGGAGGGCGATGACGGGCGCGCCGAGCAAATACCAACGGTTTTTCATGCGGCCCGCCTATGCCAACTCCCCAAACATTTCGTGAAACCGGGATCGCGAGATCGTCGGTCGTGCAGCCGGCTCCCGTCGCCGCGCCGCTTGTTGGGGTGATCGGTTGCTTCTACGGAGTGTTCGACATGCCGATCGACGAAGACATCATCGAAACTCCGGATGGGCCGATGACCTGGGGCGAATGGAAGAAGCGCAACCCGGTGCAGATCCCGTCCCGGCGCACCAAGGGCAAGAAGCTCCCCGTGAAGGTCAAGCGCTTCACCGACGACCGTTGAACCGGCAATCGGATCTCACCGCTCTCGGGTGGAATGCGTTCTACGCCGATCAGGTCTCCCCGGAGGAAGCACGTCATTGTGTCCCGGTGCGGGTGATGGCTGTCCATCGTGGAGAGATTGCGGTCGCAGGGGCGGGCCTCGAACGAACCGTTCCCTCGCACCTCGCCAGTTCGCGAGGTGAGGAAGACCGGCCGGCGGTCGGCGACTGGCTCCTAATCGACCATGAAACCCACGAGCCTCAGCGCATTCTTGACCGGGCAAGTCTGTTCAAGAGGCGATCGGCGGGAGCGCATCGCCGCGTTCAACTGATCGCGGCGAATGTCGACACCGTGTTCATCGTCACGTCCTGCGACGAGGATTTCAACGTGGCCCGGCTCGAACGCTTTCTCGTGCTCGCCGGTGAGGTGGGCGTGCGACCGGTGGTGGTTCTGACCAAGATCGATCTGACGGAAAGCGTAAGCGATTATCGGATTGCCGCTGAGAGTCTGCAGGACGGTCTGGAAGTAGTGACCGTCGACGCGCGCAATCCTGACCACGTGGCGCGGCTAGCGGCCCTGTGTGCCAAAGGTGAGACCGTCGCGCTTCTGGGTTCTTCCGGGGTGGGCAAATCCACTCTCGTGAATACGCTGCGGGGGTCGGACGACATCGTTACTCAAGCGGTAAGGGTGCATGACGGCAAGGGGATGCACACCACTACTGTACGGCAAATGCACCGTCTTGCGCACGGCGGGTGGCTGCTCGACACGCCTGGCATGCGGGAGTTCCAGATCGCCGACGCCGCGACGGGTCTGGCTGAGGTATTTGACGACATCGTAAGCTTGGCCCGGCAGTGCCAGTTTCGAAATTGCCGTCACGGAACCGAACCCGGCTGTGCGATCAACTCGGCGGTCAAGGCGGGAAGGCTGACACCCCGCCGCCTGGAGCGGTGGCGCAAGCTAGCGGCCGAAGATGCGGACAACTCCCTGACCAGAAAAGACCGCCCCGGCGGTTACAGGTAAGCGGCAGGCTCCTGTGGGGGGGTGAAGGGGTAAACCGGACGAGATTTCTATTCGGTTGATCGGCCGGAAAATTAGCGCGCGCTTCCGATTTTCAGACACACTTTGCAGGTGCATGATCTGGTATGTCAGGGCGTCAGTGCCGGGACGGATGCTGCTGCCGCCGACCCCTCTCCATCCGTTCCGAGCACGCGGTACAGGGTCACCTTGTTCTGCAGTTCGGCAAACCGGATACCCACCTGCTGTTGGCGCGCAGCGAACAGGCTTCGCTGAGCGATAAGGCTGTCGAGAAAGCTGTCGATCCCGTTGCGATAGCGCGCCTCAGTCAGGCGCGCGGTGGTGGCAGCGGCCGCGACGTTGTCGCTAGCAGCCTTTCCGCGCGCCCGTAGAGTGCCTTGATCGGCGAGTGCGTCGGCGGTTTCCCGGAATGCTGTCTGGATAGCCCGCTCATAGACCGCGATCGCCGCCTCGCGTTGGACTTCGCTGACCGCGACATTGGCGCGGCGGCCGCCGGCGTCGAAGATGGAATAGGCCGCATCCGCACCGCCGGTAAGGTTAAACGCGCCCCCAGTCAGCAGATTTCCCAGTGAACTGCTGGCGAGGCCGAGAAGTCCGGTCAGTGACACGGAGGGGAACAGTTGCGCCCGGGCGACTCCGATATCTGCATTGGCCGCGCGCAGCAGGAATTCCGCCTCGATGACATCGGGACGCCGCAGGAGGACGCGCGAATCGAGCCCCGCCGGGGCCGCGGCGAAGCTGGCGGCGATTTCGTCGACACCCTCCGGCAACAGCGCCGGTTCCACTTCGGCGCCCACCAGAAGTCGCAGCAGGTTCAAGTCCTGCGCCAGTGCTGCCTGCTGCTCGGCGATCGCGAGTTCCGCGCCCGCGAGCACCTGCTGCGCCTGGCTCAAATCGGTTCGCGGAGCCATGCCACCCCGTAAGCGCAGCTCGGTAAGCCGCACGCTCTCGCGGGCATTCGCAGCGGTCGCTTCGGCGATCGCGAGGAGGTCGCGGTCGGCCGCGTACGCCGCCCAGGCTTGCGCGACATCGGCGATCAGGGCGATGCGGACCGTGCGGGACGCCGCCTCGGTGGCGAGAGCGCGGTCGCGCTGCGCCTCGGTCGCGTTGGCAAGCTTGCCGAACAGGTCGAGTTCGAAGGCCGATATGCCTCCCTGGACGGCGTACCGCGCCCGCGTGTCCCCGTCACCATTCTCGTCTCCGCCGGCCGATGCGGAGCCGCTGCGCGAAACGGTGACGCCGGTGTTCAGTCCCACCGAAGGGAACTGTCCGGAACGCACGACGCGCACTCGCGCCCGTGCGGCCGCAAGGTCGGCGAAGGCGATGCGAAGGTCGCGATTCTCGGACAGCGCCACTGAGATCAGTTGCTGCAGCCGCGGGTCGCGAAACACATCGGTGTAGAAGACCGCCGGAAGCGCCGCCTCGCTCTGCGCCAGATACGCGTCACCGATCGGCCAGCTCAATGGGATCGGCGGCTGCGGGACCGACGCAGGCGGGGCGAGCGAACAAGCCGAAGCAAGCAGGCAGGCGCTTGCGGCCAGGGTGCGGATCGACGGGTTCATGTCGCCGGCGCCTCATTGGTCTCGGCCCGGCTTTGCAATCTGGCGCGCGCGGCGGCGATCCCGTCTCGCACGCCGCGCCGCACCATGACGAAGAAGAGCGGAATGTAGAATATCGCCAGCAAAGTTGCCGCCAGCATGCCGCCGATCACCGAAGTTCCGATCGCGATGCGGCTGTTGGCTCCAGCGCCGGTCGACAGCGCCAACGGCAGCACGCCGAAGATAAACGCGAAGCTGGTCATCAGGATCGGACGGAGCCGGATGCGCGCCGCCTCCAGCGCCGCATCGATCACGCGAGCGCCGCGGCGTTCCGCCTGTTCGGCGAACTCGATCATCAAGATGGCATTCTTGGCGGCAAGGCCCATCGTGGTGAGGAGCCCGATTTGCAGATAAACGTCGTTCTCAAGGCCCCGCAACGAGGCGAACAGCACTGCGCCAAGCAGGCCCAGCGGGATCACCAGCAGAACCGCCGCCGGGATCGACCAGCTTTCGTAAAGCGCGGCGAGGCACAGGAACACGACCAGCAACGACAGCGCGTAAAGCAGCGGTGCCTGGCTGGAGGCGTTCCGCTCTTCATAGGATGCGCCCGACCACGCCACGCTGGTGCCGGGGTATTTCCCGGCGAGCGCAGCGATCTCGTCCATCGCCTGGCCGGAACTTGTCCCGGCGCCCGCTTGCCCGGAGAACTCATAAGTCGGCACGCCGTTAAATCGTGAAATGCTGGGAGGAGCGGACGACCAGTCAAGCTCGGCAAAAGCGGAGAACGGAGTCATCTGGCCGGATGCCCCGCGCACGAACCATTGGCCAAGGTCCGACGGCTGCGATCGGTAGGGCGCATCGCCCTGCACATAGACCTGCTTCACGCGGCCCTTGTCGATGAAATCGTTGACGTATCGGCCGCCCCACGCGGTCGATAGCGTGGAATTCACCGAATCCTGCGACAAGCCATAGGCGGCGAGCCGCTGGGCATCGATGTCGACTTTCAGCGTGGCAAGATCGGGCAGGTCGGACAGGCGCACCTGCTCCAACGTACCAGCGCCGTTGGCATCCGCCAGCAGGGCATCGCGTGAGGCCGCGAAGCGGTCGCGCGGCAGCCCGCCGGTATTGGTAAACTGCATCGAGAAACCGTTGGATGAGGACAAGCCGCGGATCGCTCCCGGCACGTTCACGAACACACGCGCATCGCGCAGGCCGCGCATGGCCGCGCTGGTGCGGTCAGCAATCGCCTGGGCAGTGTTTTCTTCGCCCGTCCGCTCGTCCCAGTGCTTCAGCCGCATGAAGCCGAAACCCTGGTTCTGGCCGCCGCCGCCGCGTCCGCCGCCCGCCACCATAAACAGCGTGGAGATGTTCGCGCCCTCAGTCTCCATCAGGTAATTCTCGATCGCCCTCGCGGTTTCCTGAGTCCGCGCGAGTGTGGCGCCCGGGGGGAGCTGGTAATTGATCGACACGCTGCCCTGATCCTCATTGGGCAGAAACCCGCTGGGCAGGCGCAGGAACAGTAAGGCCATGATCGCCACCAGCACCGCATAGATGCCGATGAACAGCCAGCGACGGTCGACGATCACGCTGATCGAATCGCGGTAGCGGTTGGACAGCCGCTCGAATCCGGAGTTGAAGCGCTCCTGAGCCCGCAGCAGCATTGCATGGGCGCGCCGGTGCCGCCGGGCCAGCCAGCCGCTCCGGTCGGTGTCCGCATCCTTGCGCTTCAGCAGATTGGCGGTGAGCGCCGGGCTTAGGATCAGTGCCACGAGCACTGAAAGGACCATGGCCGAAATGACGGTGATGGAGAACTGACGGTAGATCACACCGGTCGACCCGCCGAAAAAAGCCATCGGCAAGAAAACCGCCGAAAGCACGAGCGCGATGGCGATCAGCGCGACCTGAAGGTCCTTCATCGACTGGACGGTGGCCTCACGGGGGGTCATGCCCGGGTTTTCTTCCATCAGCCGCTCGACGTTTTCGACCACGACGATCGCGTCATCGACCAGCAAGCCGATCGCCAACACCAGTCCGAACAGGGTGAGCGTGTTGATTGAAAAACCCGCGATCGAGAATACCGCGAACGTTCCAAGCAGGACGACCGGCACCGCGATCGCGGGGATCAGAGTGGCGCGCCAACTTTGCAGGAACACGAACATCACGATCACAACCAGGAGGATGGCCTCCAGCAGCGCCTTGACGACTTCGTTTACCGACAGGCGGATGAACGCGGTGGAATCGTTGGCGTAACTGATCACCAGCCCGTCGGGCATGCCCTGTTCAAGCCGTGAGACCTCGGCCTTGATCAACTCCGCGGTCTGCAGGGCGTCGGCGCCGGGAGCGAGCGAGATCGCTATGCCCGCACCGGGATGGCCGTTGACGCGGCGGTTCGAACTGTAACTCTGCGAACCCAGCTCGACGCGGGCCACGTCGCCAAGGCGCACGGTCGAGCCATCGGCCTCGGTCTTGAGAATGATGGCGCGAAATTCGTCTGCGGTCTGAAGCTTGGACAACGCCGTCACGGTCGCGGTCAGCATCTGCCGGTCGGGCGCAGGCAGGCCTCCGATCTCGCCGGCCGCGATTTCCGTGTTCTGATCCTGCACGGCGTCAATCACGTCGCTTGGCATCAGCGAAACCGCAGCCAACCGTCCGGGGTTCAGCCAGATGCGCATCGCGTTCGACGCGCCATAGACATTGACGTCGCCAACCCCGTCGATCCGCGACAGCGGGTCCTGAATGGTCGACGTCAGATAGTCCGAAACGGCATCGCTCGAGCGGGTGTCGGTCTCGTCGTAGACCACCACCAGCAGCAACTGATCGGGGCTGGACTTGGTGACCCGCACGCCCTGCTGCTGGACCTGCTGCGGCATGCGCGAGATCGCCGCCTGGACTTTGTTCTGGACTTGCACCTGCGCGATGTCGGGATCGGTGCCCTTGGCGAAGGTAGCGGTGATCGACGCGGCACCGTTGGAGGACGATTGGGAACTGAAGTAGAGCAGCCCGTCGAGACCGGTCAGTTGCTGTTCGATGATCTGCGTGACGCTGTTCTCGACCGTTTCGGCCGACGCGCCAGGGTACGTTGCCCGGATATTCACGTTGGTGGGGGCGATGTCCGGATATTGCTCGATCGGCAGCGTGTAGAGCGCGCCCAGTCCCCCGAGCATGACGATAATCGCCAGAACCCAGGCGAATATGGGCCGTTCGATGAAGATGCGGGACAAGCCGTCAGGTCCCGCGGCGATTGCCGCCGCCAGCCCCGGCGGGAGGCGCGGCGATGCGTTGCGCTGACGTTGCCGCGACAGGCTTGACCTCGGTCCCGGATTTCAGGCCGTTGAGGCCCTGCACGATCACGCGTTCGCCGGCTTTAAGCCCGCCGGTGACGACCCAGTTCTGGCCGGACGTCCGTTCAGTCTGCACCACGCGGCGCATCGCCTTGCCGTCCCGGCCGACCACGAAGACAAAGGCGTCACCGTTGAAATCGCGCTGGAGCGCAGCCTGCTCAACCAGGAATATCCCGGTCTCGACCGCCTGATCGAATTCGGCGGTCACGAACATGCCGGGCAACAGCAGGCCTTGAGGGTTGGGGAACCGCGCGCGCAAGGTGACGGTGCCGGTATCTTCGTTCACCGATACTTCGGAGAACTGCACGGTGCCGCTTGCCGGGTATAACGATCCATCGTCGAACTTCAGGCGCACGGTGGTGCTGCCGGCGGCGGTGCCGCCATCGGCCGCCGCCAGCGCTCGTCGCAGGCGGGTAAGGTCGGCTGCAGACTGCTGCATGTCGACATAGACGCTGTCGGTGCGCTGGATCACGGCCAGGGGTTCGGCCTGGTTGCTGCTGACCAGCGCGCCCTGGGTAACGAGGGGGCGGCCAATGCGTCCGCTGATCGGCGCAGGGACGCTGGTGAAGCGCAGGTTGATTTGCGCGGTATCCACGCTGGCCCGTTGCTGGGCGACCGCGGCACGGGCCGAGCCGGCCGCGGCGGCGGCGTCGTCGTATTCCTGTCTGGAGATCGCCTCCATGTCGGCGAGCGGCTTGAAGCGCGCGGCACGCGCGCTCGCGGCGCGGGCATTGGCTTCGGCGCTGGCAAGGGCGGCGCGCGCTTCGGCGGCGGCGGCACGGTACAGGCTGGCATCGATCTGGAACAACGGCTGGCCCGCGCGAACGAAACCGCCGGGCTGGAAATTGATCTGCCGGACCAGTCCGGTGATCTGCGGGCGAACCTCGCTCGTCTCCTGCGCGACCACGCGGCCTGCCAACGTCGCCGGGATCGCGGCACTGCTGGGTTGAGCCACGATGATCCCCACCGTGGGCGCCGGGCGACCGCCGGCGTCGTCCTTTCCTCCACCCGAACATCCGGCAAGCGCGAGCGTGTAGCCCAGCATCAGCGACATGCGACGGAGGTTCGCCACGAATTCAAACATACTTGCTTCGCACCCGGTTCTTCTGCGCGTTTGCGGATGGCAGTCCTGCTTGCAAGCGTGAAGGTGTATTAAAGTGCATCAGGTGATGTCTGCGGACGATCTTCGGATGCGGGTGCCGGAGAATTGCGCACCCGTGCAAACGACACGCGACCCTGACAAGGCATCCGCTCACCCGGTGGCAGCGCGCCGATGCATCATTGCTTCTTGCGGAAAAGACATGTCAGTGAGGGCGGCGTTTTATTTCAGAACATAGCGCAGTAGGAACCCGACCCTGACAAAGGAGATCACCATTGAAGCGCGCAGCCCTGTACGTTTTTGCATCCATTCTGGCGCTTTCTGCGGCGCCGACCGTTGCGCAGTCTTCGGCAGCTCCCGCCCAGGCGACGCCCGTGCCCGCTGAAGATCCGTTTATCTGGCTTGAGGAAACTCGCAGCGAACCGGCGCTCGCCTGGGTCCGATCGCAAAACGAGCGGGTCGATCAGACGCTGGCGCGCGATCCGCGCTACGCCCAGCTGCAGCGCGAGGCGCTGACGATCCTCGATGCGAAGGATCGTATCCCCGGCGTCAGCTTCACCCCTTATGGCCTGGTCAACTTCTGGCAGGACGCCGCCAACCCGCGCGGTCTGCTCCGGGTGACGACCCTGGAAAGCTATCGCACCGACAATCCATCGTGGGAGACGATCCTCGACGTCGATGCCCTTGCCAAGGCTGAGGGCCGCGAGTGGGTTTACAAGGGCATGACCTGCCTGCCGCCGGCGGGTACCCGCTGTCTGGTCGCGCTGTCGGACAGCGGCAAGGACGCGACCGAGCTGCGTGAATTCGACGTGACGACACGCACTTTCGTCAAGGACGGTTTCTTCCTGCCCGAAAGCCAGGGCGGGGCGCAGTGGGTCGACCAGGACACGTTGCTCGTCAGCCGAGATTTCGGTGGCGGCACCGTGACCGAAAGCCAGTATCCTTTCACCACGCGCGAATGGAAACGCGGCACCCGGATCGAGGATGCACCGGAAATCTATCGCGGCGATGCCAAGGATGTGTCGTCGGGGGCCAGTCTGCTGCGCGATGCGGCCGGCACCGTTCACGGCCGGCTGGCAACCCGCGGCACCTCGTTCTTTGAACGCGAATCCTATCTGTGGAGCGACGGGAAATGGGTGCGCCTCGATCTTCCGCTGAAGGCGGGCCTGGCCGGCATCGTCGATGGACGCGTCCTGTTCTCGACCGATGTGGAGTGGAAGACGGGCGGCAAGACCTTCCCTGCCGATTCCATCGTGTCGGCGGACCTGGAGGCCTTCAAGGCTGATCCGAACGGGGCGCCCAAGACGCTCGTGTGGGCGCCCGGGCCGCGCCAGACACTGCAGGGGAGCGCGATCACCCGCGACGCGCTGTTCGTGAGCTACCTCGACAACGTGCGTGGCCGGGTGATGCGGCTCGATTTCACGGGCGGCAAGTGGAACGCGGCGCCGATCGCCGCGCTGCCGACGAACGCCACAGTCGGCATCGCCAGCGCCTCCGATGAAACCGGCGAGGTGATGTTCTCTTCGACCGACTTCCTCACCCCCTCGCAGCTCTGGTATTCGGACGGCACTGCAGCGCCCACGGTCATCAAGACCAGCCCCTCCCGGTTCGATGCCGCGGGCCTGGAGATCGGCCAGTTCGAAGCGACCAGCAAGGACGGAACCAAGATTCCTTACTTCGTGGTCTCCAAGAAGGGCGTGAAGCTGGACGGCACGACGCCAACGCTGCTGTACGGCTACGGTGGTTTCCAGAACTCCAGCCTGCCGGTCTATTCGGGCACCATCGGCAAGCTGTGGCTCGAAAAGGGCGGCGCTTACGTTCTCGGCAACATGCGCGGCGGCGGTGAGTTCGGGCCGGAGTGGCACCAGACGGCCATGGGGGCGAACAAGCAGCGCACCTGGGACGATTTCATCGCGATCGGCGAGGATGTGGTGAAACGCGGCATCACCAGCCCCCGGCGCCTCGGCATCATGGGCGGCAGCCAGGGCGGCCTGTTGGTGGGAACAGCGTTCACCCAGCGCCCTGACCTGTTCAACGCGGCCATCGTGCAAATCCCCCTGTTCGACATGCTGCGGCTTACGGAAATCGGCCGCGGCGCTTCGTGGGTCGGCGAATACGGCGATCCGCGCATCCCGGAACAGCGCAAGTGGATCGAGGCATACTCGCCCTATCAAAAGCTGGTGAAAGGGGTGGACTTCCCCATGCCGTTCTTCTGGGCCAGCACGGCCGATGATCGCACTCACCCCAGCCACGCGCGCAAGGCGGCAGCCCGGATGAGCGCGAACGGCCAGCCTTATTACTATTATGAGGACATGACCGGTGGGCACTCGGGCGGGGTCGACAATGCGCAGCGCGCCAAGCTGCAGGCGCTGCAGTATGTGTACCTGATGCAGCGGCTGGTCGACTAACCCGAGTAAGGACAGGAGAATTGCGCCGGGAGCCGCCGGGCCTGAATTCGTGAGATCTCTTCGAGGGATCTTGCTCTGCAGGCCGCGGCACTCGCTCCCGGCGCTCGCCGGCCAGGCGCACCGAGGAACTGTGGTGCAGACAGAAGGATGACCGGGTGAACGACGCTGCTCAAAGCCCCGCTAACTTGTTCGAAAGCCTCGGGTTCAAGCGGATCATCAGTAATGCGGATGGACGTGCCGCACTGGAATACCAGGCCGGACTGCACATGTGCCACTCCGGCGGCGTGGTGCAGGGCGGGTTCGTGACCGGCTGGATCGACTCCGCCATGGCGCACGCCATCATCGGTCTGCATGCCGATCGCGGTGAGGATGACATCACCCCCGTGTCGCTGGAACTGAAGATCAGCTTCTTCGCGCCGGCCCGGCCCGGCCCGGTGGTGGCCGAAGCCTGGGTCGAGCGCGAAGGCCGTTCGACCTGTTTCATGGAAGGCCAGCTGACGGATCTGTCCGGGCAAGTCCTCGCCAAGGGAAGCTCAACCGTGCGGCTGCTGTCCAAATCGCGCATCATCGCTGCGTCGGCCGCGGCGATCGGCGGGAAGTAGTCATCGCGATCCGCGCTGTGCGCAATCCACAGCCGACGGGTCGACAACCACGACATTGAGACCTTAGGGCGCGGTCATGGCTGTCATCGCAACGATCATGAACACCCGGACGGGCCGCGCGGTTCAGACCATGAAGTTCGAGCGCATGCCGAAGCCGTGGGCCACGTTCACCCTCGAAAACGGCCGGCAGGTAACGGCCGAGCGCATCGATGTTGGCAAGCCGGCTCCGGGCAAGTTCTCGGCGCCGGTGGATGTGTGGGTGTCGCTCGGTGACGATTGACATGCTGGGCACGCAGCAAGCTCTCGCCGGCTGAAAGCTGCGGAAAACCCCTGATGGCGCGGTGGGCTGCCGGGCAAGCCTGCTAGGACGCGCATGTGCAGAATCAGATCGATCTTGGCGCCGATGCCGCGGGCAAGTCTGTCACCCTCGACGTCGAGGAGCTGCTTGCGACCAGGTTGCTGGTGCAGGGCAACAGCGGCTCGGGCAAATCGCATTTGCTGCGTCGGCTGCTCGAGAAAAGTGCAGGGATCGTCCAGCAGATCGTCATTGATCCCGAAGGCGACTTCGTGAGCCTGGCTGAAGCGTTCGGTCACGTGGTCATCGACGGAGCCGCCTATTCCGATACCGAAGTTGCCCGCCTTGCCGCGCGAGCGCGCGAGCACCGCGCGTCAGTCGTCCTCGCCTTGGATGGGCTGGAAATCGATAACCAAATGCGCTGTGCGGCGGTCTTCCTGAGCGCATTGTTCGACGCTCCCGACAAGCATTGGTATCCAGCGCTCGTGATCGTGGACGAGGCGCAACTGTTTGCCCCGACCGCATCGGGTGACGTCAGTGACGAGGCTCGTCGCAGTTCGCTCGCCGCCATGACCAACCTGATGTGCCGGGGCCGCAAGCGTGGTCTTGCCGGGATCATCGCCACCCAGCGGCTGGCGAAACTGGCGAAAAACGTCGCTGCCGAAGCGTCCAATTTTCTGATGGGCCGGACCTTCCTCGACATCGACATGATCCGGGCGGCAGACCTGCTGGGAATGGAACGGCGGCAGGCGGAGCAGATCCGGGACCTCGACCGCGGCCACTTCGTGGGTCTCGGCCCCGCGATCAGCCGCCGCCCGGTGACCGTGCGAGTCGGTGACGTGCAAACCCGCGCCAAATCCACCGTAGCGGGGCTGACGCCGCCACCACTCGCCACTGGCGCAGACATGGCAAGTCTTCTTCACGCCCCGCCAGAGGTTCCGCCGGCTCAAGCGGAATTGTGGAGCGCGGCTGCGCCAAACCACGCGACGGCCGCTGCGCTTCAGGAGCATATCGCCGACCAGACAGCCCCGGCACCCGGCTATCCGGAAGTGACGCTGTCCGGTGACGAGTGCGCCAGCATCATGCGCGAGGTGTTGTCCGAGATGAGCGGCGAGGATGGCTCGACGTTCCTTCCGTCGGCTACCTTGTTTCAGGACTTCACGGTGCGCTGCCGCATGCGCGGCCTGAAGGATCATGGGCTGGACGCCGCCCAGTTCCGAAAGAGCTTTGCGCAGTCGCTCGCAGGGGTGACCCTGGACGACCCGGATGGACAGGACGCGCGCCTGCTCGCGCTAGCAGAAACAATTCCCGAAGAGCTTCTCACCCCATTCCTCGCGATCGGAAAGGCGGCGATCGACGGCAGGCCGTGTCCGGATGACGAGGCGCTTGCCATTCTCTACGGCACCCGCTCGGTAGGGCGTGCGAGGCGGATGCTGGAGCATCTCGAAAAGACCGATCTCGTGGTCGTGCGAACGGACTACGCAGGGCGGCGGGCGGTCGCGATTCCCCAGCTCAATCTGGCGACCGCGCTGGCTTAGGTGCCGATCCGGGGCGGCTAGGCGCGCCAGACGGACGGGTCTTCCTCCTGTGCGATCAGGGCCAGGCCGTGCGCGATCGAGGTTAGTTCACCTCCCGACATGATCCGGTCCTCCGCGAAACGGCTGGTGAAGATTCGTCGCACCGCGGGCACTAATGAAGTGCCTCCTGTCAGAAACACCCGATCGATTTCGACCGCGCTCACCCCCGCATCGCTCAGCGCATCACTCACCGCGTTCGCCATCCGGGCGATGTCATCGGCAATCCAGCTGTCGAATTCACGACGGGTGACCATTGCCTCGATCTCGACACCGGCGCCGGTGAATTGGAAGGTGGACTGATCGTTCTGGGTCAAGTCCGCTTTCAGGCGCGTCACCGCGTCGTATAGCGGAAAGCCCAGCTCGTTCTCGATCATCGCGATCATCCGTCCGATCGCTGCCGGGTCCAGTGCACTGCGCTGAAGCCGGCCCAGTTCGTTGAGCGTGCGCGGGTTGCGCATGAGCGCCAGCTTCGACCAGTCGGAGAAGTCCGCGAAGAAGCCGGGCGGGATTTCGAGTTCCTTGTCGAACGAGCGATAGCGGCCGCCTTTGCCCAGCAAGGGCAGCACGAGGCGATCGACGATCCGTTGATCGAACCGGTCGCCGGCGATCCCCACGCCTGCGTGCCCCAGTGGCTTGCAGCGCTGCCGAACCCCCGGCTCTTCCACCCGGACGATCGAGAAGTCACTCGTACCCCCACCAAAATCCGCCACCAGAAGGGTCGCAGGCTCGGTCAGGCGGGATGCATAGCTGAAGGCTGCGGCCAGCGGTTCGTAGACATAATGGATCTCGCCCGCGAACCCGGCGAACATCGCATCGTAGCGTTGCCGGGCAAGCACCGGATCGGAACGGGCGCCTGCGTACTGAACCGGACGCCCGACGACGAGACGGTCGAGCCGATCGAGCGAGCCCCCTGCGTGAATGGCCAGCTTCTCAAGGTACAGTTGGCCCAGGTCTTCGAACCGATAGGGGCGACCAAACACGACGGCACGGTCGAACGAGGGCGTGGCGGCAACCGACTTGAACGACTGCAGGAAGCGGCTGTCTGACGGATATTCGAGATACTCGTGAATTGCGAACGGCCCCGCCTCCGCCGCGAATCCTCCGCGCACCGCGGGATCGCGCCAGAAACACAGCGCGGACCTGTAGACTTCCACCGGTCCGCTCGGCCCTGCCAAGGACACGAGACGCGGATCCTCGCCGAATTGGCCAGCCACCGCGGCAACACTGTTGGTGGTGCCGAAGTCGAGGCCAACTGCAGCGCCGGCTTGGGTTAGACTCATGGGGTCGGGTAAGCCTCTGTTGTGCAGGGCGGCACCCGATGCGCCGCGCATGGGCGGCGCATCAGGGCGGCACCCGATGCGCCGCGCATGGGCGGCGCACAAGGGGTGACCTTCGGCTGATGCCAGCAGAGGCACTGCCAGAGGTGGCGCTGCCGCGATTGCGCCGGCCAAACTTTGGTGGCGGCTATCACCATTAATCCTGCCGATTCGAATGAACGGAATGCTGGCCGATGCGTAAGACCAACCGCTACGAAGCATAGATAGCAGGCTTGAGGGACGGACTCGCTCCCAAGGCGTGTGTAGGGGAGGCGATGCGCGAATGCATCACAGCTATCCCGCCTTGCGCCTTGACTTTTGCCCATGCGCAAGGGGCGCCCGGCTCAGTTGCATGCCTGTGCTGCGTCTAAAACCCGGCCGCCATTGCCGTCCTTAGTGGATAGCGTGAAAATAAGATTGACGGACGCTACTCCTAGCATCCACCTTGATGCCCAAGCCGGCGCGGGATTCGTGACACGGCAAGTGGAGGAGATGACGGATGCGCGCGGGACACCTGTTGCTATCGACTTGCGGGATTGCGGCGCTGTCGCTCTCGTCCATGGCTCATGCGCAATCGGCCGAGCCGGGCGCCATCGCTTCCAATCCGAATGTTGGCAACGAAGCGGCCGAGCAGCAGATCGTCGTCACGGGCAGCTATATCCGCGGCTCGGCTGAGGACTCTGCCGTCCCCGTCGATGTCATCACTTCCGAAGAGCTGGTACGGCAAGGCTCACCGACCGTTGTCGAATTGCTGAAGGCGTTGCCTTCGTCAGCCGGCGTGATCGGCGATTCCAATCAATTCGGTGCCGGCCAGACCACCGGTTCGGGAAGCGTTAACCTGCGCGGCCTGGGTGCGCCGCGCACGCTGGTCCTTCTCAATGGCCGCAGGCTCGCGCCGGCACCCACGCTGGTGGGTTCGGTGGATACCAACCTGTTGCCGCTGGCGGCGGTCGGCCGGGTCGAGGTTCTCAAGGACGGCGCTGCGGCGCTGTACGGTTCGGACGCCGTTGCCGGCGTGGTCAACTTCATTACCCGGACGGACCTGGACGGCCTGGAGGCGAGCGCGGGTTATAGCTTCATCGACGGGTCCGACGGAGACTACAACTTCGCGCTCAACTGGGGCGCCCAATTTGATCGTGGCAACGTTCTGTTGTCGGCGGCGTATCGCCACCGCTCGGAACTCAGCGTCCGCGATCGCGACTTCGCGCAGCTGGACTACTTCACCAACCCGCAGGGGGGATTCACGCCCTTCGGCAATCCGGGGACGTATACCCCGATAACTGCAGCGGGAAGCCCGGCGGGCCTGTTCGTCGACCCGGCTTGCACCCTGATTTCCGGCCCTGTGGTGCCCGCTTCGACCGGTGCGCCCCAGTGCGTGTTCCGCTACACCAGCTTCGACAATCTGGTGGAGGATGAAGACCACTATCAGGTGTTCGGCCAGGTCAATTACGAGATCTCCGACGGAATCGATTTTCATCTCGAAGGCCTGTGGGCCAGCCACGACGTGCCACGCGAGAACAGCTCGCCGTCCTATTCGCCCGTGCAGTTTCCTACCGCCGCCATCAACGGTCGCAACCTGGTCAGCGCAGGATTCTTCATTCCCTCGACTAATCCGGGCTTGCGAGCATTGCTGAACAGCTATCCCGCGAGTGCGCTGGGCGGCGCGGTGGCTGCCAACCAGGCCGGGATCAACGGTGTCTCGACCACCATCCTGTGGCGTCCGCTGGGCGTCGGCGGCAATCCGCTGACCGGTGGGGAGGGGAAGGAAGACAAGCGCTATTTCGAAGGGTTCCGCGTTTCGGGCGGAATCACCGCGGAACTGGGCGGATCGCTCAAGCTCGATACCGCCGCGACGTACATGGAGAATTCAAGCGACATCGCGACCCCGGACATCGTGGTTTCGCGCCTGGAATTGGCGCTGCGCGGTCTCGGCGGGTTCGGCTGCAATGTCGCCGCCAATACTCCCGGGGCCAACGGCTGCCTGTACTTCAACCCATTTTCGAGCGGCATCGCGGCAAGCCAGATCGACGGGCGGGTCAATCCCAATTTCGTGCCGTCGACGGCGAACAGCCTAGAAGTGATCGACTACCTGTTCGAGGATTATGCCTATCGAAGCACCAGCAAGCTGTTCGTGATCGATACCGTGCTCAGCGGCGAGGCGGGGATCAATCTGCCCGGCGGGCCGATCGGCTTTGCGGTCGGCGGACAATACCGCCGCAACACCAGCCAGCGTGATGTCGACGCCCTGCTCGATGTCGCCCAGTTCCCTTGTGTGGACAGCGAATTCAACGGCAATCAGATTTGCCCTGGCCGCCAGAACGGCGTTTTCAGTTTCTTCGGTCCGCTCGACAATTACTCGTACTCGAGCGATGTCTATGCGGCATTCGCCGAGCTCCAGCTGCCGGTGACCGATACGATCAATGCGCAGGCGGCCGTCCGCTACGAAAGCTATGGCGGCGATATCGGTTCGACGGTCAATCCGAAGCTGGCGGTGCGCTGGCAGCTGACGGACTGGCTGGCGCTGCGTGGATCCGTCTCGACCACGTTCCGGGCGCCGCCCCAGACGCTGCTGGTCCCCACGCCCACGACCACTTTGGCGTTCACCGCCGCGGTGGGTGGCTATCGCGCTTACGATACCTTCGGCAATCCGGATCTGCAGCCCGAAACGGCCGACGCATACAACGCGGGGATCATCGTCCAGACCGGGGGCTTCAACGCGACCATCGATTACTATCGCTTCGATTTCCAGGGCGGACTCGACAACGAACCCGGCACCGCAATGGTTGCCGCGCTGTTCCCGACCGGGGTGACCGACGCGGCGGCGTGCGCGGCGGCTGCTCAGAACCCCGGTTTCCTGTCGCGGTTTACCTTCAACAACAACGTGTGTTCGCGGGGCAATCTGCTGCGCACACGGCTTAACCAGGTCAACGGACCCGATATCCGCACCTCCGGCATCGACTTCTCCGCGAGCCTGCGTGGTGACCTGCTGGGCGGCCGCGCGGTGATTGGCGTCGATGGTAGCTACGTCATCGAATACCAGGCGGGCGACTTTCTGGTGGAGGGCGTGCTGGTGTCGGAAGGCGATGATTTTGCCGGTCAGCTCGATTACCTTGGCTACGGCTCAATCCCGGATCTGAAGGGTCAGGCATACGTGGAGTACTCCACCGGCCCGCACACCCTGCGCGGGACCGTGCGTTACGTCGGCGGCATGACCGATAGCCGCGGGCCGACGACGTTCACCGCCACCAGCCCGCTGGGCAAGGAGATCGACGAATTCGTCACCGCCGATCTTAGCTACACGCTCGACATCGAACCGCTGGATACGACGCTGTCGCTGACCGTGCAGAACATCACCGACGAGGATCCGCCGTTCGCGCGCCTCGATCTCAACTACGACCCGTTCACCGGCAATCCGCTGGGTCGCGTGATCAAGGTGGGCATCCGGAAGAAGTTCTGAGGCCCGCAGGTGCATAGCTGGAGATAACGATGAGCATTACCCTTGCGCTCGCGCTGATGGCCCCTGCGGCGACTGCTTCCGCCAGTCCCGCTCCGGCCCCCAATTACCGGCAGGATGCCGCCTGGCTGTGCCGCCCGGGTCGGACCGATGCCTGCGCGGACAATCAGGACGTGACGTCCGTGGCCACGGACGGCCGGACCCAGGTTGAGCGCTTCAAACAGGCCAATGAGCCGGCCTACGATTGCTTCTATGTATATCCGACGGTCTCGAATGACCCGACGCCCAATAGCGACATGGAGATCGGGCCCGAGGAACGACGCGTGGCCTACGCGCAGGTTGGCCGCTTCACCGGCCAGTGCCGCGTGTTCGCGCCGATGTATCGACAGGTCACGCTGACCGCCCTGCGCTCGGCGATGCAGGGGCAGGCGCTGGCAGCGGACCGGGCGATGCCGCTGGAGGATGTCACCGCAGCGTGGCAGGACTACCTTGCGCGCGACAACCAAGGGCGGGGTGTGGTCCTGATCGGTCATAGCCAGGGATCCGGAGTGCTCAAGGCCCTGATTGCGAAGTCAATCGAGGGGCAACCAGTGCAAAACCAGATCATCTCGGCGATGCTGATCGGCACCAACGTCTCGGTTCCGAAGGACGCGGTGGTCGGCGGTGATCTGAAGCAGATGCCGATTTGCACCAGCGCCAGCCAAAGCGGCTGCGTGGTGAGCTACGTCACCTTCCGCAAGGACGCGCCGCCGCCCGCGAATAGCCGCTTCGGCAAGAGCCCGGGCGAGGGTCTCAGGGTCGCTTGCACCAACCCCGCCGACCTCACCGGCCAGCGCGCGGTGAGCGATGCGATTTTCACCTCCGGCGGTCCAGGCGATTCCGCACAGCCGATGACGGCCTGGGGCGAGGGGGTGACTGTCGCCACTCCGTTCGTGCGTACGCCGGGGCTCATTGCCACCGAGTGTGTCTCGCGGGATGGGTTCGATTATCTGGCCGTGACGGTCAACGGCGATCCGGCCGACGCGCGAACCGATACTATAACCGGCGACGTCGTGGCGGGCGGATCGGTGCTCAAGGACTGGGGCTTGCATCTGATCGACATGCCGGTGGTGATGGGAGACCTCTTGCGCTTGGCTGATGCCCAAGCGGATGCGTGGCGGAGACAGCAGGGGGGCAAGTGACCGACACGGCGGTGCCGGCAGCCCCGCCGACAGTCGAAGACCCCGCGCGTATCGCCGAGATGGCTGCGCGGGGGATGCTGGTGTCGTATTGGGCGCGCCAGCGGGGCGATGCTCCCGCGGTTCTCTCGCCGCGCGGAAACCGCACGTATGAAGAGTTGAACGCCAACGCCAACCGGCTGGTCCACCTGCTGCGCGGCGCGGGGCTGACCGCGGGATCACCGGTCGCGCTTCTGTGCGGCAACATTCCCCAGTTCATCGAGACGGTGGTCGCCTGCCAACGCGCAGGCTTCCGCTACACTCCGATCAACTGGCACCTCGCGGCCGATGAAGTCGCCTACATCCTTGATGATTGCGATGCCGAAGCGCTGGTGATCGAAGCGCAGTTCCTGGAAAAGGTCGCCGGGGCGCAGACGCTGCTTCTAAAGGCCCGCTTATGCGTCGGAGGGTCAGCTGAAGGCTTCGCGGACTTCGATCATGGGCTACTGTCGCAAAGTGGCGACGATCCCGCCGATCCGGTTCTCGGGAAGTCGATGCTTTATACGTCGGGCACCACGGGCCGTCCCAAGGGCGTGATCAAGGAGGGCGCACCGATCCTTCTGCCACAAGGCGAAGGCACGCGCGCAAATTACCAAGCCGGCGACGTGCAGTTGCTGTGCGGGCCTGCCTATCATGCGGCGCCGCTGGCTTTCGATATCGCCATCCCGCTCGCATCGGGTGCGGCGGTGTCGATGATGGAGCGCTTTGATCCAGCCCAGGCGCTCGCCCTGATTGCCCGCCAGCGCGTGACTCACAGCCACATGGTGCCCACCATGTTCCAGCGCCTGCTCGCGCTGCCGCCTGAGATCAAGCAACGGGCCGACACCTCTAGTCTGCGGCTTGTGATCCATGGCGCGGCGCCGGTGACGCCTGAAGTGAAACGGGCAATGATCGGCTGGTGGGGGCCGATCTTCTACGAATACTATGCCTCGACCGAAGCGAGCGCCAACATCGGCATCACATCGCAAGAATGGCTGGAGCGACCGGGCAGCGTGGGGCGCTTGCTACCCGAATTCGGCGCATGCGTGCTCGACGAGGAAGGCAAGCCATGCGCCCCGGGGGTGCCGGGACAGGTCAGCTTCCGGCAGCCGGCCACGGGCCGGGTCAGCTACTTCAAGGCGGACGAGAAGAACCGGGAAGTGTTCTCGGGCGATTACTACACCGTGGGGGACATTGGTTATGTCGATCAGGACGGCTACCTGTTCCTGACCGGCCGATCTGCGGAGACGAT
Source organism: Parafrankia sp. BMG5.11 (assembly GCF_004337455.1). Taxonomy (NCBI): domain Bacteria; kingdom Bacillati; phylum Actinomycetota; class Actinomycetes; order Frankiales; family Frankiaceae; genus Parafrankia; species Parafrankia sp. BMG5.11. The sequence continues at coordinate 118,235 of NZ_SJXI01000013.1, read as the reverse complement.
CATTTCGGGCGGGGTGAACATCTATCCGCAGGAGATCGACAACGCGCTCCAGCGCCATCCAGCGGTGCGGCAAAGCTGCACGGTCGGCGTGCCCAGCGTTGACTGGGGCGAGGATGTCCGGGGGGTTGTTTCGCTCAATCCCGGCTACGAGCCGTCGCAGGAACTGACAGACGCACTAATCGCGATGGCAAGAGATACGCTGGCACCTTACAAAGTTCCTAGAGAAATCGACTACTTGGACGATATCCCCGTCAGCCCTGCAGGCAAGACCGAGCGGCGAAAGGTACGTGAACGCTACTGGCAGGGACGCGCCCGCGCGATTTGATTGAATCTGTTGACACGCGCACCACAAGAGTAGAGCATCGCAGCCTGTTCAGACGTCGAGGAGAGTTGCGATGACGTACGCCGCGGGCCGGGTGATCCATGATGCCGACAGCCACACTATGGAAACGGGTGACTGGCTGGCTCCGTACCTCGACGCGGATTTGCTGAAGTCGCTGGGCGCGCTCTACGGCGATCCGGAAAGCGGGTCGCGCATCCTCAGCATCATCGACAGCTCGAAAGCCCGCAAGGCCGATCCGGCTGCCGATGCCGAAGCGCGGGCCAATATCATCTCCGGGGCGAAGGGCTGGGCCGGATATGGTGCCTTCGATACCGAGGAGCGAGTGAAGGCGCTCGACTGGCTTGGTTTTGGCTCGCAGTTGGTCTTCCCGACATTCGGCCTCGGACTCGTCCGCCGCGCCCGTGATCAGGACACGCTGTACAAGGCTGCTTATGCGCTTAACTGCGCTCAAGCCGATTTCTGCGCCGCCGATCCGCGACTGGTGTTTGTGGCCTTCATTCCGCTCGACGATCCAGCCAGGGCGCTGGAACTGCTCGGCTCCGCGATCGAGCGCGGGGCGGGGGCGGTTCTCGTCCCCGCGAATGCTCCGGGGGGAGAGCGTTCGCCGGGTCACCCGGATTACGACCCGTTCTGGTCCGCGCTGGTCGAGAACGACATCCCGTTCACGCTGCACATCGGCCCCGGCACGATGACTCAGCCCAAGGCGTTCCATAACAATGGCCGCGCGCGATCGCCCGACCTCCATGGGGGCGGCGAGAACCTGCGTTTCGCCGACTACACCTGCCTGTGGTACGCGCCGCAGATCTTCCTCACCGCGTTGATCTACGACGGAGTGTTCGAGCGCTTCCCGAAGTTGCGCGGAGCGGTGGTTGAATCCGGAGCAGGGTGGGTACCCGATTTCCTGCGCCAGCTCGACTATGCCTATCGCTCGTTCAAGCGGACCGACCCTTACCTGCAGGAACTGACCATGAAGCCGTCGGAGTACATCCGACGCGCGGTCAAGTTCACGCCTTTTCCCGATGAAGACGTCGGGTTGATGATCCGCGACGCCGGGCCGGACCTCTTCATGTTCTCCAGCGATTATCCTCATCCCGAAGGCACCCGCGATCCGCTGGGTAAGTTCGAGCGGACGATGGAAGGGATCGACGAGGACGCGCGCGACCAGTTCTTCCGTCGCAATTACGAGCAGCTGCTCAACATGCCGGGCCCACCGGCCACGTTGGCGGCCGCCTGAACCCGATCCGGCCCCGCATTGCCCGGTCGATTGACTAGGCGTAACGAGGCCGGGTGACCGGGACGCTTTCATCCCCCGCGGCAGCAGCGCCCGTCGCGCGGCGAAAGTCGGCGGACGATCGCCGTTCGGAGATACTCCGCGCGGCGGTCGACCTCATCGTCGAGACGCGTGCGCTTCCCCTGTCGATGAAGGCAGTAGGAGAGCGCATAGGCGCCAGCCGAGCGCTGGTTTACGCTCACTTCTCCGGACCTGACGCTCTCACCGAAGCGATCCTGGTGGACCATTTGGGGCGCCTTGAGAGGACCGGGATCGTGTGTGCAGCTCAGACCGGCGAAGTCACAGATCGCGGCACCCGTGCCGCCGCGCTATACCTCCAGCACGTCGCCGAGCACGGGCCGGTGATCCACGTGATCCTGCGCGATGCACCGCACGGGGTGACGCTATCGCGGTCTGTGACCGCGCCCCGTAACCGTGCGCTCCGGGCGCTGGCACGGGCGGCGCGTGCGCAGCTTCGTCTGTCCAGCGCCGAAGCCATAGTGCTGGTCGAACTGCTGATCGCTGTGCCTGAAGAACTGGGCCGGCTGGTTCATGGCAGGGAACTCGCGCTCGACGATGCATTGGCCATTTGCCAGCGTCTTGTGCGTAGCGGCATCGAGGCGATGCGACCCGGCTGAAGCCCTGATCAGCCCTCTTCCCAGGCCTCGTTGCTGCGCGCGCCCGCGAGGATGATCGCCAACGAGAGCCGTTCGGCCACCGCAAGATCGGTCCGCCCCGAAGCGACTAGACCGCCGGCACGCAATGATACTGCGGCCAAAGCGGCGGTCGAACCGTTGGCGACCGCACGCTTCATCGCAAACTTGCCCGACAGGACCTGCAGGATGGGTTCACGAGCGCGCGCGGTCGCCGAAGCGCGCTCCGCTCGCAGCGCCTCTCGAACGTCGGAATTGCGCAGCAGCATTTGCAGCAAGGGGCCGCGTTCGACCGCCTCGTGCAGATAGCTTACGGTCGAAATGACGATGCGCGCGATGCGGTCGTCCCCGCGGACTACCCGCGACCGGCGCCGCTCTTCAAGAATGCTCAATTCCCGCCGCGTCAGCGAGAGCAGGAGATCAAGGCGCCCCTGAAAGCAGTTATGCGCCTGGGCCTCGCTGATACCCGCTTCGCGCGCCACTGCTTTCAAGGTGACCTTTTGAACGCCGTCGCGCACGGCGATTGCCGCCGCCGTATCGAGCAATTGATCGTGGCGATCGGCCGGCGCCAGCCGGGTTCTTCGCCTGGGGAGCAAGGTCTCGCCATCGCCGACCGAGCTTTCGTCTGGCGCCGTTTGCTGGGCATCCATCGGGGGCCGGGCGCCGCGCTTTGCGATCGGTGTCGCCCAGTAGGACCGGGAGGGGCGCGGAATTCCTAGCCGATCACACAACTTGGCCAATCCATTGGCCGATAGACCGAACTCCTTTGACGCCATGGCGAGCGGCCGAGACCAGACCGCGTCATATACGGCTTCTCGGGAAATCTCTTCTCTGTCTGCGTGGGTCATCGGGTTTCTCGGTTGACCAACACGCTCTAACAGATTGCCCATCGACGACAATGTCCCGCCCTGCGCGGGCGCGACCCTGTTAAAGTAGGTACAAGGCTAAACGTGCCGAAGGCTGGCAGCTTCCCGGGCGAGCTTTTCGATCACCCCGCGATCGGGCGCCCCGGGTGGGGCAACCCAGCTGCCGCCTACGCACAGCACGGATGAGATGGCCAGCCACTGGTCCGCGCTGTCCGCCGTGATGCCCCCGGTCGGGCAAAAACGGCAGTGGGCGAACGGCGCGGCCAACGCCTTCAGCGCCTGCGGTCCGCCCGCTGCCATGGCGGGGAAAAACTTGAAGTGGGTAAGGCCCAGGTCGAGCCCGCGCATGATGTCGCCGGCCGTGGCGACGCCCGGCAAAAATGGCGCGCGAGCGGCGATGGCAGCCTTTGCGAGAGGCTCGGTCAAACCGGGAGCGACGATGAACTCGCTCCCAGCATCGAGGGCGCGCGCCAGCTGCGCTGCGTCAAGTACGGTTCCCGCGCCGAGCAGCGCGCCCGGCACCGACTTCATGGCGCGGATCGCTTCCAGCGCTACCGGCGTCCGCAACGTGACCTCGATCACGGGCAGCCCGCCAGCCACCAGCGCTTCGGCGAGGGGAACCGCATGCGCAAGGTCGTCAATCACCACCACCGGGATAACCGGGGCAGTCCGCATGATCTGGTCGATGGTCAACATCCGCATTTCGCCAATCGATGATCTGTCCAGCCTGCTTTCGGCTTTGCGTCCGGGGGGCTAAGCAAGGTCTTGCTCACAAGCCGGCCGCCGCCAGCATCGCGCTGGCACCGTGTTCGGCAGAGTCGGCACGATCGCGAAACATCGCGAACAGTTCACGGCCGGTCCCGTGCTGATCCTCTCGCATCGCCGCGGCTTCGCGCTCTGTCAGATCCGCGGTGGTCGAAAGGACGCCGGTCTCTGCGCACAGCCGCACGATGTCACCATCGCGCAGCAGGGCCAGCGGACCGCCTCCCAGCGCTTCGGGCGTGCAATGGATCGCGGCAGGCACCTTGCCGCTCGCCCCGCTCATGCGTCCGTCGGTGAGCAGCGCCACGCGATGGCCGCGGTCCTGCAGCAGGCCGAGGACCGGGGTCAGCTTGTGCAGTTCCGGCATGCCGTTGGCGCGGGGGCCCTGAAAGCGGACGACCACTACCACGTCGTGATCCAGTTCGCCCGCTGCGAACGCCTGCGCGACGGCGACCTGGCTGTCGAACACCCGTGCCGGTGCCTCGATCGTCCACCGCGCCTGATCGACCGCGCTGGTCTTGAAAGTTGCGCGGCCCAGGTTGCCCTGAACTAGCCGCATGCCGCCTTCCGGCGCGAACGGCGCAGTCGCTGGCCGCAGGATTGTCTCGTCCCCGCTGGGCCCCGGGTCGCGCCAGGCAAGTTCCTCGCCATCGAGCCAGGGCTCGAGCGTGTAAGCGCCGAGGTCGTCGCCATGCACGGTCATGATGTCGCGGTGGATCAGCCCGGCATCGAGCAGTTCACGGACCACGAAGCCCAGCCCACCAGCGGCCTGGAAGTGGTTCACGTCGTCGGCGCCATTGGGATAGACCCGGGCGATCAGCGGCACCACCTGGCTGAGTTCCGCCATGTCGCTCCAGTCGATCTGCACGCCTGCCGCGCGCGCGAATGCCGGGATGTGAAGCGCGTGATTAGTTGATCCACCAGTGGCCAGCAGGCCAACGGTCGCATTGACGATCGATCTTGCGTCCACACACCTGTATAGGGGGCGGTAGTCGGTGCCGGTGCGGGCGATCGCCGCCAGCCTATGGACCGCGGAGCGCGTAAGCGCCTGCCGTAGCGGTGTCCCTGGATTGATGAAAGCCGATCCGGGAAGCGCGAGGCCCATCAGGTCGAGCATCATCTGATTGGAGTTCGCGGTGCCATAGAACGTGCACACGCCAGGCGAATGATAGCTCGCCGCCTCGCTCTCCAGCAATTCGGCGCGGGTGGCCTTGCCCTCGGCAAAGAGCTGGCGGACCCGCTGCTTTTCCTTGTTGGAGATGCCGGTCGGCATGGCGCCGGCAGACAGGAACATCGTCGGCAGGTAGCCAAACCGCAGCGCGCCGATCAGCAAGCCGGGGACGATCTTGTCGCACATGCCCAGCATGGCCACGCCATCGTACATCGCATGGCTGAGGCTGACCGCCGTGCTGAGCGCGATCAGGTCGCGGCTGAACAGCGACAGCTCCATGCCATCGGTCCCCTGCGTCACCCCATCGCACATCGCCGGGGTCGCGCCCGCCACCTGACAGGTCGCGCCAACCTCGCGTGCCCACACCTTCATCTGCGGGGGATAGGCGCCGAACGGCTGATGCGCGGAGATGGTATCGTTGTAAGCGGTAACGATGCCGATGTTGGGACCGGCGCGGCTGGCGATCGACGGCTTGTCCTCCCCCGTCGCGGCGAACCCGTGTGCCAGGTTTGAGCATCCGAGGGCCATGTTGCGATCCGCGTGCGCTTCGCCCTCCCTTTCCATCAGGTCGATGTAGCGCCGCCGGCTGTCAGCCGACCGCTCGATGATCCGCTGGGTGACGCGGTGGACCGTGTCGTTCAGGTTATTCATGCCGGTCACTCATGCCACGTCACCCCGTCGCGCTCCGCCAGTGCAATGGCTGCGCTCGGACCCCAGTTGCCCGCGCCATAGCTCCTGGGTTCGAGCCCGCTGTCCGCCCACAGCGCCCGGATCGCGTCGACCCAGCCCCATTGCGCTTCCACTTCATCGCGGCGCACGAACAGCGTCTGATCGCCCTCGATCAGGTCGAGCAACAGACGTTCGTACGCGATCCGGTGCACCGCGCCCGCGAGCGCATCGGGCATCGAGATGTCGAGCGGGACGGGACGCAGGCGAATTCCTTCGCGGTCAAGGCCGGGCACCTTGGCCATCAGCGACATGTGAATGTTCTCTTCCGGTTGGATGCCGATAACGAGCTGGTTGGGCTTGGTCTTCGCGCCGCGGCCGGAGAAGATCGAGAACGGCACACAGCGGAACTGGACCACGATCTCGGTCACCCGTTCCGGCAGGCGTTTACCCGTACGCAGATAGAACGGTACGCCCTTCCAGCGCCAGTTATCGACGTGCGCCTTGATCGCGACGAAAGTTTCGGTCGCGCTGTCCTTGCCCAGTTCTTCGTCGTAGCCCGGCACGGCCTCACCGGAGATAGCGCCTGCGCGGTATTGGCCGGTCACGGTCTCGCCTTCCGCCACCTTGCGCAAGGAACGCAGCACTTTCACCTTTTCATCGCGCACCGCGGTGGCGTCGAAGCTGGTCGGGGGCTCCATCGCCACCAGCGCGAGCAGCTGGAGCATGTGGTTCTGCACCATGTCGCGCAGCGCGCCGCTGTCGTCGTAATACGCGACGCGGCTTTCCAGACCGACAGTTTCTGCCACGGTGATCTGCACGTGATCGATGTAATTGGCGTTCCAGATCGGTTCGAACATGATGTTCGCGAACCGCAACGCGAGCAGGTTCTGGACGGTTTCCTTGCCGAGGTAGTGGTCGATGCGGAAAATTCGGTCTTCAGTGAAGGCGGCCGCCACCGCGTCGTTGATCTCGCGGCTGCTCTCCAGGCTGGTACCGAGCGGCTTTTCCAGCCCGATCCGCACGTTGTCGCCGGTGAGACCGGCCGACTGCAAGCCGGCGATGGTCGCCTCGAACAGGCTGGGAGCGGTCGACAGAAAAATCGCCAGCCCCTGCGCCGGCGTGCCCACCTTCTTGGCCAGCGCATCGAACCCTTCGAGGGTGGACGCGTCGAGCGACTGGTAGCTCAAGCGCTCGAGAAACGCCGCCATGCCCCGTCGTCGCCCCTCGGGCAGGTGTTTTTCCAGCGCGGCCCGTGCAAAATCGCGAAATTCGGCATCGCTCATCTGCGACCGCGCAGTCCCGACAATCGTAAGACCCGGCGCGAGCAGCCCGTCCTGGGCCAGCGCGCACAAGGACGGGAGCAACATGCGCTGTGACAGGTCTCCCGTCGCGCCGAAGAGCAGAAGTCGGTCGGCGGTGAACATCATGTGGTCCGTTTTTCCAGATCCCAGACAGCGCAGTCGCCGTAGGATTTACTTCAGGCAATCATGGAGGTTGCCGGGCGATTCCTGATGATGACCGGTTACGAGCACAGTTGTTCCCTCAACCAGTCCGCACTTTCCTGCAAAGCTTGGTCGGCCAGCGCCGAAATGCTGACTGCTTCAAGGAAACTGTGCGTGGCACCCCGATAGACATTGGACACCACAGGAACCCCGGCAAGTTCGAGCCGTCTGGCCATCTCGTGGTTCTCGTCTGCCAAGATATCGCATTCGGCGATGCACAGGAAAGCGGGGGGCAGGCCGGTCAGATCGGCCAGCAATGGCCTTGCAAGCGGGTCGTCCGATCGGTCTTCGCCGCGATAGTTGCGCCAGAAGGCATCCATTTCGGCGGCTTCGAGCATGTAATTCGCGTTGGAGTAGCGGGCATGGCTGCCGCGTACTTCTTCGTCGAAGGCGCCGTAGTTGAGGACCATGCCGCGCGTGAGCGGTTCGCCGCGGTCGCGGGCGCGGATCATGCTGGCGATCGACAGGTTGGCGCCCGCGCTGTCGCCGCCGATGGCAATGCGAGTGCTGTCGAGGCCAGCTTCGGCACCATCGGACATCAGCCACCCCAGCACTTCGCCAATTTCCTCCAGCGCCCTCGGGAAACGAGCTTCGGGTGAGAGGCTGTAGTCTATGCCGACCACCGCACAGCCCGCCCGGCCAGCGTATTCGCGCATCAGGCGATCGTGGGTGTCGAGGCTGAAAGTCGTCCATCCGCCGCCGTGCAGGTACACCAGCGCAGGCAGCATTTCGGTTGCCGCCGGACGGTGTATCCGCACGCGCACCTTGGAGGGGCCGGCGAGCCGTTGCTCGGTTGCGGCCATCACGGGTCCGCCCTCGCGCCATGGTGCGCGGACGATTTCAGCCGCGGCCCGTTGGCTGGCCAAATCAGTCGCGCCGTCGCCGAGCACTTCGGTATAGCGCTGGCTGACGAGGCGCACGAACTCGCGCACGTCCGGATCGATGTCATCCCCGTTCAAGCTGCAGCCTTTCTGCGATGGGCACGCCGGGCCGCTACTCGCGACTTGCGCTTCTTCCACCAGATGTAGAGTCCGGTCAGCGATTGCAAAAGCGTGGCCAGTCCCAGCACGAACACCAGTGCGACAGTGACCGGTCCGAAAATCTCCCCGCTGTGAAGCGGATAGACCACCCTGATCGCCTTGAGGCCCATCGTGTCGGTGTACGGGTCAACCTCGTGACGGTAAGCGCCGGTGTCGGCGTCGACGTAGTAATCGACCGGTCCCAAGTTCGAGTAATCGAGCACTCCATCGGGTGAGAACTTGACCCCGTAGAAGTTCCAATCTGGCAGATAGAGCATGGTGGCTGGCTGCCACTCCAGTCCGGTCCGATCCGCATGCGCTTGGGCTGCGGCGAGCCCCTCAGCCAGAGTCAGCCTGGGATCGGCGGGGTTCCGCGGCGGAGGGTCGCTGTCGAACAGATCATGTTCGAGTGGCCACATCTTCGTCACCGCCGGCGCGTAGAACTCTCCAAAGAAGTTCAGCGCGGCGGAGGTCGCGGCCAGGATCAGCAGGAAGGGAAACAACCACAGCGCGCTTGCCCGATGCAGATCGAGCAGCAAGCGTGGCAGCTTGCTCGACCGACGGAACTGCCAGTTGCGCCACCACGAGCGCCAGAACCCACCGCGCTCTGGAAACGTGAGGTACAAGCCAGCCAGTGACGACAGCAGCCACGCAACGGCGACGACGCCAAGGAACCACCGCCCCGGTGTTCCGGCCACCAAGTCGAAGTGCAGATCGGCCACCCCTTTGATCAGGTGTCGCCGGTCGATCCCGGCGTCGCTGCTTCGCCCGCCGACAAACGCGCCGCTCGCAGGGTCGACGAACACTTCATCGTAAGTCGTCGCCGGTCGGCCCGGCTTGGCTGCGACCGACAGCGTGATCGTGCGTTGCTCGCCGGGATGAAGGGGGAAGCTGAGAATCTGCAGATCGGGATTGGCAGCGGCCCAGCGCGAGACGGCGCGAACGCTCGCTTCAGCGGTCGCGGCGGTGCTTTGCGCATAAAACAGATCGGGGTTCAGGGCGCGGTCGATCGGTCCGCGGAACACCAGCACGCAGCCGGTGAGCGAGGCGATTACCAGGAACGCCAGCGTGGCTAACCCCGTGTATCGGTGGATCTGCAACAGCGCAGCGCGCAACATGTCCGGGTTCATCCTTGTTCCGCGTTGTCGAGGCGGCTGCCAGTGCTGGAACGCGAATGAAGACCTACAGCGATGGACGGCTATTGCAATCGGTTTGCAATAGCATATCAGGCGAACTGACGAGCGGCGACGAGGACGCGCCGCTGTGTACGCGATTCGGTTCGATGTCGGCAGCGGACGAAGGTTCTGAGCCGATGCGATCTATGGACACACGAAGGGGGCGCTCGATGCGCAAGGTCTCAAGTCTTACCTCGAGCACGGCGCTGGTATCCGTGGCATCGATCCTGTTCGTCTCGGCTCCGGCAAACGCACAGGACGGTCCGAGCGAAACGCCCGGCAACGGGGGCACCGAAACAGTTGCGACCACCGATGCAAACGGTGAGCGGATCATCGTTGTCACCGCGCGGAATTATGTTCCGCAAGGTGCGTCGACCGCTACCAAAAGCGACATTCCGCTAGTCGAAACCCCGCAGTCGATCAGTGTCGTGACCCGTGACCAGATCGATTTGCTGAACTTCATCGATGCGCAGCAGGCGGTGCGTTATATCGCCGGGGCCACCGGCGAAAATTACGGACCCGATCTGCGCTTCGATTTCATCCAGGTCCGCGGCTTTCCGCCCAAGCAGTTCATGGATGGCCTGGCGACCCCGGTCACGACCACGATCTTTTCGAACGGCATCGACCTTTATGCCTTCGAAAGCCTCGACGTCCTCAAGGGACCGGCCTCGGTTCTTTATGGCAGCGCTCCTCCGGGAGGCATCTACAACCAGACCACTCGCCGCCCGTCGAGCGACTTCGGCGGCGAAGTTTCGCTCAAGTATGGGGAGGACGATTACAAGCAGTTCGCCATGACCGCGACCGGCGCGGCGACTGACTGGCTGGACCTGCGCGGCACGGTGATGGTCCGCGATCGCGACGCCGAACGCGATTTCGTGCGCGCCAGGCGGGTCTATGCAGCGCCCGCCGCGACTGTGCATCTGGGACCCGACACCCGGCTGACGGGCCTCGCGTATTATCAGTATGACGAGGTGAACGGCGACACCAATGGCTTCCTGCCGGTCGAAGGGACGCTGCTGCCCAATCCCAACGGCCCGATCCGTCGCGACGTCAATCTGGGTGAGCCCGATTACAACCGGTACGAACGCACCCAGTGGGGCGCGGGATTCGAGCTGGCTCATGATTTCGCTGGCAGCTGGAATGCCACAGTCAATGCGCGCTGGTCGGACTACGCCGAGACGCAGGATGTCATCTACAACGCGTTCCTCAACGCTGATGGCCGCACGGTCACCCGGTCGATCTTCCCTTACGCCGAAGACGTGAACGCGTTCGGGGTCGACGCCCGCGTGGCGGGCAAGTTCGGCACCGGAGGCATTGAGCACAATCTGCTCGCCGGCATCGATCACCGGACAGTCTCCAGCGAAGCCTACTTCGGCTTCCTGTTCGCCGCCGGCGGCACGATCGACATCTACGATCCGGTCTATGGGGCGGAGGCGCCCTATCCGCGGCCCGCAATCGATATTCCGTACACCGACCAGAACCTCAATCAGACGGGCGCCTACATGCAGGACCAGCTCGCGATCGGCGGTCTGCGCCTGTTGCTGTCGGGTCGTTACGATTGGGTCGATCTGGAAACCTTCGGCGCTGCGTCCGACCAGCACAAGTTCACCTGGCGTGCGGGCGCGAGTTACGTGACCGCGTCCGGCCTGGTGCCGTACGTATCGTACGCGACGTCGTTCGAGCCCACACTCGGCGTCAGTGCGAGCGGTGCTGCATTCCGGCCCACCACCGGTGAGCAGATCGAGGGCGGCATCAAGTATGATGGACGCGCCCTGGGTCCGGACGTCGATCTCCTCGTCACGGCGTCGTTGTTTCAGATCAAGCAGCGAAATGTCGCGAGCGCGTTGTATGGCCCCGTCACCGCGCCTCCGCTGGGTTCCACCCAGAGCGGGGAAGTCGAAGTGCAGGGCGCAGAGCTTGAGTTCGTGGCCCGCCTCCGCAACCAGCTCGCGCTCAACGGCTCGCTGTCTTACACCGACAGCGAAGTGACCGAGAGCGAAGTGGCGGTCGAGATCGGCGCGCCGCTGCCGGTCACGCCCAAGTACAAGGCTTCGCTGTTCGCCGATTACACCTTCCAGCGCGGGGCGCTGGGCGGGTTCGGGTTCGGTGCCGGCGTGCGCTATACCAGCAAGAGCGCAGGCAGCCTGCCGGGCCCGTTCAACCCGCTGGTCTACGTGAGTGACAGTTCGACCCTGTTCGACGCGATCGTGCACTACGACTTGCCGGAATGGCGGTTCGCGATCAACGGCTCCAACATCTTCGACAAGCGCTATGTCGCGCGGTGCGCCGGGCCGAATAACTGTACGTTTGGCGCGGGCCGGCAGGTTATCGGAACCGCGACGTACAAGTTCTGACCGCACGGAAGGTTCGCATGATGACAGGCCGGCAACTGGTGCTTTCGGTTGCCGGCCTGGTCTCGGCTGTTTCGCTTTGCGGGAAAGCCGCGGCCCACGGTCCGCCGGGGCTTGAGACCGCGCCGTCTGTGCAGGTGGCCGACAGGCCTGCGCCGGTCGAGCAGGGCGTGTCGGGACTTCCGCCCGTGCCGCCTGCGCAGCCCGGCCAAACGCTGCCCTTGCAGCCGACCCGGACCATCGCGTTCGAGGTGGATGAGGCGACCGGACTGCATCCCGATCTGTCACCCGACGGCCGGACGCTGGCGTTCGCGATCCTGGGCGACATCTACGTGCTCGGCGCCAATGGCGGGCGGGCACGGGCGATTACTCATGGCCTGCCGGTGGACACTCAACCGGCGTTCTCGCCTGATGGCCGCTGGATCGCTTTTCTGTCCGACCGCTCGGGTGCGGAGAACTTGTGGGTCATGCGTCCTGACGGCAAGGATGCGCGCCAGGTCACGCTGCACGATGACGATCCGATCTTCGTCTCGCCTTCCTGGACCGCCGACGGCACCGGGCTGCTGGTCTCGCGGTACTGGCCTGACCGGAACGCGTATGAACTGTGGCGCTATCCCGTGTCCGGGGGCGCGGGCGAAGTGGTGGTGGCAAACCGGACGCAGGGCACCGGCGGGCCGGTCCAGCACGTACTCGGCGCCGTCGCCTCGGCGGACGGCAAGTGGTTCTACTACGCCGCGCGCGGCGGTGATCTCGACTTCGCGGAGCCGGTCGAGTGGCGCATCGCGCGCATGCCTGCCGCTGGCGGCGCGGCCGAGACCCTGGTCAAGGCTGTCGGGGACATCCGCCTTGGCAAGGTGCAGGCCAGCGCCTTCCGCCCCGCCGTCTCGCACGATGGCCGGCTGCTTGCTTACGCCGAACGGCGCACCGGACGAACGTGGCTGCGGCTGCGCGACCTTGCCACGGGCGCCGAGCGCGACCTCACCCAGCTTGACCCGGACTCGCTACAGGCGTCGTACTGGAGCGACATCGCGCCTCGCATGGCGTTCACGCCCAACGACGACGCGGTCGTATTCACGCGAGGCGGCAAGCTGGCCCGTATTTCACTGCGCGATGGCACGGTGGCCCCGATCCCGTTCACCGCGCAAGTCGAGCAGCAGCTCGGACCTTTGACCCGCGCACCGGCCAGAGTCGAAACCGGACCGGTACGGGCGCGTATCGTGCAAACTCCCGCGCTTTCACCCGACGGGCGCACGTTCGCATTATCGGCGCTCGGGCGGGTCTACGCGATGCCGGCGTCAGGCGGGGCTCCAACGCCGGTTGCCGACGGTCTGCCTCCGCAGTTCCATCCCTCGTGGTCCGCCGATGGCAAGCGTCTGCTGTTCGTTACCTGGACCGCGCTTGAAGGGGGCCACGTGTGGGAGGTGCGACCCGGAGAGGGCTCGCCGAAGCGGCTGACCAGCCAGGATGCGTTCTACACGCACCCCGTTTACACGCCGGATGGCGGCGTGGTGGCGGTTCGCTCTCCCAGCGCGGAGCGGCGGGCGCGCTATGTTGAGTTCGGCCAGATCCGTGAAGCAGAGCTGGTCTCGCTGACCACCGGCGAAGTGCTGGCCCGCGGTAACCTGGGCGGTCAGCCGCACTTCCTGGCGGACGGCACGCTGCTGATCAATCGAGCCGACGGGGTCCACGACGCAAAGGACGACCGGCTGGCCGCGCGGGTCGTCGGGCCCAATTGGTATTTTGCCGAGGGTCCGGCACCTGCCGATGACCTTCGCGTCAGCCCTGACGGCCGCCAGGCCTTGGCGCAAATCGCGCAGCAATTGTACCTCGTTCGCCTTCCGGACGATGGTTCACCCGTCGACCTGTCCGACCCGGCCGCATCCACACAGAAGCTGACGAGCGAAGGCGCCGATTATTTCGGTTGGAGCGGCGATGGGCGCGAGATTTTCTGGTCGCTTGGGCCGACCATCTGGCGGCGTCCGGCCGCTGGCGGCGCAGTCACGACCATCGACGCCATCGTCACGATCCCGCGCGACGTTCCCGCAGGGCACCTGCTGCTGCGCGGAGCCACCGTGCTGACGATGGGCGCAGCAGCAGCGGTCGAGAACGCGGACCTGCTGGTCAAAGACAACCGGATCGCGGCCATCGGGCCGCGTGGCTCGTTTCCAGTGCCGCCGGGCACGCAAGTGCGTGACATCGCCGGCCGGTATGTCATTTCGGGTTTGATCGACGTCCACGATCACGTGGCCGACATTCGCCGCGACGTGCTGAACTTTGCGTCCTGGGGTCCAGCGGCGAACCTCGCTTATGGCGTCACCACCGCGTTCGACCCGTCGACGCTCACGATCGACATGCTCGCCTATCAGGATGCGCTGGATGCGGGCCTTGCTGTCGGCTCGCGGATTTTCTCGACCGGGACAGCGATCTTCGGGTTCAACGATTTCCGGTCGCCCGAACAGGTTGACGCTGTCCTGCGGCGGTATCGGGACCGGTATGGCCTGACCAACGTCAAGATGTATCGGTCCGGCAACCGCCGGGTACGTCAATGGATTGCCGAGCGCGCACGGGCGCTGGGATTGCAGCCCACCACCGAAGGGGCGCTGTCGGCCAAGCTCGGTCTCGGTCATATCCTCGACGGGTTTGCGGGCAACGAGCACGCCATCCCGCCGCCGGTGCTGTACGACGATTTCGTGCAACTGCTGGCGCGCAGCGGCACGAGCTATGACCTGACGCTGCAGATCACGCACGGCGGCTACCCTGCGCAGGATTTCTTCATCGCGCGGGACGCACCCCACGGGGATGTGAAGTACGCCCGGTTCGCGCCAGCGTGGTTTCGCGACCAGAAGCTCTGGCAGCGGGAGTGGCGCGACCCGTCCGCCTATCTATTCCCCACGATCGCCGCCAGCGCGCTCGCCGTGAAGCGGGCAGGGGGCCTGGTGTCGATCGGTGCGCACGGAGAGGTGCCGGGCCTGGGCACCCACTGGGAGATGGAAGCGCATCAGATGGGCGGGTGGACCCCGGCGGAAATCCTGCGATCCGCTACTATCGACGGCGCCCGCACTATAGGGAGAGAAGCGGATCTGGGGTCGATCGAACCGGGCAAGCTGGCCGATCTGGTGGTGCTCGACAAGGATCCCCGGACCGACATCACCAACGCGCGCGCGATCGCCTGGGTGATGAAGAACGGGCGGCTTTATCACGGCGATGACCTGGCCGAAGTGTGGCCCGATCCGAAGCCGCCGCCGGTCTTCTGGTTCAGCACTGCCGGAACTTCCGAGGCGACGGAACGATGAACCCGCTCGCATTTTCCTGATAGTGCGGCGACATGGGTAAGCGCGCGCCGTTATCCGCGCGAGCTTGCGAAGCGGGATGCACGATGCGGTTGGCCGATTGCCATAACACGGAGGACTTTCGGCGACTGGCGAAGCGGCGCCTGCCGGGGCCGGTGTTTCATTACATCGACGGGGCCGCCGATGACGAGGTGACGAAGGCCCGCAACACCCAAGCCTTCGATGATTGCGATCTGGTCCCCAGCGTCCTCGCCGGGGTCAAACATGTCGACATGCGCACCACGCTGATGGGCAAGGAGATCGCGCTTCCGCTGTTCTTCTCGCCGACCGCTCTCCAGCGATTGTTCCACTGGCAGGGGGAGCGGGCAGTTGGTGCCGCAGCCGAAAAGTTTGGCACCTGGTTCGGCATCTCAAGCCTGGCGACGGTCAGCATCGAAGAGGTCGGCGCCACCGTGAAGGCACCCAAGCTGTTCCAGCTCTACGTGCACAAGGACGAAGGCCTCAACCGCTCCATGATCGAGCGGTGCCAGGCGGCGGGCTTCGATGCGATCGCGTTGACGGTGGACACGATCGTCGGCGGCAACCGTGAACGGTGTCTCAGGACCGGCTTCACCTCGCCGCCGCGGCTGACGCCCGGGTCTGCTCTCAGCTTTGCCGCTCACCCTCACTGGACAATGGATTACCTGTTGCGCGAGCCGTTCTCGTTGCCGAACCTCGAAACGCACGTCTCGCAAGGAACCAAGGTGGCGACCTCGATCGGCGACTACTTCTCGACGATGCTCGACCAGTCGATGGACTGGAAGGCGGCGGAGCGTATCCGCGATCAATGGGGCGGGCAGTTCTGCCTGAAGGGGATCATGTCGGCCGCCGACGCCCGGCGGGCGGCGGATATCGGCGCGAACGCGATCATGGTATCGAACCACGGCGGCCGGCAACTGGACGGCAGCCGCGCTCCGTTCGATCAACTGGCCGAGATCGTCGATGCCGTAGGCGACCGGATAGAGGTGATTTGCGACGGGGGCATTCGCCGGGGCAGCCACGTGCTGAAGGCGCTGTCGGTCGGCGCCCGCGCCTGCTCCGGGGGAAGGCTCTACCTCTATGCCCTTGCCGCGGCGGGACAGGCGGGTGTCGAGCGGGCGATGGGCAAGCTGCGCGACGAGATCGAACGCGACATGAAGCTGATGGGCGCGCGCGCACTGGCCGATCTCGATCCCTCCAACCTTCGCTGGCGGCGCTAGCCCCAAACAACCTCAGGAGAGCATTTTCATGCCGGCTCTACGCACGGATATCGATCCCGACGGTCTGCTCGAATACTCGGTGGTGTTCACCGACCGATCGCTCAACCACATGAGCACCGCGTTCCAGACGGTGATGCACGACATTCACGAGACTCTGTGCGGTGTTTACCACGCCGATCGCGCGGTCATCGTGCCGGGCGGCGGATCGTACGCGATGGAAGCGGTCGCCCGGCAGTTCGCCACGGATGCCAGCGTGCTCGTCATTCGCAACGGCCTGTTCTCCTACCGCTGGTCGCAGATCTTCGCCAAAGGGTCGATCCCGCGCGACGAGACCGTGATGAGGGCGGTGCGAGTGGGGGACGGCGACCAAGCGCCGTTTGCGCCCTGCCCGATCGAGGATGCGGTGGCCCAGATCGCGGCGGCCAAGCCTGACGTGGTGTTCGCACCGCATGTTGAGACGGCATCCGGCATCCTGCTGCCAGATGA
This sequence comes from Parafrankia sp. BMG5.11, assembly GCF_004337455.1. NCBI lineage: Bacteria > Bacillati > Actinomycetota > Actinomycetes > Frankiales > Frankiaceae > Parafrankia > Parafrankia sp. BMG5.11. Next base: position 101,440 of record NZ_SJXI01000013.1, on the reverse strand, counting down.
CTACATCCGCGCACTTGCGGACGCGGTTCATCGCCATGGCGGCTTGCTGGTGCTCGACTGCGTGGCATCGGGCTGCATCTGGATCGATATGGAGGCGCTGGGCGTCGACGTGCTGATTTCCGCCCCGCAGAAAGGCTGGTCCGCACCGCCGAGTTCCGGACTGGTGATGCTGCGCGAAACGGCCATCGAACGGTGCCGCGCCAGCCAGTCGACGAGCTTCTCGGTGGACCTTGGCCGGTGGCTGGAGATCACCGAGGCCTACCTTGCCGGCGGCTTCGCCTATCATGCGACGATGCCGACCGATGCGTTGCGGACCCTGCGCGACGCGATGGCCGAAGCCAGACGTGTCGGCCTGGATCGTCTTCAGGCGGCGCAGTGGGAACTGGGCATGGATGTCCGCCGGATGTTGGCCGCGCGCGGCTTCCCCTCGGTTGCTGCGGCCGGCTTCGAAGCGCCGGGCGTGATCGTGTCGTACACCTGTGATCCCGACATCCAGAACGGCAGCAAGTTCGTTCGCGCGGGCTTTCAGGTAGCGGCAGGCGTGCCGCTGATGGTCGATGAGGGACCGGATTTCCGGACGTTCCGCATCGGCCTGTTCGGTCTCGACAAACTGACGAACGTTGCCGGCACGCGTGACCGCTTGGCGGCGGCGCTGGCGAAGCTGGGCTAGGAAGGTGGCGCCAACAGGCGAATGCCTGTTCTAGCGGACCTGCCGCTTCTCCAGCTTCCGGGCCAGGGTGCGGCGATGCATCCCCAGGCGCCGGGCGGTCTCGGAAATGTTGAACCCGGTTTCGGCGAGGGTCTCGTTGATCCGCTCCCATTCCCAGGTTTTGATCGACGTGGCTTGGCGGGTAATCGGCGCGTCGATGTCGCCGGCAGTACGGCCGAATGCAGCTTCGATTTCGTCCGTATTCGCGGGTTTGGGGAGGTAATTGGACGCGCCCAGCTTGATCGCCTCGACGGCGGTCGCGATACTGGCATAGCCGGTCAGCACGACGATCCGCATCTCCGGGTCATGCGCCCGCAAGGTGCGCACGCAAAGCAGACCGGATTCGGTCCCCAGCTTGAGGTCGACGACCGCGTAGGCCGGGCGTTCGGTCTGCAGCAATACTTCCAGTTCGCTGCTGCTGTGCGCGCATGACACGGTGTAGCCACGCCGTTCGAAAGAGCGGCTAAGCGTCCGGGCGAAGGTCGCATCGTCCTCGACGATAATCAGGGATCCGGGTTCCATCGCGATCAAAGCTCCTTCTGCGAAGCGGCGGGTAGCATCGGCAGCAACAGGCGGACCACGGCCCCTCCGGCCGCCCGGTTCTCAGCCTCCAGCCGCCCGCCGAGCCGGCGGACGACGTTGACGGTGAGGAACAGGCCAAGGCCGTGTCCGGGTCCCTTGCTCGACTGGTACAGCTTGCCGATGCCGGCGAGTTGCGGCCCGCTGAATCCAGGCCCGGCGTCACTGACGGCGATCACCAGCCAGTCGTCCAGCCGGCTCCCTTCGAGCATCACGCTGCCGGGCGAGGCTTCGCCGGCATTTTCCAGCAAGTTCCAGATCGCCTGCCGCAGCGCCGGTTCCGCCGCGACCCGCACGTCCTGCAGGTCTGCCAGATGATAATCGAACGGAATGGACGGATGCACCGCGCTCCACTCGGCAGCGATTTCGTCAAGCAATGCGCTTACCTCGGCCGCCCCCATCGCCTCGCCGCGCGCCTGTCCGGCGGAATGCAGGATGTTGCTGACAATCTCCTTGCATCGTCCGATCTCCGCCTGCGCTTCTGCCAATTCTTCCCGCAGCGCCGGGTCGGCAGCCAGGCGGGGATCGCGCTGCCAGTCGGCAACCAGGACCGATAGCGACGACAGCGGCGTGCCGAGTTCGTGCGCCGCTCCGCTGGCGAACAGGCCCATGCGGACGATTCCGTCTTCTTCCGCGGCACGCTGGCCGAGTTCCGCTACGAAGGTCTCCCGCGCGCGCAGATTGCGGCTGATGCGGGTGATGAACAGCAACAGCAAGACCGCCACCATGACGAACGCGATCCACTCCCCGAGCAGCCGCAAATCGCCGATGCCGCCGACACTCGCCGGCAAGTTCAGCGGGAGATGGCGCACGCTCAGGAAGGCAAATGCCAGGCAGCAAGCGCCGGCCATGGGCGCGACCATCGCCAGCGGCAGCAGGATCGCGCCAAGCACGACTTGGAGCAAGTACAGCGCGATGAACGGATTGGTCGCGCCGCCGCTGAAATAGAGCTGCGCGGTCAGCGCCGCCATGTCTAGCGCCAGCGCGAACAGGAACTCTCCCGGCACCACCGGCCAGCGACCGAGGCTGAGCGTGAACAGCAGATTGGCGCCGCCAAGCGCGCCCGCCACCGCCAGCATGGGCAGCAACGGCAGGCGGACGCCCAACCCGAAGTGCGCCACCAGGATGGCGATGACCTGCCCCGCCACTGCGATCCATCGCAGCTGGATCAGCTGACGCATGTTTTCCGCCGCAGCGGCTTCGGGCGAGCGACCTCCGGCGTGGCCGCTGCGGCGGAGGGTCAACGCAAGGAGCGGGGTGTCCATCAACGCCCGTCTTCGCGCGAACGCAGCACCAGCGCCAGCCCCACAAGCGACAGGGCGGCCAGAGCGAACCAGGTGAGCGCATAGACCAGATGCGCGTTGCGGAAGCGGACCACGGTCATCCCGCCGACTGGCAGCTGTCCCGGACTCGACCCGGCATCAGCGTCGATAAAGAACGGCGCCACGGGGCCGAGCCCGCGCGCCTTGGCGATCGCTCCCACGTCGCGCGAGAACCAGCGGTCCTGCCGAGGGTCATTGGGTCGCAGAAAACGTCCGTCCGGCTCGGCCATGCGGAGCAAGCCGGTGACCGTGACTTCACCGGTTTGCTGGGATGCAGCCCGGTCCGCGGGAGAGTCAGCCTCACGAGGAACGAAGCCGCGATTGACCAGGATCGTGCCGGTGGCGGTGCGCAGCGGGGTGAGCACCCAGTAACCCGGGCCCCGCTCCGTCAGAGCATCGACCAGTGTTTCGCTTGCGTAATCGAACGTCCCGCGCACAGCCACATGTCGGTACTCGTCACGCTCCTGCGTTATCGATCGCCATGCCTCCGGAGCGGGAGCAGGACCGGGCGGAGCGGACACACGCGCCTCGACCCGCTCGATTAAAGCGAGTTTCCAGGCCAGGCGTTCGATCTGCCAGATACCCAGCCCGCCGAACAGCAGCGCAAGGAACGAGCACAGCGCCAGGAGGAAGCGGCGCTTCCCCCGGTTGGCAGTCACGGTGTGTAGCTCGCCTCGCCAGTGGTCATGCCGGGCATCATGTTGGTGTTGAGGTGGTACATGATCCACACCGACCCGGCGATGACGATGAACAGCAGCACTGCGGTGAAGACATAGGCGATCAGCGTCCACCCGCCCTCTGCCTGGGTGTTGACGTGCAGGAAGCACACCGTGTGCACCAGTATCTGCACCACTGCCATGACAATGACCGCCACTGCTGTCGCGCCCGGGGTCAACACGCCGGTCATCACCAGCCAGAACGGGATCGCCGTGAGAACCGCCGATAGCGCGAAGCCGATCAGATAGCTCTTCCTGCTACCGTGGCCGTAGCTTTCGTCATGAGCGGAGTCATGCCCGTGCGAAGCGTGATCGACCGTGTTCATCGCACCATTCCCAGCAGATAGACAAACGTGAAGACGCCAATCCACACGACGTCGAGGAAGTGCCAGAACATGCTGAGGCACAGCAGCCGGCGCCGGTTTTCAATCGTGACGCCGCGCTGGGCGAGTTGCACCAGCATGACGCCGATCCAGATGATGCCGATCGTCACGTGGAGCCCGTGTGCGCCGACCAGCGTGAAGAATGCCGACAGGAAACCGCTGCGCTGCGGCGTGGCGCCCTCGGCGATCAGCTTGGAGAACTCGTACATCTCGACGCCGACGAACGCGATGCCCAGCAGGCCGGTCACCACCAGCCACAGCTGCACGCTGCGGGTTCTGCCGCTGTCGAGCGCCAGCATGGCAAAGCCATAAGTGATCGAACTCACCAGCAGGATCGCGGTGTTGAGCGCCACCAGCGGCAGTTCGAAAATCTCGCGCGGGACAGGACCGCCGGCATAGCTGGTGCCGATCACGCCATACGTCGCGAACAGGGCCGCGAAGAGGAGCGCGTCACTCATCAGGTAGATCCAGAAGCCCAGTATGGTCGGGCTGCCGGCGTGGACGTGATGATCTTCTTCGGTGACGTAGAACCGGGGCGCGTCGGCCGCTGGATCGTGGGGGATACTCGCCATCGTTCAGGCTCCCGCAGCCAGCAGCGGGCGCTGCCCGCGTTCGGACCGTCCCACCTCGCCCGCCGGAATGTAATAGTCGCGGTCGGTGTTGAAGGTGTGCGCGATGGAGATGATCGCCAGCGCGGCGAATGCCAGTGCCGCCAGCCACCAGATATACCACACCATCGCAAAACCAAGCACCGTCGCGAGGCCGGACAGGATCACGCCCATGCCGGTGTTCTTCGGCATGTGGATCGGCAGGTAGCCGCCTTCGGGCTGCTGACAGCCGCGCCGCTTCATGTCGTACCAGGCGTCGAGGTCATGGACGATGGGCGTGAAGGCGAAATTGTACGCCGGCGGCGGCGAGGCGGTCGACCATTCCAGCGTGCGGCCGTCCCACGGATCGCCGCTGTTGTCGCGCAGCTTCTCGCGGTTCTTGATGCTGACTGCGATCTGGATGACGAACGCCGCGATGCCGATGGCGATGATCACCGCGCCAATGGCCGCGATGACGAACCACGGTTGCAGCGTGGGATCCTCCAGGTAACGCGTGCGGCGGGTCGTGCCCATGAGGCCGACGATGTAGATCGGGGTCCACGCTACCCAGTAGCCGACAACCCACCCCCAGAAGTGGATCTTGCCCCAGAACGGATCGAGCTTGAAGCCGAAGGCCTTGGGCCACCAGTATTCGATCCCGGCAAACAGCCCGAAGACAACGCCGCCGATGATGACGTTGTGAAAGTGCGCCACCAGGAACAGCGAGTTGTGCAGCACGAAATCAGCCGGGGGCACGGCCAGCAGCACGCCGGTCATCCCGCCCACCACGAAGGTCAGCATGAACGCGATGACCCACATCATCGGCAGCTCGAACCGGATGGATCCGCGGTACATCGTGAACAGCCAGTTGAAGATCTTGGCGCCCGTAGGGATCGCGATCACCATCGTCGCGATGCCGAAGAAGCTGTTGACGCTGGCGCCGGAGCCCATCGTGAAGAAGTGGTGCAGCCACACCAGGTAGCTCAGGATCGTGATGACGACCGTGGCGTAAACCATCGATGAATAGCCGAACAGGCGCTTGCCGGTGAAGGTCGAGGTGATCTCCGAATAGATTCCGAACACCGGCAGGATGAGGACGTACACCTCGGGGTGGCCCCACACCCACACCAAGTTCCAGTACATCATCGGATTGCCGCCGAGGTCGTTCGTAAAGAAGTTGGTGCCGAGGTAGCGGTCAAGCATCAGCATCGCGAACGCGCCGGTCAGCACCGGGAAGATCGCGATCGCCAGCACCTGGCTGCACAGCGCGGTCCAGCAGAACACCGGCAGCTTCATCATGCTCATGCCGGGTGCTCGCATCTTGATGATGGTCGTCACCATGTTGATTGCGGACAAGGTCGTACCGACGCCGGCTATCTGCAGCGCCCAGAGGTAGTAGTCCGGCCCCACCCCGGGACTGTTCTGCAGGTTGGCGACCGGCACGTAGTTGAGCCACCCCGCGGTCGAAAACTCCCCGACGAACAGCGACACCATCACTAGCAGCGCACCTGCGACCGTCAGCCAGAAAGAGAGGCTGTTGAGGAATGGAAACGCCACGTCGCGCGCGCCGATCTGCAGCGGCATGACATAGTTGATTATTCCGGAGATCAGAGGGATCGCCACGAAAAAGATCATGATCGTCCCGTGGGCGGTGAACACCTGGTCGAAGTGGTGAGCGGGGAGGTAGCCCTCGTTGCCGCCGAACGCGATCGCCTGCTGCGCCCGCATCATCAGCGCGTCGGCAAAGCCGCGCAGCAGCATGACGACGCCCAGGATGATGTACATGATGCCGATCTTCTTGTGATCGACGGTGGTCAGCCATTCGCGCCAGAGCCAGCCCCACAGCTTGAACCTGGTGACGGCGGCCAGGATGCCCACGCCCAGCACCACCACCACGGCAAAAGTGCCGAGCAGGATCGGCTCGTGAACCGGGAAACTTTCCCAGGTGAGGCGGCCGAAGATGATCTTGGCGAGCGAGGCATCGAACACTGGGCTTGGCTCCAGGAAAATCAGGCGTTGGCGTCAGCGCGGGCGAACGGCGCCGATCGCGGATCGAGAGCGGACATGTCGCGGTTGCGCGGGTCGTTCGGACGGGTCGCGCCACCGGCATCGGCCGGATTTGCCGGCTTGGTGACGTTGGCACCGGAGCCCTTCTCACTTGGCTCTCTGAGCAGCGCGCCCTCCGCCTTGGGACCGTGCATCGGCATCGAATTGCCCCGCTGCGGCATGCCTGCGCCGGGGCGTGTCTCGTGCGGATGGCCGCCGCCCTGCTTCCGGTCGTATTCCATCAGGTCGGTCATGCACGGCGTGCCGGGCTCCACGCAGCGCTCGAGGACGCGGCGGTAGAGGTCCTGGTCCACCGACCCGAAGAACATCGGCGGCACCTTTTCGCTGGGCTTCGCGAGCTGGTAATACGATGCAAGGTCAAGCGTTCGGCCCGATGCTTTGGCCTGCGCGACCCAGTTGTCGAAAGCGGCCTGGTCCATCCCCTTCAGCTGAAAGCGCATGTCGGCAAACCCGTGGCCGCTGTAGTTGGCCGAAAGTCCCTCGTAGCTGCCTGGCCGGTTCAGCACCGCGTGCAGCGTGCTCTGCATCCCCGGCATCACGTAGATCATGCCCGCCATCGTGGGCGCATAGAACGTGTTCATCATATTGGTGGAGGTGAGGTCGAACCGCACTTGCCGGTCGACCGGCAGGGCCAGTTCGTTGACTGTGGCGATCCCCTGTTCGGGGTAGATGAACAGCCACTTCCAGTCGAGAGAGACCACCTGCACGCGCAGCGGATCGGATACCGGAGCGCGCGCTTCCTGTGCGTTCGCTTTCATATCGAGCGGGCGAAACGGATCGAGCAGGTGCGTGCTCGACCAGGTCAGCGCGCCCAGGATGATGATGATCAGCAGAGGGACCGACCAGATGACCAGCTCGAGCGAGGTGGAGTGATCGAAATCGGGATCGTACGTGCCGCCGGCGCCCTTGCGATATCGCCAGGCAAACACGACGATCAGAAGCATCACCGGCACGATGATCAGCAGCATGAGGCCGGTCGAGATATAGATGATATCGCGCTGCTGGCGCGCCACGTCCCCGGCGGGGTTGAGCACCGCGCGATCGCACGCGGCAAGAATCGCGACGAGCGGAATCAGCAGGGCCGCTTTCAGGCGGCGGATCCGGACTGGGATGTGCTGCAGCATGGTCCTCCACTAGCCGGAGAGACATTCCGTCCGACATTGGACATTTTGTCCAATCCCAAAAACCGGCCTGCCGGGTCAATACGCAACCCGCAGTCTTGCGCCCACGCGTTCGCGGCGCAACAAGAGATGCAAGCGAAGGAGAAACCCAAGCGATGACCGCTCCCGCCCCGGCATCCAACTCGGCGCCGCTCGAACGCGATGCCCAGCTTGTGAATGCCCGCCATGGCGACATCCGACCGGGCGATATCGCGATCGGCGTGATCGTCGGCCGCACGAGCGAGTTCTTCGACTTCTTCGTCTACGCGATCGCCTCGGTGCTCGTATTTCCCTCGCTGGTGTTCCCGTACGTCGATCCGCTGACCGGCACCCTCTACTCGTTTCTGATCTTCGCGCTCGCATTCGTCGGCCGCCCGATCGGCACCCTGATCTTCACCGCGATCGACCAGCGGCACGGCCGCGGCGTAAAATTGACCATCGCTCTGTTCCTGCTCGGCGGGTCGACCATGGTGATCGCCTTGCTGCCGGGGTACGAGCGGGTCGGCGCGCTTTCGGTGTGGCTGCTGGCGTTCTTCCGCTTGTGCCAGGGCATCGCGCTCGGCGGCGCCTGGGATGGCCTGCCGTCGCTGCTGCAGCTGAACGCGCCGGAGGACCGCCGCGGATGGTATTCGATGATCCCGCAGCTCGGTGCGCCGCTCGGGTTGGTGGTTGCGAGCGGGTTGTTCGCCTATTTCACGGCACTGCTGACCCCGCAGGATTTTCTTACCTGGGGCTGGCGCTACCCGTTCTTCGTTGCGCTCGCGATCAACGTGGTCGCGCTGTTCGCGCGGCTGCGACTGGTCGCCACGCCCGAATTCAAGCGCCTGTTCGAGACCCGCGATCTGCAACCGTCCCCGCCGTTCCAGACGCTGCGGAGCGAGTGGCGCACGATCACGCTGGGCGCATTCGCCCCGCTGGCAAGCTTTGCGCTGTTCCATCTGGTGACGGTGTTCCCGCTGTCGTGGGTCACCCTCAGCACGGGCGAGGATGTGGTCCGGTTCCTCATCATCGAAGCGGTGGGGGCGATGATCTGTGTCGTTTCGATCCTGGCGTCAGGCGTGATCGCGGACCGGGTGGGCCGGCGGGCGGTGCTGGGCGTGTCCGCGGCGCTGATCGGTGCATACAGCGGCTTCGCGCCGCAGCTGCTCGGCGCCGGCCCGGTGGGGGAAGCTGCCTACATGTTCGGTGGGTTCGTGCTGCTGGGCCTCGCGTTCGGCCAATCAGCGGGTGCGGTGAACGCGAGCTTCCCGGCGGTCCACCGTTATACCGGAGCGGCGATCGTCTCCAACTCGGCGTGGTTCATCGGTGCGGGTTTCGCGCCGTTCGTCGCGCTGTTCCTCGCCAGCCGGTTCGGCTTGTGGTCGGTCGGGTTGTACCTGCTGTCCGGCGTGATCTGCACGCTGGGCGCGTTGTATATTAATCGGGAATGGGCGAACCGGACCGCCTGAGCAGCGCCCCGGTTCGCCTATACACTCAGCCAGCAGGCTTGGGCAGGACCCTCAATTCGACCGACTTGGCGGGGTCGAGATAGCGCTGCGCGGCAGCCTTGATCTCCGCCGCCGTGATCCCTTCGAGCACGCGCGCCCGGTTACGCCGCCGGTCGAGCAGGTCCGACCGGGTCTGCGCCTCGGACACCAGCGCCACCCAGCTGTTGTTCTCCCGCTCCTGCCGCTGCCAGCGCTCGAGAGTGGGCTTGCGCGCCCGCAGCATCTCGTCGGCAGTGGGAGGATTGGTGCGCAGATCGGCCGCGATCTTGCGCACGGCGGCGGCGACTTCATTCATCGAAGCCGGGTCTGCCGGGGCCGAAGCGGTGAGATAGCCAAAGCCCTTGTAGGTCAGCGAATCGACCGACTGGGCGTTCGGCGTGTAGGTCGCGCCCAGTTCCTCGCGGACCACATCGATCAGCCGCAGGCCCATGACGCCGGCCAGCAGATCGCGAGTCAGCGAATCCTTGAGGTTCTTGCCGTCGTTCGTCGGCCATGCGAGCGCGATCGCGCCCTGGTCCGCCGAACCGCCATGATAGATGGTCTGCGGGGTGCGATCGGCGGTGAAGGTGACCGCCTTCACGCCAGCGGGGCTGGCGGCCGGATCGCCGCGCCGGGGAACCGCCCCAAGCGTCTGCGCCACAGCGGCGATCGCGGCGGCCTCGTCGAAGTCGCCCACCAGGCCAATCTCCACTCCGCCGCTTGCCAGTTGCGGCGCCAGTGCGGCCTTGACTTCGTCCAGGCTGCGAGCGGTCAGGTCTTCTGGGTTGCCGAACCCGAAGCGGGCGTCCCCGCCCGTCAACTTGAAGGGCACGGCGATGCCCGCCAGCTGCGACGGATTGGACGCGATGTTCTTGGCAACGACCGGCGCAATGCCGGCCCACTGCGCCTGGGTGGCCGGATCGTACGCGGGATCGGTCAACTGGGCGGCCAGTAGCTTCATCTGCAGGTCGAGATCGGCCGAGGTGGTCGCGCCCGAAGCGACGATGCCATCGGTATCCACGGCCAGACCCACGCCGACCTGGCGACCCGCGGTGATCCGGCGCAGTTCGTCGACGTCGTGCTTGCCCAGGCCATTGAGCGAGGTGAGCACCTGGGTGGCGACGGTCAGGCCCGGCTTGTCCGCCGGAAACACCTGCGCGCCGGGTCCCACCTTGGCGTACCAGGCAATCTTGCCGGGTTCGAACGCGGTCTTCTTGAGGTTGAGCTGCACCCCGTTGGCGAAGCGGACCGAACGGATGCCGAGGTCGGCGATCGCGGTATCCGAGACGACTTTGCCGGCAGGACCGAAGTCATCATAGGCAAAGGCCTTCGTCGCCTGTTCGACCGGAGCGCTGACAGCGACCTGGGTGCTGGTGGCGAGCGCGGTTTCAACCGCGGCGATGCCTCCGCCGACCTCTTGCTTGGTGGCGACGTGCACCAGAGTCGGTCCGCCGTTCCAGGCCGCGCGGAACGCCTTGCCTGCTTCCTCTGCCGTCAGCGTCGGCTCAAGCGCATTGTACAGCGCCAGGGTCTGCTCCGGTGAGAGGTACACGCTGTTGGACAGCGATGCGGTGGCGATCTGATCGGCAATCGCGCCGCTCCGCCGGCCGGCTTCCTGCGCGACCGCGTTCTCCAGCGCAGTGCGGATGTTAGCCCTGGATTCGGCTATCTCGGCCTCGGTGAAGCCGAACTGGATCGCGCGCCGCAACTCCTGCTCGCCAATGGTAAGCGCGGGCTGCCACTGGCCATCCTTGGCGACGACGATCGCGGTTGCGGTCCGGGCGGTGCGGGCGACATCCTGCACCATGGCCTGGCCGCCGATGATCGGACTGTCCGCGCTGCGACTCAAGGTCGCAAGGCGGTTCGACAACGCCACGCTGGCAATCGCTTCGAGCGTCGCGCGGCGCTGTTCCTCGACCGAATTTGCCGGCACCTGATAGCCAGTTACCCGGCTGAACTCGATGATCTCGGGGATCGACGGGTCGGTGAAGGTCGCAACGACCGGCTTGTCGACGGGGGCGATGGTGGGGGTGTAGAGTTCCTTGGCCGGACCCTTTGCCTTCCAGCCCGTGAAGCGCGTGCGGATTTCCTGTTCCATCGCATCGACATCGAAGTCGCCGACCATCACCAGCGTGGCGCGGTCGGGGCGATAGTACCCTTCGTAGAACGCCCGCAGATCGGCGGCCGAGATGTTGCCGATCGTGTCCGGCGTCCCGGTCATGCCCGCCCCGAAGCGCGAGTTGGGGATCTGCTTGCCGAGCGAGTCGAGCAGCCGGCGGATCTGCGGAACGTTGCGCACCCGGTATTCGGACAGGATAATCCCGCGCTCCCGATCGACGGCTGCCTGATCGATGGTCAGTTCAGACGCGAGTTCGCGCATGAAGGTCAGCGCTCCGTCGACCGTCTCCGCATTGGTGTTCGGCAGGTCAAGCTTGTAGGTCGTGTGTTCCAGATCGGTTTCGGCGTTGGTGTCGGCGCCGAACGCAAGGCCGAGCCGCTCGAGCCGCTTGACCAACTCGCCTTCGGGAATGTTGGTCGATCCGTTGAACGCCATGTGCTCCAAGAAGTGCGGCGCACCGAACTGGGCGGCCTCCGCTTCCCGCATCCCGACGTTGAAGGCGAAGCGGATCACCGCTGCGCCCTTGGGGGTTTCGTTGTGCCGGATCGCATAGCGCATGCCGTTGGGCAGGACGCCCCAGCGCACGGTGGGATCGGCCGGCAGTTCAGCGCTGGTAAGGCCCCAGGCAGGAATACCGGTCGTCTGCGACTGAGCGGCGGTCTGCGCCGCGCGATCCGCGTCCTGCGCCGATGCCGGTACCGCAAGACCGGCGGCGGCAATCGCCAGAAGCGATGCGCGCACGGCAAGCGGCAGGCGGCGCGCGCGGTGCGCGGTCGAATTGATGCTGGTCATTTTTGAAATCCTCTGCGTCCCCAATAGTGCGCCACAGATGACAGATGACGCGTCCCTCGGCCACCCCGCTGGTCGGATCGCATCTGCCGTTTGAATAGAACCGGTCCGCTTGGTAGGCGCACAAGAGGTTCAACCTCGATTTTTCGCAAGGCATCCCATGGCTCAATCGCATCCCGCCGGCACCCGCATGACCGGCGGCCAGATCCTGATCCGCGAATTGCTGGAACGGGGGGTCGACACGATCTTCTGCGTGCCGGGCGAAAGCTACCTCGCGGCGCTGGACGCGATCCACGAGGCGGGCGACCGGATCAAGCTGGTGGTCTGCCGGCATGAAGCGGGGGCGGCCAACATGGCGGAGGCCTGGGGCAAGCTGACCAAGCGGCCGGGGGTGTGCTTCGTTACCCGGGGGCCGGGGGCGTGCCATGCCGCGATCGGGGTCCATACCGCGCAACACGACAGCACCCCGATGTTGCTGTTCGTGGGTCAGGTGCCGCGCGACCAGATGGGGCGGGGGGCGTTCCAGGAGGTCGATTACCCCGCGACCTTTGGCGCCCTCGCCAAGTGGGCCTGCCAGATCGACGATGCCGCGCGTATTCCCGAGTTCATCAGCCGGGCTTACGCCACCGCGCTTGGCGGGCGGCCCGGGCCGGTGGTGATCGCGCTGCCCGAAGACATGCTGAGCGAGGCGGTCGAGGCGCCGGGGCAGGGCACCGAGCCGGCCGCTATCCCGGGTGCCCCCGCCCTGAGGGAGTTCCAGGCGCTGCTGGCGACCGCCGAGCGTCCGCTGCTGGTGCTGGGCGGATCGCAGTGGAGCGCGCAAGGGCTCGCGGACCTCACCCGCTTCGTGGAGGCGAGCGGCATCCCGGTGACCTGCGGGTTCCGGCGGCAGGACCTGTTCGACAACCGGCACCCCCAGTACGTCGGCGAGTCAGCGCTCGGCATCAATCCCCGGCTGAAGGCCCGCTGGCGGGAGGCGGACCTGATCGTGGCGGTCGGCACCCGCCTGGGTGAGATCGTCACCGACAGCTACACCAACCTCGACGTGCCACTACCGGGTCCGAAGCTGGTCCACGTCCTGCCCGAAGCAAGCGAGCTTGGGCGGGTGTACCAGCCCACCCTGGCGATCACCGCCGACGTCAACGCCTTTGCGAAGGCTGCCGCGGCGCTGGAACTGGAGCCGCGGTGGGACGAGTGGCGCACCTCCGCCCGCGCCGACTACGAGGCGTGGCAGCAGCCGCCCGCGGTGCATGGCCCGGTCGACATGGCGCGCATCGTCGGCTGGCTGTCGGACACGCTGCCGGACGACGCGATCCTGACCAATGGCGCGGGCAATTACGCGATCTGGCTGCACCGGTTCTTCCGCTACAAACGCAGCGGCACCCAGCTCGCGCCGACCAGCGGGGCGATGGGCTATGGCCTGCCCGCCGCGATCGCCGCCGGCATCCGCCACCCCGACCGGCCGGTCATCTGCTTCGCCGGCGACGGGTGCTTCATGATGGCGAGCACCGAACTGGCGACGATCGTGCGCCACCGGGTGCCGGTGATCGTGGTGGTGGTGAACAACGGCGCGTACGGCACGATCCGGATGCATCAGGAGCGGCGATATCCCGGCCACGTCGTCGGGACCGAGCTGGTCAATCCCGACTTCGCGGCGCTGGCGCAGAGCTATGGTATCGGCGGCTGGCGGGTGGAGCGGACCGAGGATTTCGCTCCCGCCTTCGAAGCTGCGCGCGCCAGTGGCGAGGCGGCGCTGATCGAGATCGTGCTGCCGACCGCCGAACTGTCGCCGACGATGAAGCTGGCCGGCTAGAACGCCAGTGCGCTGACGAGCGTGCCGGCGGGCAGGGCTGCTTGCCCGGCGGGGCAGCGGATCAGCCAGTCGGCCTCTGCCAGCGGACTCTGTGCGCCGCTGTCTTGATTGCCAAGCGGAGTTAGCCCCGCATCGTCCCACCGGGCGCGGGCGAACGTCTCGCGCTCGTCGGTCGCGGGCAGGGGTGCTGCCAGCGGCAGGGTGCGCCAGCGGTGCGCGTCGTCCGCGCCCTGCAGCCGCGCCAGCAGCGGACGCAGGAACAGCGCCGCCGTCACCATCGCCGAAGTCGGGTTGCCCGGCAGCCCGAGCACGAGCGCATCCCCCGCGCGGCCAAACCACACCGGTTTTCCGGGCTTGATCGCCACTTTCTCGAACGCGAGTTCCAGCCCGTGCGCGGCGAAGCTCGCCTTGGCGAAGTCCCGCTCGCCTACTGAGGCGCCGCCGGTGATCACCACCACGTCGGCGATGTCCAGCAATTCGCCGGCGAGCTTCTCCAGCCGGCGCGGCTCGTCGGCGCACAGGTCCATCGCGACCAGATCCGCGCCCGCCTGCTGCGCCAACGCGGCAACGGCAAAGCTGATCGTGTCGGGGATCGCTTCGGGCCGCTCGCTCGCCTGGCCCGGACGGGCGAGTTCATCGCCGGTCGCAAGGATCGCCACCCTGGGCCGGCGGGCCACCGTCACCTCGCCGCAGTCGGCTGCCGCGGCCGCCACCAGTCCGCGCGGGGTAAGGCGGGTGCCCGCGGGCACCAGCACGTCTCCGGCGGCAAAGTCGCCGGCGGCGGCGCGGATATAAGTCGCGGGACCGTAGCCGGGGGTGAAGCGCACGCGGTCTCCGTCGCGCTCCGCATGTTCCTGGATGATCACCCGCGTCGCGCCTTCCGGCACCGCCGCGCCGGTGAGGATCCGCGCCGCCTGGCCCGGGCCGACCGCCCCCGGCCAACCCGCTCCGGGGCGCGATTCGCCGACTACCTGGAGCCACTCACCGGGCGCTGTCGCGGCATCGACCATCGCGTAGCCATCCATGGTGGAGACCGCGGTGCGGGGTGAGGGGGCCTTCGCGATGACGTCTGCGGCAAGTGTGCGGCCGGCGGCGCCGGCCAGCAGCACGGTCTCCGACCCCAGCGGCGTGGCCTGCCCGATCAGCGCCAGCGCCGCGTCGAACGGGATCGGCGCGGTCATCGTCCCGGCCACTTCAGGCAATCAGGCGCGGTCGAGCCGCCGCGCCAGCGTGACGCACAGCGCGATCAGCGGGGGGACCAGCACGATCGACAGCACCACCTTGGCCAGCATCTGACCCACCAGCAGGTCGCCGATGGGAAATTCGCCATAGAACGCCAGGCTGATGAAGATCAGCGTATCGACCACCTGGCTCAGGGCCGAGGCGATCCCGCCGCGCACCATCATGCCCAGGCCGCTGCCCGCACCGTCGCCTTCCGATTCCTTTCCGCGCAGGGCCGAAAACAGCCACACGTTGAGGAACAGCGACACCCCGTACGCCACCGGGCCGGCGGCCATGATCCGGGGCGTGCTGCCCATCATCAGCGAGAACGCCGCCTGCCGGTCGGCGGGCATGTCGGCCGACGCGGGAATCTGCAGCACCAGGAAGATAAGCGCGACCGACAGCGCCAGCGGCAGGAAGCCCCAGAACACCATCCGGTCGGCGGTCTTGCGGCCATAAAGCTGCGCCACCGTGCTCGACAGCACCACCAGCATCAGGAACGCAAAGATCCCCGCCTCGACCGCGAGCGGCCCCAGCGCGACCTGCTTGTTGCCGAGCACCCCGGCAAGCACCGTCATTCCGCCGTAGAGCAGCGCATAGACGAACAGCGGGCGGGGAATGGCGGGCGCGGTGGTGGCGGGTTCGGTCATGCGGGGGACGATTGGCACCGGGCCGGCGAAAAGAAAAGCGGGCTTGTGGGTTTACGGCCGCTGGAGCCCGGAAGCGGGCGGGCGGCGGCCGACCCCGACACGAGCGTGGCCGCGTTGGGGTTAGTTTGCGGGCCCCGTTGCCGTCGTCGACGTTTCCGCACCCAGTTGCGCATCAGGCAAAGCACCGATCTGGGCAGCCGTCATCTTTGTCTGAAGGTCCTTGTCAGCGCCAGCTACGCGGGTCGTAAGGCCCGTCAAAGGCACCACGACATATCGGTCCGGATTGCTGTCCTCGATTTCAACCAGCAGCCCTTCGACGGCTCCGCCTGCTCCCCGCCGCACTTGCTCGACATCGCCCAGCTCCGTGCCGTCCGCGGTGACGAGGTCTGCATCGAGAAGCTGCCTTTCGGTCAGACCGAGGGCGGCCACCGCATCGCCCGACGCGGCAGCGCTGGCCTCTGCCTGCTGCTCAATCCGGTCCTCCGTGGCGTCTGCCTGGCGATCCGCGTCGGACCCGCACGCGGCAAGCGCGCAAACGAAAAGAGGCAAGCTGGCGGCGGTGAGCAGACGCATGGGGGTCTCCTGTGAAAGGTGGGTGTCAATCAACCGTCCGCGCCAACTCGCGTTCCGACAAAGCCAGCCTCGGGCCACCGTTTCACTCTGCTTCGCGCTCCGGGGCCGCAGACGTCCGAGCTTCAATGCAGAGTGACGATTTGCCAAGCGTCAAGGCGCGCGCTTGAATCCGGTTTCCTAGTCAACCGCTTGCCGCTAACGCGAACTTCGATGCCTCCTGTCCTCACCAGCCTGATCGGGATTGTCGCAATCCTGGCGATCGCCTTTGTCCTGTCCAACGCCAAGCGGCGGATCCGCCTGCGGATCGTGGGCGCGGCGTTCCTGTTGCAGGCGGCCATCGCCTTCATCGTCCTGCGCACGCCGTGGGGCGTGGCCGGCATCCAGGGCATGGCGAACGGTGTCGCCGCGCTGCTGAGCTATGCCAACGAAGGCACTGCGTTCCTGTTCGGGCGCGACAACCCGCTGGCGAATACCTTTGCGCTCGGCGCGTTGCCGGTGATCGTGTTCTTCGCCGCGCTGGTGTCCATCCTCTATCACTTGCGGATCATGCAGCAGGTGGTGCGCTGGGTGGGCGGGGCGCTTGGCTGGGTGACCGGGATCAGCCGGGTGGAATCGCTCGGCGCCGCGGCGAACATCTTTGTCGGCCAGAGTGAAAGCCCGCTGGTGGTGCGGCCCTATCTCGCGGCGCTGACGCCGGCTGCGCTGTTCACGCTGATGACCGTCGGCATGGCGGGCGTGGCGGGCACCATCCTGGCGGCCTACGCCGGCCTGCTGGGCGAGGAATACCTGCCGTTCCTGCTCGCCGCCGCGTTCATGTCGGCCCCGGGCGGCATCCTGATGGCCAAGATCATGATGCCCGATCCCGCCGACCCGGCGCCCGAAGCCGAAGGCCGGATCGAGCTGCCCGATGCGCGGATCAGCGCCGAAGGGCCCGCCGCGCTGGTCGAGGGCGGCAAGCCGCACGAGGTCGAGCTCGCCGAAACCTTCGAGGAGGGGCAGAAGCCCGCCAACGTGATCGAGGCCGCCGCGCAAGGGGCGCAGACCGGCGTCAAGCTGGCGGTCGCGGTCGGCGCGATGGTGCTGGCGTTCGTGGCGCTGGTGGCGCTCGCCAATGGGGTGCTCGGCTGGGTCGGATCGCTGTTCGGGTTCGACAACTGGAGCTTCCAGGCGGGGCTGGGCGCGCTGTTCGCCCCGGTCATGTTCCTGATCGGCGTGCCGTGGGACCAGGCGCCGGTCGCCGGCGGACTGTTCGGCACCAAGATCGTGCTCAACGAATTCGTCGCCTTCATCGACCTGGGCCAGATGGACGCCGGCGTGCTGTCCGATCGCAGCCGCGCGATCGTGACGTTCGCGCTGTGCGGGTTCGCCAACTTCTCCTCGATCGCGATCCAGATGGCGGTGACTGGCGGCCTCGCGCCCAACCAGCGGCCCGTGATCGCCCGGCTGGGGCTCAAGGCGCTGGCCGCCGGGTCGCTGTCCAACCTGATGAGCGCCGCGCTCGCCGGCCTGTTCCTCCCCTACTAAGAGACGCCTTCCCCATGTCTGAGATTGCTTCTGTTTCCATCGCCCGCCCGCTCAATGAGGTGGCGGACGAACTGGGCCGTTCTTTCCGCGAATACGGGTTCGCGGTGATCCGCGATCACGGCATCCCCGCCGACCTGATCGCCCGGGCGGAGGAACTCTCGAAAGCGTTCTTCGCGCTGCCGGAGGACGTGAAGAAGGGCTACAAGGTCGAAGGCGGCGGCGGCGCGCGCGGCTATACCCCGTTCGGGGTCGAGCGGGCCAAGGATGCCGAAGTTCACGACCTCAAGGAGTTCTGGCATGTCGGCCGCGAATTGCCGCAGGACCATCCACTCGCGCAGTACATGGCGCCCAACGTCTGGCCGAACGAGGTCGAGGGGTTCCGCGAGACCTTCACGCAGCTTTACGCCGCGTTCGAACAGGCGGGTGAGCGGGTGCTGGAAGCGATCGCGCTGCACCTGGGGCTCGACCGCGGCTACTTCAAGCCGACGGTGGAGGACGGCAATTCGGTGATGCGGCTGCTGCACTACCCGCCGCTCGATGGCCCGCACGCCGAAGGCGCAATTCGCGCGGCCGCCCACGGCGACATCAATACGATCACCCTGCTGCTGGGTGCGGAGGAGGCCGGGCTCGAACTGCTCAACGCCAAGGGCGAGTGGCAAGCGGTCGACACCCCGCCGGGCGCGCTGGTGGTGAACATCGGCGACATGCTCGACCGGCTGACCAACCACCGGCTGCGCTCGACCCAGCACCGGGTGGTGAACCCGCGCGGAGAGGCGGCCTACCGGTCGCGCTACTCGATGCCGTTCTTCCTCCACTTCCGCCCCGATTTCACGATCGAGACGCTGGACAGCTGCATCGATCCGGCGCGGCCCGACGATCACCCGGCGCCGATCTCGAGCCACGAGTTCCTCCAGCAGCGGCTGCGCGAGATCAACCTCGCCTGATTCGCCGCGCGAAAACCCGGCCCGTGAACAGGTTCCCGCGCCCGAGGCACTTTTTGGATGCTTGTTGCATCGCAGCAACACGTAAAAAGTCTCGTTTTCACAAGGGTTTGAGCGAGCGATCGGGGTGTGGTGGATAACTTCCGCCACACTGTCACGAACTGGTAACAGAAGACACCTTTTGGCGGTCGGCGGAACCTCCTAGGGGGCGCGCGCCTCCTTCTCCTCTTCTCAGCGAATGCAAGGGATCGTATTCCATGAAGCTCAAGTACCTGCTGGCCGCCAGCGTCGTCAGCCTGTCCGCCGCAGCCGTCTTGCCCGCCCCGGCATTCGCTCAGCAGATCACCTCGGGCATCGAGGGCACCGTCACTGACGCGGACGGCAACCCGCTGGCCGGCGCCACGGTCACCATCACCGACACCCGCACCGGCGCGACCCGCACGATCACCACGGGCGCCGACGGCCGCTTCGTCGCCTCCGGCCTGGTCACGGGCGGTCCGTACACGGTTTCGGCCAACGTCGGCGGGTTCGAAGGCCAGTCGGTCAGCGACATCCAGACCAGCCTGCAGGGCAACACCGCGCTGACCTTCGCCCTGTCGAGCGGCGGCGGCGAAATCGTCGTCAGCGGCAGCCGGGTGCGGGTCACCCAGCTCGCCGTCGGCCCGGGCACCAGCTTCACCGCCGAAGTGCTGGAGAACGCTCCCAGCTTCAACCGCGACGTGCGCGACATCATCCGCATCGACCCGCGCGTCAGCCTCGACCGTGACGATGGCGGTTCGGGCGTCGATCGCATTTCCTGCCTCGGCGGCAACGACCGCGGCAACGCCTTCACCGTCGACGGCATCAGCCAGGGCGACGTCTACGGCCTGAACGACACGGGCTTCTCGTCCCGTTCGTCGACCCCCGTGCCGTACGACGCGATCCGCGAGACGCAGGTGCAGTTCGCGCCGTTCGATGTCGATTACGGCAACTTCACGGGCTGCGCGATCAACGTGGTCACCAAGTCGGGCACCAACGACTACCAGTTCGGTGGTTTCTTCGAATATTCGAACAGCGACCTGCGCGGCGACGTGATCGCCGATGGTCTGCCGGTCGCGCCGATCGAGCCTGAGAAGCGCTATGGCGTCTATCTTGGCGGGCCGGTGATCCGCGACCGCCTGTTCGTGTTCGGTGCTTACGAGAAGCAGACGGCCGGCCAGTCGCAGGATGACGGTCCGGCTGGTGCTGGCTTCGCCAACGAACTGGCGGGCGTCACCAAGGCGCAGTTCGACGAAATCTCGCAGGTCATCCGCGATGTCTACGGCATCGACACCGGCCCGCTGGTCTACAACCGTCCCTTCAGCAACGAGCGCTGGTTCCTCCGCGGCGATCTTCAGATCAACGACGATCACCGCCTCGAAGCGACGTATCAGCGCCTTGAGGAATCGACGACTCGCGCCGACGATCTGTTCACCGGCCAGTCCTCGCCGCAAGTCGTCGGCCAGAACACGTTCTACCTGAGCGGCACCAAGTCGAACTACTATTCGGCGCGCCTGTTCTCGCAGTGGAGCGACGTCCTCTCCAGCGAATTCCGTTACTCGCGTTCGGAAGTGCAGGATCTGCAGGATCCGATCGGCGGCGGCGAAGCGCAGTCGGACAATCCGATCCCGCGCATCATCGTCGGCATCGACAACACCGGAACCACGCCGGACGGCGCGGTCCTTGCCGGCCCCGGCAGCAACCGTTCCGCGAACGACCTGCAGACCACGATCGAGCAGTACCGCGGCGTCCTCCGCCTCGATGCCGGCGCGCATCAGATCAAGCTGGGCATGGAAGCGAACCGGGCGGACCTGTTCAACCTGTTCGTGGCGAACGCGACCGGAACGCTGGTTTTCCGTAACATCAACGACCTGCGCGCCGGTTTGCTGTCGCCGGGTCTGGGCAACAACTCGACCAGCACCACGCCGATCAACATCGTCAACGGGAACACCGAAGGCGCGTTCGGCAACGTTTCGGCCACCGGCAACGTCACCGACGCAGGTGCCGAGTTCAAGCGGACGATCTATTCGGCCTTCCTCCAGGACGAGTGGCAGGCGACCGACGCCCTTGCGGTGACGGCCGGCGTGCGGCTGGAATGGTATGACGGCGGCCGCCCGGAACGGAACCCGGTGTTCGTGTCGCGTTACGGCATCAACAACAATGCCGGGTTCAGCGATCTCGACCCGATCATCATGCCGCGCGTCGCGTTCACTTATGACGCGGATGACTTCGCCGTGTTCTCGCGCAGCCAGTTCCGTGCCGGCGTGGGCATTTTCTCGGGCGGCGACCCGCTCGTGTGGTTCGGCAACGCGTTCCAGAACGATGGCAGCGCCTTCGCTCTGGCCAGCACGCAGGCTGCCGGTTGCCCGACCGGGCAGATCGATGTCGTCACCAACGGCACGTTCACCGGGGTACCCACCTGCTTCCGCAACGCTGCGATCGCAACGGCATCCGCCGGCCAGGGGTTCACGCAGTCGATCGATCCCGACATCAAGACGCCCAGCGTGCTGCGCGCCAACGTCGGCTTCGCTTCGGAGCTGAACTTCGCGCCCAGCGGCTTCTTCAGCGGATGGAATCTCAACCTCGATTACATCTTCAGCCGTACGCGCGATCCGTACACGGTCGTCGATCTCAGCCAGACGCCGAACCTGGGTGCGGGCCTGAACGGGTTCACGATCGACGGTCGCCCGATCTACGTCACGATCGATCCGCTGCGGGCCGGTTGCAATGCGAAGCTGACCGACATCACGCCGACGCCGATCTTCACCGGCGTCACCGCCGCTTGCGTCACTACGGCGCGTGAGGACGAGCTGATGCTGACCAACGCAGGCGCGTTCAACAGCCACAATGCCTCGGCGATCCTCTCGAAGAACTTCGACGGCGGTGTGTTCACCGACGGCGGCTCCACGTTCTTCAGCTTGGGTTATGCCTTCTCGGCCGCGCAGGACCGGCGGAACATGTACAACTCGACCGCAACGTCGAACTACGACCTGTCCGCAGCGTTCGATCGCCAGAACCCGGCCGCATCGCGCGGCTTCTTCTCGAGCAAGCACAACATCTCGTTGTCGACGAGCTTCGAGGAGCAGTTCTTCAGCGACCTGTCGACCCGGCTGGGCCTTACCTTCGTGGCGCGTTCGGGCCGTCCGTACAGCCTGACCTTCACGGGCAGCGGTGTGTTCAACGATTCGGCATCGGGTGCGGACAACGCGCTGCTGTACATCCCGACCGGCGCGAGCGACCCGAACGTGTCGCCGCTCTCGACGGCGGGCGTGGCGCAGCGGGTGGCTGATTTCGCCAGCGGTCTGAAGTGCGCGCGGGATTACCTCGGCCAGTCGATCGAGCGGAACACCTGCTCCAACGACTGGTACTACGACCTCGACCTGTCGTTCTCGCAGGAGATCCCCGGACCGGGCCGCTTCTTCGGTCGCGAGGACAGCATCAAGCTCTACGCCACGATGGACAACTTCCTGAACTTCCTCGACAATGACTGGAACATCCAGCGGCGCCGGGACTTCGCAGGCCGTCAGGACATCGCGCAGGTCACCGGTGTGGATTCGCAGGGGCGCTATATCTTCGCCAATGCGAACACCATCACGGCGAACGCGACCACCGGAGTGGTGCCGTTCGATGACGACAACGGCATCAACGTGTCGTCGTCGGTGTGGCGCCTGAAGGTCGGCATCAGCTACGACTTCTGATCCGGTCGGCTTTGACTTGAACAGCGGCGGCGCTCCTTCTGCGGGAGCGCCGCCGTTTTCGTGTGCGGGGGGCGGTGCTGGCGGAACGCCCCTGCCGCACTTGTCGTTTCATCACGGAATGGCGACGGAGGCTTCCTTTTCCACCATGCCGCGCCGGCCGCGGCCGGCTGCGCTGGCAGCGATCGTGATGCTGCACCTGCTGGCGATCTATGCGCTCGCGCGCGCGTTCGCCCCGCAGCAGACCGCTTCGGTGGAGCGGGCCGTGCTGTCCGCCGTGACCGTCACGGTCGAGACCAAACAGTACGAGCCCCCGCCCCCGGAACCGGAACCCGACAGCGGGGCTGCGGGGGAAGAAGGGCGCAAAGCGGTCCCCCGCCCGGTCGTGGCGCCCGTGCCCGCCGTCACCGTCAAGCCGGCTCCCCCGGCGCCCCGGGCCAGCTCAACCGGCACCGACAACAGCTCGGGCGCGCGCGATGCCGGGACCGGGACGGGGGCGGGCGGCACCGGCACCGGGACCGGGAGCGGCGCTGGCGGCACGGGCCAGGGCGGCGGGATCGCGACCAAGCCCGAATGGATCGGTGGCGCGATCAACAACGCGCGCGACTACCCCCGTCCGGCCGGCGGGCGGCAGGCACGCATCGGGTCCGAAGTCGTGGTCAAGGTGACGGTGGGGATCGACGGACGCGCATCAGGATGCAGCGTCTACAAGCCAAGCCCGGATCCGGAAGCAGACGCGATCACCTGCCGACTGGTCGAGCAGCGGTTGCGCTTCCGCCCGGCGACGGACGCGTCAGGCAATCCGGTAGCGGCGGACTTCTACTGGCGACAGCGCTGGTTCTGACTGTTCGCAGACGCAGCATTGCAGCGCGGTTCTTGCTCCCGGTCGCTCGCAAATGGTGCAGCGCAATGGAACCATCGCGCGCGTCGTTCATTCAGGCATTTGTCAGTTTCCAATCTCAAGGGAGTCGTCACGCCGTATGGACGCACGCCGCGCCAACGCTCTCTTCCCCATGGGTGCCGAGAGCGCCGAGACAGAACTGGTCGCATTCCGATCCCCGCGCGCCCCGCGCCGCGTTGCGCTGGTCGGCAATTTCCCGCCGCGCAAATGCGGGATCGCGACCTTTACCGCTGACGTGACCGAGCAACTGGCCCGCTTCCGCCCCGAAGTGAGCGTGGACGTGTGGGCACTCGAAGACCGTGACGCGCCGCTGTCCTACGGCCCGATTGCCGGGGCGATCGCGCGCGACGAGCCGGAAGATTATGCCCGCGCCGCGCAGGCGATCGACGCCACCGGAGCCGACGCGGTCTGGCTGCAACACGAATACGGCATCTTCGGCGGACCCGATGGCGAGATGGTCTGCGGTTTCGTGGACCGGGTCGCGGCGCCGCTGATCGTCACGTTCCACACCGTGCTGACCGAACCGTCCGAACGCCAGCGGCGCATCATGGAGCACCTTGTCGGGCGCGCATCCCGGATCATGGTCATGTCGCAGCGCTCGCGCGACCTGCTGGTCGAACTCTATGCCGTCTCAGCCGACCTGATCGAAGTGATCGAGCATGGCGCGCCCGATCGCCCGTTTGGGCGCGAGGACGAGTTCAAGGCCCGGCGCGGACTGGCCGGGCGCACGGTCCTGACCACCTTCGGCCTGCTTGGACCGAGCAAGGGCGTGGAATCGGTCATCGAGGCGCTGCCGGACATCCTCGCTCGGCATCCGAACGTGCTCTATCGCATCGTCGGCGCGACCCACCCCAATCTGGTGGCCCGCGACGGTGAAAGCTATCGCGAAGGGCTGAAGGCGCTCGCCGAACGGCTGGGCGTGGCGCACGCGATCGAATGGTCGGAAACGTTCGTCGATACGCCCGACCTCCTCGACCAGCTCGAGGCGTGCGACATCTACCTGACCCCCTATCCCGGCATGCAGCAGTCGACCAGCGGCACGCTGAGCTATGCGGTCGCGCTGGGCAAGGCGGTCGTCTCGACCCCTTATGTCCATGCGCGCGAGCTGCTGGCGGATGGGGTGGGCGTGCTGATCGAACCGCGTTCGGCGAAGGCGATCGCCGATGCGGTCATTGGCCTGCTCGACGATCCTTACGAACTCGCCGCCCTGAAGGCGCGCGCTTATGCCCGCGGTCGCGAGACCATCTGGCCGCGCTTCGCCGCCGCCTCTGCCGCGCTGATCGAGCGGGCGGTGGCGACCCCTGCGCGAAATGCACCGCGTGCGCGGCCGTCGTTCCACGGCGTCCGCACGATGACCGATGGGACGGGCATGTTTCAGCATTCGATCGGCATCGTGCCCGATCGGCGGCATGGGTACTGCCTGGACGACAACGTCCGCGCGCTGTTGCTGATCAACCAGGCGCAGGGCATCGACCCGCAGGAACGGCAGTCGCTGGCGATGATCTACGCCGCGTTCATCCAGGACGCGTGGAATCCCGACAAGCGGGCCTTCCGCAACTTCATGCGCTTCGACCGCAGCTGGTGCGAGGATCTGGGGTCGGAGGATTCCAACGGCCGCGCGATGTGGACGCTCGGCCGGACGGTCGAGGACAGCAATGATCCCGACATCCAGCGGTGGGCGTCCGATCTGTATGACACCGCGCTGCCGTGCCTCGCGCGGTTTGAAAGCCCCCGCACGGTGGCGTTCATCATGCTCGGCGCGGCGGCGATGCTGCGCGCCCGGCCCGGTCACGCGGCGTCGCTTGAGGCGTTGGAGCAGGGCGCATCGCTGCTGGAACGGTTGCTCGGTGGCGCGCGGCGGCCCGATTGGGCGTGGTTCGAAGCGGTGCTGGGATACGACAATCCGCGCCTGTCGCAGGCGCTGATCGAGGCTGGCGAGGTGCTTGGCCGCCCCGAATGGACCGCCTGCGGGATCGAGACCCTCGCCTGGATCGCGGAACGCCAGACCGCGTCGGACGGGCACTTCCGGGCCATCGGCTCGGAGACGTTCGGCCGGCCATACGCGCAGCTCCCGTTCGATCAGCAGCCGCTGGAGGCGCAAGCCGCGATCGACGCGTCGCTGGCGGCGTGGCGCGCAACCGGCGAACAGCGCTGGCGGACCCATGGTTCGGCGGCATGGCGCTGGTTCTTCGGGGCCAACGATCGCGGTGTGGTGCTGGCCGACATGGCGACCGGCCGCTGCCGGGACGGGCTGACCCCGCGCGGAGCAAACATAAATTGTGGTGCGGAATCAATCCTCGCGTTTCAACTGGGGCACTATTCCATGCTAGCGCTCGCGCCGGACAGCGCGGGCGATTCGAAGCCGCGAACGGCGGGGGATCGCGTTGACTATCGAGCAGAGGACGGTCCACGGCCCCTTGCATATTCTTGAACAACGGCTTCACGCCGACCCGTCACGGGTCGTGCTGCGTCCGTTTCACCTGGGATGGCAGGCCGCCGGCGCGCCGGGCAACCGCGCGCAGAAGCTGGTCAATGACGTCGCCGCGCTAAGCGAGGCGCAGGTGCGCCGCGAATATCGCAAGGTCCTGTC
Source organism: Parafrankia sp. BMG5.11 (assembly GCF_004337455.1). Taxonomy (NCBI): domain Bacteria; kingdom Bacillati; phylum Actinomycetota; class Actinomycetes; order Frankiales; family Frankiaceae; genus Parafrankia; species Parafrankia sp. BMG5.11. The sequence goes on along the minus strand of NZ_SJXI01000013.1, from coordinate 75,617 downwards.
GGACTTCAAAGAACGGCATTGGCAGACCGAGACGATCTTCGAGACGCGGTGGCGCGAGCTGGCGACCAATCTCGGCATTCACGAGTGCGATTTCTCGCCGGTTCGCCGCAAGCTGATCGGGGCGTATTTCTGTCACGAATACACGTATTCGGCGGCCGCCCTGATGAACCCGTCGATCGTCCCGCACCCCGATCAGTCGGGCTGCGAGGATGGCGCGGTGCGCTTCGTCATGTCCCTGCGCGCGGTGGGGGAAGGGCACATCAGCTCCATCGTGTTTCGCGAAGGCATCGCGCACCCCGACGGTCATTTCGAACTGTGGCCGCAGAGTGCGTTCGCCACGTCGGTCGAGCTGGACGATTCCACGCTTTATGACGCCGACCGGGGCGTGACGGTGCACCGCCACCAGGAAAGCTCGCTGTCGAACACGGTCATCTTCCCGATCACCGAGCAGCAGCGCGGGGGGCTGGAGGATCTGCGGTTGACGCGGTTCGACCACGGCGGCGGCGAGTTCGAATGGATCGGCACCTACACCGCCTATTCGGGCAGCACGATCCGGTCCGAGCTGATGCGGACGACCGACTTCCGCCGTTTCCTGCTCGAACCGATCCAGGGCCGCGCCGGACGAAACAAGGGCATGGCGCTGTTCCCGGAAAAGGTCGGCGGCCAATATGCCATGGTCGGGCGGCAGGACGGCAAGAACCTGTTCCTGCTTCGCTCGCGCCGGATCGACCGGTGGGACACCGAAGGCGTCCTGCTGATGGAGCCCAAGTACCCGTGGGAATTCATCCAGATCGGCAATTGCGGCAGTCCGATCAAGACCGATGCCGGCTGGCTGCTGTTCACGCACGGGGTTGGCGCGATGCGCAAGTACACCGTTGGCGCGGCGCTGCTGGACCTCGATGATCCATCAAAGGTGATCGGTCGCACCGCCGAACCGGTGCTGAGCGCCGAGAACGCCGACCGGTCGGGCTATGTCCCGAACGTGGTCTATACGTGCGGCGCGCTGCGCACGGGTTCGCGCCTGTTCGTGCCCTACGGCATCTCCGACAGCTCCGTGGGGTTCGCATCAGTCGAAATCGACGAACTGCTGCAACTTATGGTCTGATCAAATGTTAAGAGGGTGATCATGAACACCGCTCTTATTCATCCCGTCATCCTGTGCGGCGGCAGCGGCACGCGCCTGTGGCCGCGCAGCCGCAAGGCCAAGCCCAAGCCGTTCCTCCCGCTGGTGGGGGAGCGCACCCTGCTCGAGGCAACGCTCGACCGGTGGCACGGCGCCAGCGACTTCGCCGAAACTGTGATCGTGGCGGGCCAGGGGCACTTGTGCCACCTGGCCGAGCAGGCGCCGGCCGAGGCGACGGTGATCGTCGAACCGGCGGCGAAGAACACCGCGCCCGCGATTGCGCTCGCTGCGGCGCTGCTGCCTGACGATGCGATCCTGCTGGTCTGCCCCAGCGACCACCACATCGCCGACATCGCCAGCTTCACCGCCGCCGCGCGCGCAGCGGCCCGGCTGGCGGCGGACGACTGGATGGTAGCGCTGGGCATCGCTCCCGACCGCGCGGAGACCGGCTACGGCTACATCCGCCTGGGCGATGCGATGGAGGGCGGTCACAAGGTCGACCGTTTCGTCGAAAAGCCGGATCGCGAAACGGCCGAGCGCTTCCTGACCGAAGGCAATTACGCATGGAATGGCGGCATCTTCGCGTTTCGTGCAGGCGCCTTCATGGACGAGTTGGAGCAGCATCGGCCCGCCATGGCCGAAGCGGTGCGCCGCGCGGTCGCCGGGGGGCGGTACCAGGGGCAGGAGTTTCATCCGGCGTCGGACGCCTTTGCCGGCATAGAGGGCGAATCGGTCGATTACGCCGTCATGGAAAACACCGCGCGCGCAGCGGTCGTGCCGGCAGACATGGGCTGGTCCGACATCGGCAACTGGGAAGCCTTGCGCGATGCGCGTCCCAGCGACGATGCGGGCAACCGGGTGCATGGGCCCGTCGAACTGGTCGAGTGCCGTAACGTACTGGTGGAAACGGACGGACCGCGGGTGTCGGTGATCGGGCTGGAAGGCATCATCGTGGTGGTGGACGGGGACGAGGTTCTCGTCACCAGCGCCGCCGGAGCGCAACTCGTCGGCAAGCTGACCGGGGCGGCCAACCAATGAGCCGGGTGCTGTCCACCAAATCGGTCGAGAAGCCGTGGGGCCAGGACACGCTCCCGCCGCCGTTCAGCGCGCCCCACGGGAAACGGATCGGGGAGATTTGGTTCGAGCCACCGCCCGAACTGCCAGAACTGCTGGTGAAATACCTGTTCACCAGCGAAAACCTGTCGGTGCAGGTGCACCCGTCCGATGCGCAGGCCCCCGCCGGGAGCCGCGGCAAGGAGGAATGCTGGCTGGTCCTGACCGCCGAACCGGGCGCGAAGCTGGCGATCGGCTTCACCGAATCGGTCTCGCCTGAAAAAATGCGCGCCGCCGCGCTGGACGGATCGATCGAACAACTCCTCGCGTGGCACGAGGTTGGACCTGGCGACTTCGTCTACCTGCCCGCCAACACCGTGCATGCGATCGGCGCCGGACTGTCGCTGATCGAAGTGCAGCAGAATTCCGACATCACCTATCGGCTGTACGACTATGGCCGCCCGCGCGAACTGCACCTCGACAATGGCATCGCGGTTGCCGAGGGCGGGCCGCACGATCCGAAGCTGCGGCGGCACGTGCCCGATCGGGGCGACGTGACGCTGGCTGACGGACCGCATTTCCGGCTGGACCGGATCGATGGAGAGCCTGACGCGGCCACCGCGGCGCGCTATGCCGGCGGGCCGTTGCTGGTGATCCCGGTCGATGCCCCTGTCACGCTGGCCGAACAGGCGGTCGAGCCGGGCGGCTGCGGTATGGCGGAGCGGTTGTCGGACATCGCATTCGGCGGCGGGCGCGCCTTGATCGCGCAGCCGCTCACCCGTTCCGGTTGACCGATCTCGCGTGAGCGACAGAACCCCACCGAGCGATGACGGATGCAGCGGCGCAGGCTCATGATTATCCCTCGCCGACATGACTGATTCCACGTCGGAATGGACCAATCAGCTCCGCAGGTGGCGCCTCCCGTTGCTGGTGTTGGTGCTGGTGTTGCTAGCGGGCGCGGCCATCTTGGCCGCCAGGTCTTGGCGGGCGGCTCCCGGCGATCACTCAAGCCGTTCCATTCACCTGACGCGCAGCGACCAGGCGCAGTTGTCGCGCGAGTTCGCCGACGTCACCGGGCGGCCGCCCACGCAGGCTGAACTCGATACGCTCATCAGTCGCCGGGTGCGCGAGGAAGTGCTCTACCGCGAGGCGCTCCGGCGCGGCCTCGACAAAGGCGATCCGGTGATGCGCAAGCGGCTGGCGCAGAAGATGGATGCGATCGCCGCCAGTGCCGCCGGGACCGGCACGATCGACGATGCCACCTTGAACGGATGGCTGCAGGCCCACCCCGATCGGTTTGCGCAGGAGATGAAGCTGACCTTCGATCAGCTCTATTTCACGAGCCGCAGCCGAGCGGTGGTGGCCCGGACCCTGCTCGAGGGCGGAGCGAACTGGACCAGGGTGGGTGATGCGATTTCGCTGCCGGCGCACTTCAACGGCGCCAGCCGCCAGACGGTCAGCGACGAGCTGGACCAGGAATTCGCGCACGCTCTGGAAGGCCTGGCGCCTGGCGACGCGTGGCACGGGCCGGTCGAAGGTGCGCTTGGCTGGCACCTCGTGCGGCTGACCGCGAAGCAGCCCGGCGTCATTCCGCCGCTCGCCGCGATCCGGTCTCGCGTGGAGGACGACTGGCGCGCCGCGATGGGCCGGCGGCAGCAGGATGAGAGCTACCGGGCCTTGCGCGACGACTACCGCATCAGGATCGATCGCTGAGGCAAGCCAGCTGCACCGCGCTGTGCCGCGAAAATGGTCGTTCATTTCCGGCCGGGGGTTAGCTTGCCATTCACCCGGGCGCGCTTACATTCCCTAGCGAAAGGACGGCGCATCCGATGAACGACGACAAGGACCCGCAAGGCTCAGGCCAGGGAGGCCCCGGCGGCCCCAATCCGTGGATCAAGAGCCTGATGGTGTGGGGCGGTATCTTCCTTGCCCTGCTGCTCGTCGTGTCGATGTTCGGCCAGGCTGCGCAAGCGCCCGGACAGGCGATCCGCTATTCCGAGTTCCGCGAGCGCGTGGTGGCCGGAACGGTCAAGGACGTGTCGATCGCGCCCGAAAAGATCACTGGCACGATGAAGAACGGCGAAACGTTCTCCACCGTGCCGATCACGGGCGATACCGAGCTTCCCCGGCTGCTCGACAGCAGCGGCGTGTCTTACTCAGGCAAGGAAGCCGATCAGCCAAACGTCCTGCTGTACCTGCTGGTCCAGTCGCTCCCGTTCATTCTGATCCTTGGCATCGCGTTCTTCGCGCTGCGCCAGGTGCAGAAGGGCGGCGGCGCGGGCGGCGCGATGGGCTTCGGCAAGTCCAAGGCCAAGATGCTGACCGAAAAGCAGGGCCGCGTGACCTTTGCCGATGTCGCCGGCATCGACGAAGCGCGCGAGGAACTGGAAGAGATCGTCGAATTCCTGCGCGACCCGGGCCGGTTCTCCAAGCTCGGCGGGCAGATCCCCAAGGGCGCGCTGCTGGTCGGCTCGCCCGGCACCGGCAAGACCCTGCTCGCCCGCGCGATCGCGGGTGAGGCGGGCGTGCCCTTCTTCACCATCTCCGGCTCCGATTTCGTCGAGATGTTCGTCGGCGTCGGCGCCAGCCGCGTGCGCGACATGTTCGAGCAGGCGAAGAAGAACGCGCCGTGCATCGTATTCATCGATGAGATCGACGCCGTCGGCCGTCATCGCGGACACGGCCTCGGCAACTCGAACGATGAGCGCGAACAGACTCTGAACCAGCTCCTGGTCGAGATGGACGGGTTCGAGGCTAACGAAGGCATCATCATCATCGCGGCGACCAACCGCCCGGACGTGCTCGACCCCGCGCTGCTGCGCCCGGGCCGGTTCGACCGCCAGGTGGTGGTGCCCGTGCCCGATATCGAAGGCCGCGAGAAGATTCTCGCCGTCCACATGAAGAAGGTGCCGCTGGCGCCCGACGTCAACCCGCGCACCATCGCGCGCGGCACGCCCGGGTTTTCGGGCGCCGATCTCGCCAACCTGGTGAACGAGGCGGCGCTGCTCGCCGCCCGGCGCAACAAGCGCCTGGTCGCGATGCAGGAATTCGAGGACGCCAAGGACAAGGTCATGATGGGCTCCGAGCGCCGGAGCATGGTGATGACCGAAGACGAGAAGAAGATGACCGCGTATCACGAGGCCGGCCACGCGCTCGTCTCGATGCACGAGCCCGCATCCGATCCGATCCACAAGGCGACTATCATCCCGCGTGGCCGGGCGCTGGGCATGGTGATGCGCCTGCCCGAACGCGACAATTATTCGTACCACCGCGACAAGATGCATGCCGACTTGGCGGTCAGCATGGGCGGCCGCGTCGCCGAAGAGATCATCTTCGGGCACGATAAGGTGTCGTCGGGGGCCAGCTCTGACATCCAGTACGCAACCTCGCTGGCGCGCAACATGGTCACCAAGTGGGGCATGAGCGATAAGCTGGGCCCGCTGCAGTACGAGCAGACGCAGGAAGGCTACCTTGGCATGGGCGGCAGCCAGCGGACGATGGGCTCCGACGAGACCAACAAGCTGATCGACGCGGAGATCAAGGCGCTGGTCGAGGGCGCGCACGTGCGGGCGACCGAGATCCTCAAGGGCGAGGAGGACAAGCTCCATCTGCTGGCCCAGGCGATGCTGGAATACGAAACGCTGACCGGCGACGAGATCCGCGACCTGCTGGACAAGGGAACGATCGACCGGCCCGACAAGCCTGCGGCTCCGACGACCAGGCCGGTTCGCGGCTCGGCGATCCCCAAGTCAGGGCGGCGGTTCGGCGGCGAGGCTCCGCAGGGCGCGTAACCTAGCGCCGGAATTTGGGGGGGCGGCTGCCAGCTTGTCTTCCCGGCTCGCGGCCAGTCCTTCATCCTTCCGCCCGGAGGAATGCCGCCAGCGTCGTCAGGCTATTCGGGCGCAGGTCCCGGAATGGCGCCGGATGCCGGTTGCGCAGCGCGGGCGGTTGGACGCCTGGCTAGGGCGTCAGCGATGCGCGGAGTCACCGCGATGCCGTTGATCTTGCCGACCTGCTCGATCGTCCGCCTGAGATCGGCCTCCCACGGCGCGCCCGGCGGCGTTTCCGCCAGCAGCACCAGCCAGTCGTCGATCGCGCCCTGGTGGTCGCCGCGGACATCGCGGTTCACCGCCAGGAAGTACCGCGCCCGCGCGTCCTTTGGATCGAGCTCCGCCGCCTTGCGGAACGCGGACAGCGCGCGCGGCGGCATGGGGCTGTTGGCGCTCGCCATCACCAGAGCTTCGCCCAGGCTCGACCACAGCGCTGCGTTGCGCGGGGCCGCCCCTGTCGCGCTGGCATAGGCTCTGGCCGCATCGGGGAAGCGGCCGGCGTCGAAATAGGCCAACCCCAGCCGTTGCCAGCCCGCCGCATCGCCGGGATTGGCGCGGGCGGCCGCCTCCAGCGCGGCCAGCGGGTCGTTCGCACCGGGTGTGGCAGATTGGCTCGCGCTGCGATCGGACACGAGCCGCCAGCCGATCGTCCCTGTCGCCAGTACCACCGCGGCGAGCGCCACCCATGCCCCTTTGCCGACCGGTCTGCGCACGCTGTTCCCCTTTGTTCAATGCAGCTGCGAGTAGCAGCGCCGCACATTCCCGGCAAACGCGCCCGCCGGGGTGATATGCGGCGATACCTGAGCGGGTAGGGCAGTGGCCGGCGCGGTTCCGACCAGGCCGGGAGGCGGCGGGGCCTAGCTCCCCATCGCCATCCAGGTGATGATGCCGGCGAACAGCCCGATCGCCACCCACGCGAACAGGCTCAGCGCCAGCATCCGCCAGATGCCGCCCGCCCGGCTGACCCCATAGGTGCCGCGCAGCTGGCGGTACATGTGATACGGCGCATAGAACAGCAGCAGGCCTCCGGCCGCGCCGGCGTTGACGTAGAACAGCAGGCTGGCGACGGCCACCAGCGCGATCATGAAGCTGATCGAATAGGTCACGAACACCGTGTGGTCGTACCCCCTGAAGCGACGGTTGAAGGGAAACAGCAGCCACACGAACGGCACGCTCAGCGGGATCAGCATCCAGCTGTATTTGTAGGCGCTGGTCTGCGCCTTGTAGATGGCGAGCTGCGGGTTTTCGCGGACGTGATCGATCGTCCGCGCCAGCTTGCTGTCCTTGGGGATGGGCGATTCGGTAAAGCCGTCTTCGAAGTCGCTCTGTACCGTCCCGACGACCGCCGTCATGGCCTGCTGATCCTCCTTGACCGACCGCAGACGTTCCTCAAGTGCCGCGCGCTCGGCACCCGTGGCCGAGGAGAGCTGCGCCTCGATCTCGTCGATCTGCCGGGCGTTTTCGGCCTGCACGGCCTTGGCCTCTCCCAGGTTCGACACAGCGGGATCGAACCCGCCCAGCATCGAAAACAGCGCGAAGCTGAGGAACACGACGAACAGGAACAGCGCAATCGGGCTGACGTAGCGGGCGCGCCGGCCGTCGATGTACTCGCGCGTCAGCTTGCCGGGCTGCCAGGCGAGCATGGGGATGGTGCGCCAGGTCTTGCCTTCGAAATGCAGGACTCCGTGGAGCAGGTCGTGGAAGAACGCGCCCAGCGTGCGGTGAACGTGTGCCCGCTGGCCGCAGGCGTGGCAATGCGATCCCACGAGCGGCGTTGCGCAGTTGAGGCAGGCACCTTCGTGCGTATGGCCGTCGGGCGCATCCCCCCGTTCGCGCTCGACCGCGCCGGCGACCGCCGCGCCGGTACCGATGTCGGCGAGGCCGCCGGCGATCCCTTCGATGTCCCCCGTCATGCGCGCATCTTGCCCCACGCAAACCGCCGCGGCTAGCGGGAACAAACATAGAACTTCGAAGGTTTTGTGCCGGTATCAGGAGACAAACCGATGACTGCCCAACACCCCAGCGAACACCCGAAGAGCGAACCCGTTTCGAACGCGGAAAAGGACCCGGCGGACTGGGTCACCGGCGGCGAACCGATGACCGGAGCGCAAGCGAGCTACCTCAAGACATTGACGGAGGAGGCGCACAATCCCGATGCCTACGACACCGACCTGACCAAGGCCGAGGCGTCGGAGCGGATCGATGCGCTGCAGGAAGAAACCGGGCGCGGCAGATAACGGATGCCCGCGTAGCGGATATGAAAAGGGCCGCCCTCGCGGGCGGCCCTGTTTCATCTGGCCTAAAGTCGGCGATCAGCCGTCGTAATCGCCGCCGACGCTGGTCGAACGCACCGGAGCCGCAGCGGTGATCCGCAGCGCTTCGGCCGACTGGCTGAGGCTGCCAATCTCGTCCGCTTCATCCTCGTCATCGGGCAGGATCTTCTGCAGGCCGACGACGACCGATTCGTGCAGTTCTTTCGGACGCACGGTCTGGTCGGCGATTTCGCGCAGGGCGACGACCGGGTTCTTGTCACGGTCGCGGTCGACGGTCAGTTCGGCGCCGCCGGAAATCTCGCGGGCGCGCTGAGCGGCCAGCAGGACGAGATCGAAGCGGTTGGGAATCTTGTCGACGCAATCTTCGACGGTAACGCGCGCCATCGGGCACTCCGAATAAACAGGTGTCTGCAGGAAAGCGCGCCAACTACCCGCCAGGCGTCGCCAAGTCAAGAAAATGCCTCTAGGCGCATCGCCGATGGAGTATGTCGACCCGCCCCCGTTCGAGATCGCAGCGCAGGGTCAGAAACTGGTGTTCTACCCGGGCGGCAAGGATCGCCTGGCCGCGCTGCTGGCGTTGATCGAAGGCGCGTGCACTACGATCCGGATGTGCTTCTACATCTTCGCCGAGGATGCGAGCGGGATCGCCGTGCGCGATGCCCTGGCGGCCGCCGCCAGGCGAGGGGTCAAGGTCAACCTGATACTCGACGGGTTCGGGGCAGATGCGCGGAAAGAGTTCCTCGCACCCATGTGCGACGCGGGGGGCAGCTTCTGCTGCTTCTCCCCCCGCATCTCGCAACGCTATCTGATCCGCAATCATCAGAAGATCGTCATCGTCGACGGCAGGACCGCGATGATCGGCGGCTTCAACGTGGAAGACAGCTATTTCGCGCCTCCGGACGCCAACGGCTGGAACGATCTCGGCATCGTGGTCGAAGGCTCCGCGGTCAGCGACCTGTCGCGCTGGTTCGATCAGCTCGACGCGTGGACGGCGAACCCGCGTGCCAGCTGGCGCGCGATCCGGCGCATGGTGCGCGCCTGGCAGCCGGGCCATGGCCCGGTGCAGGTGCTGATCGGGGGGCCGACGCGCGGGCTGTCGAGCTGGGCGAAATGCGTGCGCAGCGACCTGCACAACGCCGACCGGCTGGACATGCTGATGGCCTATTTTTCGCCTTCCAACCGCGCCCTTCGAGCGATCGGCCGGGTCGCGCGGCGCGGCCACGCCAGGCTGGTGATGGCCGCGAAAAGCGACAACGGCGCGACCATCGGCGCGACCCGCTCGCTGTACGATTTCCTGCTGAAGCGCCGGGCCGAAATCTGGGAGTTCGAAGCGACCAAGCTGCACACCAAGTTGATCGTGATCGACGACAAGAGCTTCATCGGCAGCGCCAATTTCGACATGCGCAGCCTCTACCTCAACCTGGAGGTCATGCTGCGGATCGAGGATCGCGCGATGGCGGATCGATTGTCGGAATTCATCGACCACCTGATCCCCGCGTCGACCGCGATCACCCCCAGCCTGCACAAATCACGGGCGGGATTGCTCAACCGCGTGCGGTGGAATGTCTCGTGGTTCCTGGTGGCGGTGGTCGATTACACCGTCAGCCGCCGGCTGAACCTGGGGCTGTGAGGCGCCCGCTCAGTCGTAGCCATAGCTGTTTGCGCCCTCGGCCAGGTCGCTGAAACGGGTGATCTTGGCTTCGAACTTCATCCGCACCTTGCCGGTCGAGCCGTGACGCTGCTTGGCGATGACGAGCTCGGCGAGGCCGAACACCGGGTCCATCTTGCGGGCCCATGCCTCGTGGGCGTCGTGCACTTCCTGCGGATCGTCCGCGGCGGGCCGCTTGGGTTCGGATGCGGCGATGTAATAGTCTTCGCGGAAGATGAACCACACCATGTCGGCGTCCTGCTCGATGGAGCCGGACTCGCGCAGGTCGGACAGGATGGGGCGCTTGTCCTCGCGGCTTTCCACCGCACGGCTGAGCTGGGACAGCGCGATCACCGGCACGTCGAGTTCCTTGGCGAGCGTCTTGAGACCCCGGCTGATCTCGGAAATCTCGTTGACCCGGTTGTCGTTCGCCCGCCCGGTCCCCTGCAGCAGTTGCAGGTAGTCGACGATGATCAGGCCAATGTCGTGCTTGCGCTTCAGCCGGCGCGCACGGGTACGCAGCGCCGCGATGGTCAGCGCGGGCGTGTCGTCGATATAAAGTGGCAACTCGGACAGGCGCTGGCTGGCGAACGACAGCTTCTGGAATTCGTCGCGGCTGAGCTTGCCCATGCGCAGCGCCTCGCTCGAGATTTCCGCCTGCTCGGCCAGGATACGCGTGGCGAGCTGGTCGGCGCTCATTTCCAGGCTGAACAGCGCGACCCCGGCGCCGACCGAATCCTTTTCGGCGATCCCGTCGCGCCGGTCGCGCAGCAGCCGCTCGGCACAATTGAACGCGATGTTGGTCGCCAGCGACGACTTGCCCATGCCGGGGCGCCCGGCAAGGATGATGAGGTCGGAATTGTGCAGTCCGCCAACCTTGTCGTTGATCGAGGTGAGGCCGGTGGTCTTGCCCGAGACATGGCCGCCGGAATTGATCGCCTTCTCGATCATCCCCAGCGCTTTGCGCGTGGCGGAACCGAAGCTGGCGGCCTCGGTCGCGGTGGCGGCGCCCTCGGCGACTTCGAACAGCGCCGCCTCGGCTGCTTCGATCTGCGCCATCGGGGCGACGCTGTCGCTGGTATCGAGCGCGCCTTCGACCAGGTTGCGTCCCACGCTGACCAGTTCGCGCAGCAGCGCCAGGTCATAGATCTGCTCGGCCAGTTCGCGCGGGGCGAGCAGTCCTTGCCCGTCCGCGGTCAGGCGGGCGAGGTAGGTGATGCCGCCCAGTTCCTTCAGCGCCTCGTCAGCCTCGAAATACGGTTTCAGGGTCACCGGGGTGACCACCGCATTGCGGTCGAGCAGCGTCAGGATCCGGTCGTAGACCCGCTGGTGGACCGGTTCGAAGAAGTGCTGCGGACGCAGCGGGGTGGGCAGTTCCTCCAGCACGCGGTTGTCGATCAGCACGGCGCCCAGGAACGCGGCCTCCGCCTCGATATTGGCGGGCAGCGCGCGAACGGAGGACGAATCATTTGCCGGCGCCGCGGGGCGCATCAGGAGGTCGGTCTGGGCCATGCGCCCCTCTTGATGCATCGCGGCGCCTGCGCAAAGCGCCTTTGCGATCACCACGGCGCACAGCCCTGTGGAAACGCTTGCCGCCAGGGGCGCGGTTCTGCGAAAGCGGGCCACAATGGCCGCGCACGAAGAGACCTGGCGGATCGCCAAGATCACGCTCGACGAGGATACAATCCTCTGGCGCAACGCGGACGTTGAACAGGAACGGCGGGTCGCGATCTATGACCTGATCGAGGAAAACACTTTCAAACCGCTGCGCGCGGTGGCGGCGGGGCACCATGGCCCCTACGCCTTGAAGCTGGCGGTTCAGGACGGGCGACTGGCGCTGACGATTGGCGACGAATCCGGCGAGCCGCTGGAAACGCTGATCCTGGGACTGGCGCGGTTTCGCCGTCCGATCCGCGATTATTTCGCGATCTGCGACAGCTATTACCAGGCGATCCGCAAGGCGACCGCGGCCGAGATCGAGACGATCGACATGGCCCGCCGCGCGATCCACAACGATGCCGCCGACCTGTTGCTCGACCGGCTCGCCGGGAAGGTGGAAACCGATCACCTCACCGCACGCCGCTTGTTCACCCTTATCTGCGTGCTCCATATCCGCGGCTGAGAAGTAGGGTTTCGGGGCAGGGGCGCGATTCGTGGCAGGCAGGAAGAAGAGCATCGGCTGGCGCGCGCGCGTGCTCGGTGCTTTGCTGCTGGGCCTGTTGGCGGCAGGAGCGTGGGCTTGGTGGAGCCTGCAGCACTGGACGCCCGACCCGCGTGAGTACCCCGATCAGGGCGCCCAGATCGGCGCCGCCGACGGCGATGTGCGATTCGGCACCTTGAAGGCGCTCGGCGGGGGGTTCGTCTATCTTGATGCCAGCAACGGCGCGCGGGGCAGCGATCCGCGCTTCGCCGCCAATCTGGCTGCCGCGCGCGAGGCGGGGCTGAAAATCGGCGCGGTGCACCGGTTCGATCCCTGCGCCATGGCCGATGGACAGTCGGCCAACTTCGTCGTGCTGGTGCCGCGCGGGCGTGACCTGCTGCCCCCGGCGATCGCGCTCGATGCACTGGGTGACGAGTGCGGGGTGCGCGAAGCGGCGGTCGAAAGCGAACTGATGACGCTGATCAACCAGATCGAGGCGCACGCCGGACGTCCCGCCATTCTGCAGGTGTCGAAGGCATTCGAGGACCGTTATGGCCTTGCCGGGCGGCTCGAGCGGAACCTGTGGGTGGTCGGCACGTGGGCACGCCCCAGCTACGCGGGGCGTCCGTGGCTGATGTGGACCGCGAACACCGCGCTATCCATCGAGGCGGCCGACGAGGCACTGCGCTGGGTGGTGGTGCGCCCGTGAGATTTGCCGGCTAAGGGCAGGGCATGACCGAATCCGAACTCATCGCCGCTGCCCGCACGGCCGCCGCGCAATCTTACTCACCCTATTCCAGTTTCCCCGTCGGGGCGGCGCTGCTGTTCGACGACGGCAGCGTGGTGACCGGCACCAATATCGAGAACGCGAGCTACGGCCTTGGCCTGTGTGCCGAGACCGTGGCGGTGGGCAGGGCGATGGCGGACGGCAAACGCGGCGGGTTGGTGCAGGTCGCGGTGACCGGCCCGGGCGCCGAGCCGATCACCCCCTGCGGGCGCTGCCGGCAGGTGCTCAACGAACTCGCGCAGCTGGGCGGGACCGATCCCGAAGTGCTGTGCGTGGGGCCTGACGCGGTGAACCGGGTCAAGCTCAGCGCCCTGCTGCCCCACGCGTTCGGGCCGGCCAGCCTGGTCTAGGCCGTCTCCAGCCACTCCAGCAGGCTGGCGAGGCAGTCGCGCGCCAGCAGTTTGGTGCGTTCCGGGCTCCACCCCTGCGCCGGATCGGGCAGGTCGTCATTGTCCTTGAACGGCATTTCCAGCGTCATCGCGCAGGCGCCGAAGCGCTCGGCAAGCTGGTTGGTGCTCATCGACAGGTTGGCCGTGCCGGGCTTGGACTTGGCGTAACCCTTGGCGCTCTGGAAATCGGGCGTCCGCCGTTCCAGGATGCTCTGGTAGCGGTAGTACTGGTTGCCCAGTTCGTCGGTCCACGACGGAATCCCCTCGAACCCCGCCAGGAACACCGCGGCGATCGCCTCGTCCCCGTGGACATCCATCGCGAAGTCGACCCCGGTTTCGTCCATTGCATTGCGGATCGCGAGCACCTCTGGCGACTTTTCCGGCGTCGGCTCGTGCCACTCGCGGTTGAGGTTGGTGCCCGCCGCGTTGGTCCGCAGGTGACCACGGCGGCTGCCGTCGGGATTGCAATTGGGCACCACGTGGAACGCGCACAACTGACGCAACCTGCGTGCCACCGGGTCGGCGGGATCGGTCAGGCACTCCAGAGCGCCTTCCATCCACCATTCGGCCATCGATTCGCCCGGATGCTGGCGCGCATAGAGCCACACCTGAGTGGAGCCATCGCCCATTTCGAGGCAATCGAGCGGCTGGCCATCAAGCGTGGTGCCGAGGTGGCGGTGGCTCACGCCTTCCGCCGCAGCGCATTCGGCGACGAGGTTGTGATGCCGTTCCATCGAATAGGGCGCGAAATAGGCGAACCAGGCGATGTCGCTTGCCGGGGTGTAGGTGATCGTCAGCGTGCCGCCGTCGGCGTCCTTGTCATAAGTGGTGTCGGCGCGGCCCCAGAAGTCGCGATCTTCTGACACGCAGGCGCGGTAGCCGGGCCAGCCTTCGGGGTAGGCGGAACTGGCGAGATCGACGATCCGCAAGGTCAGCTGGCGGCCCTTCGCGCCGGACACGCGGAAGTGGAACCACTGGCGGAATTCCGACTGGTGATCGGCCGGAATCGACAGGCGCGCAGTGGCGCCCTCGATGCCGAGAACTTCGATGTTGCCGCTGTCGAACCGGGCGTCGATGCGGATGGGGGAGTCTGTCTGGGGAGCGTTCATCGCGCCCCGATAGTCGCTCCCGATTCGCCTGGGAAGCCGGAGAACAGCTTCGCCGCCATTTCAGCCGACAGCCGGCGCGGTTCGGCGTCCTTCGACCGCTCGCCCGGACGGGCCTGGGCGCGGCCTTCCCACAAGTGGGTGCCCGCCGTATCCACAATCGTCACGGCCAGCGTGCTGTCCAGCGTGTCGCGCGACTTGTTGCCGCCGAGCAGGAAGCCGAGCCCCAGCCCCAGGTTGACCCCGCTGCGCCGGCCATACCAGCCGCCGCCCGAACCGACCCCCACGCCCACGCTGACGCCCGAGCCGGACTGCGCGCGCTGGTTTTCCAGCACGACCTGATCGAGGGTCACTTCGGCCACCCGGGGCGCATCGGCCACGACGGTGAACCCCTGACGGGACAGCGCGGCAGCGACCGCATCGAGCCAGATCTGCGTTTCGAACGTGCCGGGGGTAAGCCCCGCGCCGGCACGCACCGCGATCGGACCCGGCATCGCCGCGCCAACGGTTTGCGCGGTGTGAAAGCGGGTGACCTCGACCGGCGTGGCCGCCGCCGCGGGAGCGGCGAGCGACAGCAACGCGAGCGCAGGCAGGATAGCCTTCTTCATGATGCGAAACCCCTTGGGATGGAGCAAGACGTGGATGTATGCCCCGAATATTGCAGCGTATTTACGCGATCGGGCATGGCCGCGCGATGAACGCCTTGCCGTTTGCGCGCGTTCGCTTACCGCACGCCGCATGACTCACGCGCACGACCCGCAGACCACTCCCGTCCTCGTCACCGGCGGGGCCGGCTACATCGGCAGCCACGCCGTGCTCGCGCTGCGCGACGCCGGTTATCCGGTGGCGGTGATCGACAACCTGACCACGGGTTTCCGCTTCGCCATTCCCGATGACGTGGCGTTCTACGAAGGGGATATCGAGGATGCCGATCTGCTCGCCCGCATCTTCGCCGAACGGAACACGCGCGCCATCATGCACTTTGCCGGATCGATCGTGGTGCCGGAATCGGTCGAGAACCCGCTGAAGTATTATCACAACAACACGGTCAAGAGCCGGGCACTGATCGAAGCGGCCGTGACCGCGGGGGTACCGCACTTCATCTTTTCCAGCACCGCGGCGACGTATGGCATCCCGGACACCGACCGGGTGTCCGAAAGCAGTCCGCAGGTGCCGATCAACCCGTATGGCTGGTCGAAGCTGATGACCGAGCGGATGCTGGCGGACACCGCCTTTGCTCATCCGCTGAATTACTGCGCCCTGCGTTATTTCAACGTGGCCGGCGCCGACCCTCAGGGGCGCAGCGGGCAATCGACCGCGGGCGCCACGCACCTGATCAAGGTCGCGGTCGAAGCGGTGCTGGGCAAGCGCGGCCACGTCAGCGTGTTCGGGACCGACTATGACACCCCCGATGGAACCGGGGTGCGCGATTACATCCACGTGTCCGATCTGGCGGCGGCGCACGTTCATGCGCTGGAGGCGCTGATCACGCAGCCCGGTCGGTCGCTGCAGATGAACTGCGGCTATGGCCGGGGGTTTTCGGTCACGCAGGTGCTCGACGCGGTGGACCGGCTGACCAACCGCCCGATCGAACGGCGGATCGAGCCGCGCCGCGCGGGCGATCCCGCCAGCCTGGTGTCGGACAACGCGCGCATCCTGGAAACCCTGCCGTGGCGGCCGCAGTACGACGACCTGCCGACCATCATCGGCCATGCGCTGGCGTGGGAAGAACGGCTGGGCGCACTGCGCGGAAGCTAGGCTTTACCCGGCCGAGCGGCCCGCGAGCCACTCGTCCCGGCGCACGAACGACCCGTCAGGCTTGCGAAAGAACGCGGCCTGCTTGCCGGCCGTTTCAGACAGTTCGGGCCAATGCTCCATCCGGTCGGTACCGAACGTCAGCGACAGGAACACCGATCGTTCGGGCAGGGTGCCGACTGCGGTCGAATGCAGGAAACGCGTGCCGAACACGATGCCGCGGCCCATCCGGTAGTCGTAGGTCCGCTGCCGCCCGCGGGCATCTTCGTAGGTCAGGCCCATTGCCTCTGCATTCGGCGTGAGCGGCGCCATCAGCGTAAAGGCGTGATTGCCCGCGGTCGCCCAGTCATAGTGCATCCCCAGCGCGTCACACCGGCTGCGGGTGACGAAGAACCCCGCATAGAGCCGGATTGCCGCGTCATGCGGAATGAACGGGGCAACCAGGCTGGCAAGGCCGAGGCGGTGATACAAAGCCTCGAACCAGCGGTACGAGGGCTCGTCGGCATGGCTCAGCCAGCGGATGTCGCTGCCCCAGGTGGCGGACGGGCTTTCGGTGTACAGCCGCACGCCGCTGGTCAGCGCATAGGTCTCGCCGACGCATGTCATCGCCGGCGTCTCGGTCGCCGGTTCCGCTAGCTCGGCCAGGATGGCGGCGTCGATATCGATCTCGAGCGCATTGGCCGCCATCAGCCGGGTGTTAAGGAACACCTCTTGCCCCGGCTGGCGCAGCACGTCGCGGTAACGCGGGTCAGGCAAGGTCGTGGGCGCGGCCATCGCCGGGTGCCGTGCAGCGGGCGGAACGCGAACGCAAGCGGCGCCTCCTTCGCAGGGTTGACTCGGCGCGGGACCGCCCCTAACCGCCGCGCTTCATTTTTCGAGTGATCCCGGCGTGCCGGGGCAATGGAACCAGCCATGAAAATCCGCAACAGCCTCAAGTCCCTCAAGGACCGTCACCGCGATTGCCGCGTGATCCGCCGCCGCGGCCGCACGTACGTGATCAACAAGACCAATCGCCGCTTCAAGGCCCGCCAGGGCTGATACGCGGCCAAGCGCGCCGTTCGCGGCCGCTGGCGATCTTGAAAGCCCCCGCCGCCGCGGGGGCTTTTTGCGTGTCTTGCCGGCAGACAAAAAAAGGGGTCCCCAGCCAAGGCTGGAGACCCGTCAAAGTGCACCCGAAAGTCGGAGAGGGGACCGGGTGATCGAAAGGATTACCTGGCGTTGCAGCGCGCGAGGTCTTCGGCATCGAGCGCCTTGCCGCCGGCGGTGAAGGTGTTCACCGGGCCGACCGCCTTCACCAGGCGGGCGCAGACGATGGCGGGGCGGCTGGTGCCCTTGCCGGCGGCGCATTCGGTCTCGGCACACTTCCACGCCACCCCGCCTGAGATGGCGCTGGCCTTGGCGGCGGGTGCGGCCAGTTCGGCGCGGTAATACGCGCTTTCGGCAGCATAGGCGGGAGCCGGCGTCACAGCGGCACCAATGGAAAGAGCCGTCCAGGCGAACGCGGCAATCGCGGCGAGGGGCTTGGCGGAACGGGGAAGAACAAAGGTCATGGGTCGCATCCTGAGCTGAGCTTCAATTGCTAAACGAGTTTCAATTTGATACCCGTTGCGAATCGCTACCTAGTCCAAGGCAAATTAAGTTGCAACCGAAAACTTACTTTTCCCTACAAGCTGCGGGTAATGGCGCTACAACAGGGGCAACGAGAGGATCATCATGGACAAGATACGCGAACCCTTGCGCGACCTGAATGCCTGCGGCCTGCCCGAGGCGCTCGAGGTGATGGGGGAGCGCTGGTCGTTCATGATCCTGCGGGCGAGCTTCAATGGGCTGCACCATTTCGAGGAATTCCTGACCGAGCTGGGAATTGCCCGCAACATCCTGTCGAACCGGCTCGCCAAGCTGGTCGAGCACGGCATCCTCGATCGCCAGCCATGCGCCGACGATCGCCGCCGGATCGAATACCGTTTGACCGAGAAGGGCTTTCACCTCCTGCCCGCGATGGTCGCGCTGCGTGAGTGGGGCCAGCGCTATGGCGGCGGATTGGCCGAAGACCCGGTGCTGGTTGACGAGCAGGACCGCCTGCCGATCGGGCCGGTGTCGATCCTCGCGCACGACGGGCGGGTGCTTTCGGGCAAGGATCTGCGGTTCGTTCAGCGGGCCGATCTCGGCAAGCGGGCCGATGGAACCCAGGCTCGGCCGGCGGCCGGGTTCGACCGGGCGCAGTCCGACGACGCCGCCGCGCGTCAACCCCGCGTCGCCGCCGCCCGCTGACCGCTCCGCGCACACCTGACGGGCGCTACATCGTGGTGCGCGGCCGCTTGTGGCGCGCGAGCAACCCCGGCCTTCCGGAAGATGAGCGCGAGCAACTGGTACAGGCGCTGATGGCCGCGCGCCGCGCGGTTCGGGACGCCGCCGGTGACGAGACCGCGCGCAAGGCCGCCCGCGCGCAGGTTCACGAGGCCAAGGTCGCGCTGGGTGAGCGAGGCCCGGTCTGGTGGAGCGACGGCGCCCCCGATTTCAACCGCAAGCTGGCGAAGAACACGACCTATGCCGAGTGGGCCGAGCGGGTCGCCTCCGACAGCTGAGTGCCGCCCCTGTCGCGTCCTTCCTTTTCCCCCGCGCGCGACCGCGGCTAGGTTGTGCCCGCGTGATTGGGCGAGGGGGTGCTCCGATGAAGAAAGTGCGCTGGGCGGTTGCCGCCGCGGCGATGATGCTGGGCGGGGCGTGGGCTTCCGCCGGGCAGGCGGACCAGACGCCTGGCGCTCGCACCACGATCGCGGCGCTCGACCTGCCGGGCGTCGTCGCAGCGCTCAACGAAGACCGGGCGGCGCTGACCTATTACCTGGCGGAGCTGCATCGGCGCTATCCGGACAAGGTGGAAGCGCCGGACATGGCCGGGCTGCCAGCGCTTGGAGCAGCGTCGGTTGCTGCGCTCCGCGCGATGAGCGACGATCAGGTCGCGAGCGAGATCGAGCGCGTGTCGGCAGAGGTGGACCGGCTGGTGGCCCGGGGGGAAGCGCTCAGCACCCCGGCCGCCGCGCCGCCTCCGGCCCCGGTCTCCCGCCCCGCGGTGGCTGCCGCCAGCGAAGCCGGCAGCGACAATCCGTATTGTTACAAGATGTACGGCAAGGCCTATTCGCTGTGCGCATCCGACGATCGCGGCTGCAAGATGATCGCGGCGAACGACTGGGGCATCTGCAAGAAAACCGGCCGCTGGCCCTGACCGGCAGCCGCCGGGCAGGTTCACCCGCGCCGCTGTTCGTAGCTAATGCGGATCCGCACCCACTCGCCCACCAGCACCCGGCCGCCGACCTGCGGAGGGCGGACCTTGAACTGCCATGCCGCGGCCAGCACCGCCCGGCCGATCTGCGACCCCGAGGGATATTCGTCTTCCAGCTCGCAATCCTCGACGCGGTAACCGGGCGCGGTCTTGCAGGTGATGAGCGCCCAGCCGGGGCCGCTCGCGGTGGAGAGATACCCACGCAGCTCGCTGTCGGTCGGTTCGCGGTACCAGCGTGCGCCATAGACCGGCTCCCCGCCCGGCCGGCTGCCGACCCGCTGCGAATCTCCGCTCGACGGGCGATTAGGTGGGCCGATCGGGCCTTGCATGTCGTCGCGCACCACCGCGCGGGCCTTTGCCGTCGAGGGCGCGGGCGCCGCCTCCTGGCGGGGTGATACCGGGATGATCGCGGCGGGCGGCGGCAATGGGATCGGCTCGCTGGTCGGCCGCGGCTGAACCTCCACTGGCACGACCTCGGGCTGGGGCGCGGGCACGGCCCTGGGCAAAGCGGTGGGCGGTGCCTCCTGCTCGGGCTGCGGGGGCTGGTCCGGAGCCACTGGTTCGGGCGCGAAATCGATCGTCGTCAGCGCCGCGGGAGCCTCTCGCTTGCCCGCCCCCGGGCCCAGCGTGAGCAACGCCAGGAACAGGCCCAGCTCGATCCCCAGCGACAGCGCCAGTCCGCCCGCGCGTCGGCGCAGCCCGGGCCAGCGCGCGTCCACCCGCGCCAGCCACGCGGAGCCGTTCGCCGGGGTTTCAGCGGGATCGGCTGATGTATGCTCGGCGACAATCATGCGAACTCAGGCCATGCGACCGATTGACGGCGCGGTCTAGGCGCGCGGAGCGACCCGGCGGTAACTCAGCGCCTCGGCCACGTGGATGCGGCCGATCTGCTCAGCCCCGGCAAGGTCCGCGATCGTGCGTGCGACGCGCAGCATCCGGGTATAGCCACGCGCCGACAGCCGCATCGCCTGCGCCGCCTGCATCAGCAGCCCGGCGCCCGCCTCGTCGGGAGTGGCGAAGCGGTCGAGCGATTCACCATTCAGCTCGGCATTGGTGCGCGCGCCTGTCTCGCCCGCGCGGGCGGTCTGGATCGCGCGTGCCGCCGCGACGCGCGCGGCCACTTCCGCGCTGCCTTCGGCGGGCGGCGGCAGCGCGAGGTCGGCGGCGCTGACCGGGTCCACCTCGACATGCAGGTCGATCCGGTCGAGCATCGGGCCCGACACCTTGCTCTGGTAATCCGCCGCGCACCGCGGCGCTCTGGAGCAGGCGAGTGCCGGATCGCCGAGGTGCCCGCAGCGGCACGGGTTCATCGCCGCGATCAGTTGCACCCGCGCCGGAAAGCTGACGTGCGCGTTGGCGCGCGCGACATCCACCTTGCCGGTCTCGATCGGCTGGCGCAGCGAATCGAGCACCGCGCGCTGGAATTCAGGCAGTTCGTCGAGGAACAGAATGCCGAGGTGCGCCAGGCTCACCTCGCCCGGCTTGACCCGCAGGCCGCCGCCGGTGAGCGCAGCCATGCTGGCTGAATGATGCGGCGCGCGAAACGGGCGCTGGCGGCTGATCTTGCCGCCTTCCAGGATGCCCGCGACCGAGGCGACCATGCTGGTTTCCAGCGCCTCGCCCGGGGTCAGCGGCGGCAGGATGCCGGGCAGGCAGCTCGCCATCAGCGACTTGCCCGCGCCGGGAGGGCCGATCATCAACAGGTTGTGCCCGCCCGCCGCGGCGATCTCCAGCGCGCGCTTGGCGGTTTCCTGGCCTTTCACCTGTTTGAGGTCGGGGCCGTAGCCCGGCTCCGCGACCTCTCCCGCCGGCGGATCGGGCAGCCGCTGAGTGCCCTTCAGATGGTTCAACAGGCTGACGAGATCGGGCGCGGCGAGGACCGGGACGCCGCTCGCCCAGCGCGCCTCGCTCCCTTGCGCGGCGGGACAGATCAGGCCGGCTTCCTGTTCGCTGGCGTGGATCGCCGCCAGCAGCACGCCGGGCGAGGGGGCGATACGGCCATCCAGCGCCAGTTCGCCAACCGCGATCCAGTCACCCAGCTGCTCGGCGTCGGTCACGCCCATCGCTGCCAGCACCGCGAGCGCGATCGGCAGGTCGTAATGGCTGCCTTCCTTGGGCAGGTCGGCTGGCGACAGGTTGATGGTGATCCGCTTGGGCGGCAGCGACAGGCCCATGGCGGCGAGCGCCGCATGGACCCGCTCCTTGCTTTCGCCCACCGCCTTGTCCGGCAGGCCGACGAGGTTGAAGCGCGGCAGGCCGGGCGCGACCTGGCACTGCACCTCAACGGCGCGCGCCTCCAGCCCGAGATAGGCTACCGTCCTGACGAGTGCGACCACGAAACCCCCTGCGGCGCGGGTGATGGCGGCTTTCGTTCGCCAAGTCGAGTGGCCGAGCGGCGCGCCGACGAATTCGCAGGATGGTCAACGAATTCGCAAGCATGGCTCTTGGCAATTCGGCAAGCAGGCGGGGCGCACCTGAGTCCGATGCGCCGGTCCGCGATTCTTGCCGCCAGCCTGTTCGCGATGTTCGCGGCCCCCGCCCATGCGCAAAGCTTCGTCGTCCGTCACTCGGTCACGGTAGAGGAATGGGTGGACGAGGGTGCCGAGCGGCTGGTCGCCGCCCGCGCCGCCGCGCTCGCCCAGGGGCCGGCATATGGGCCGTTCCGCGTGATCGACGGGCGCCGCGCTGCGCTGGTCGAAGCGACCGATGGCGCCTCGCCCGGCCATTTCGCCGCCTTGCTGCGCGACCACCCGGACATCGCCGTGCTTGAAATGGTCGAGTGCCCCGGCACCGACGATGACGGCGCCAACCTGCGGCTGGGCCGGATGATCCGCGCCGCGGGTATCGCCACGCACGTGCCAGCAGGCGGTTCGGTTCGCTCAGGCGCGGTCGAACTGTTCCTGGCCGGACGGACCCGCGCGATCGACGATGGGGCGGAGTTCGCGGTCCATGCGTGGCGGGACAGCGACGGGCTGGGTCCGGGCGACTACGGTGCGGATTCGCCGGTCAACCGCGCCTACCTCGATTACTACCGTGAGATGGGCCTGGCGCGGCCGCAGGCGTTCTACGACATGACCAACGCCGTACCGAATGACACCGCCCGCTGGCTCACCGCACAGGACATGCGCGAATGGGTGGGCGAGGGGCAGCCGGGCGGCACGGCGACAACCGCGCCGACTGCGGGCTCCGCGCCGGCGATCGCCTATCTTGACTTGGACCGCCGCTTCCCATAGTGGCGCCCACCTGACGGGCCTCCCGCGTGGGGGCCCTTTGCATTTAGACATCCGAGGATCCGATGAAGCGGACATTCCAGCCCAGCAATCTCGTGCGCGCCCGTCGCCACGGTTTCTTCGCCCGCAAGGCGACCCCCGGTGGGCGCAATATCCTGCGCGCCCGTCGCGCGCGCGGCCGCAAGAAGCTCTGCGCCTGACATCTATTCGGGCGCGCCTCCGCGCGCTCGTCCTCGCTGCTGTTCCTTCGGGGCTGTTGCGGGCGGCCGTTCGGCCTTGCGGGCTCCCTGGCCGGGAGCCCGTTTTAGTGCGCCCCGTTGCGCCGGTGTATTAGCCACCTATATCGCTTGATATGACCGTCGAGATCATCCGCAAGCGGGCCGATTTCCTCAGCGCGAATCGCGGCATCCGCGTGGCGCGGCCGGGGTTTGTGCTGCTGGCGCATCCCAATGGCGGGCGCGGAACGCGGTTCGGGGTCACCGTCACCAAGAAGATCGGCAACGCGGTGGTCCGCAATCGGATGAAGCGGCGCTTCCGCGAATTGCTGCGCGCGGCGTTGCCCTCCGCCGGTCTCGCCGATCACGACCATGTGCTGATCGGCCGCGATGGGGGGGTGGAGCGCGACTTTGCCCTGCTCCGCGAGGAACTCGCCCTCGCGCTGTCCCGCGCGGCGGCGGGCAAGGGCGATCCCCCGCGCCGGCGCAAACCCCCAAGCTCCAAGGCCCAAAGCGCCAGGCGTTGAAGCAGGCGCTGATCCTGATCGCGCGGGCGTGGCAGTGGGGCCCCAGCCGCATTCTGCCGCCAAGCTGCCGCTATGCGCCCTCGTGCTCACAGTACGCGATCGAGGCGCTGCAGAAGCACGGCGGATTGAGGGGTGGATGGATGGCCATGAAGCGTATAATGCGCTGCCACCCCTGGGGAGGGCACGGCTACGACCCGGTGCCCTGATGGCCAGACACTACCGCCAGATACGACTAAGCTAAACCGGGATCGATCTCTTTGGACAACCAGCGCAACCTTCTTCTCGCCGTGGTCCTGTGCGGACTGCTGCTGTTCGGCTGGGATGCCGGGACGAAGTGGTTTTACCCGCAGCCCGCCGAGAGCGTGAAGACGCAGGAGCGGATCGACGCTGCCGCCGACAATCCCGGCGCCGTCGTCCGTACCCGCGAGGGCGGCCTGACCAACCCGGCGGCCGAGGCGCTGGAGCGACGCGATCTCGCCACCGCGCTGAAGAGCCCGCAGCGGGTGCGCATCGCCGGACCCGAGATTGCCGGCTCGATCGACCTGGTCGGGGCGCGGATCGACGACCTGACCCTGACCGCTCACCGCCAGACCGCCGACCGGGATTCCGGCCCGGTGCGCCTGTTCAGCCCCGCTGGCACGCCGGCGCAGCACTTCGCCCAGTTCGGCTGGGTCGGCAACGGCGTGAAAGTGCCCGATGCCAACACGGTCTGGCAGGCGAGCGAGGGCCCGCTGTCGCCCGGTCGTCCGGTCACGCTGACCTGGGACAACGGGCAGGGCCAGCGGTTCGGGATCGAATTCGCGATCGACGAGAATTACCTCATCACCGCCAAGCAGACCGTCGCCAACGCCGGCGCCGGGCCGGTCGTGGTGCAGCCGTTCGCGCTGATCAACCGCACCAGCCAGACCGCCAGCATCGACCAGTGGACCATCCACTCGGGCCCGGTCGGGTATTTCGGCAGCGGGGTGAATTTCGGCAACAATTACGAGGACGTGGCGGAGGCCGGAAAGGTCACGCCCGAAGGCGACGCCGGCTGGATCGGGTTCACGGACATCTACTGGCTGTCGGCGCTGGTCCCGCAGTCGAACGCGACGGTCGATGCCGACTTCCGATCGCTCGGCAACGACAAGTTCCGGGCCGACGTGATCTACGATCCGCTGACCGTGCCCGCCGGGCGCCAGATCGCCCGGACCACCCGCCTGTTCGCCGGCGCCAAGGACAGCCAGGTCCTCGGCGATTACGAACGCGCGGGTATCGCCGGGTTCGACAACGTGATCGACTGGGGCTGGTTCGGGATCATCGAGAAGCCGATCCTGTGGCTGTTGCGCACGCTCTATGGGCTGGTCGGCAACTTCGGCCTCGCGATCATCCTGCTGACCGTGATCGTACGCGGCGTGATGTTCCCGATCGCGCAGAAGCAGTTTGCCAGCATGGCGGCAATGCGCGCGGTCCAGCCCAAGATGAAGGCGATCCAGGAACGCTACAAGGACGACAAGGCCAAGCAGCAGCAGGAGATCATGGGGCTCTACAAGAGCGAAGGGATCAACCCGCTGGCCGGATGCCTGCCGATCCTGCTGCAGATTCCCATCTTCTATGGCCTGTACAAGGTGCTGATGGTCGGCATCGAAATGCGCCACAAGCCGTTCGCGTTGTGGATCCAGGATCTCTCCGCTCCGGACCCCGCGCATATCCTCAACCTGTTCGGCCTGCTGCCGTTCACGCCGCCCAGCTTCCTGGCGATCGGCGTGCTGGCGGTGCTGCTCGGCATCACGATGTGGGCGACGTTCCGCCTCAATCCGACGGCGATGGACCCGATCCAGCAGAAGATGTTCTCGATCATGCCGTGGGTTCTGATGTTCGTCATGGCACCGTTCGCGGCAGGATTGCTGATCTACTGGATCACCTCCAACATCCTGACGCTGGCCCAGCAGAGCTATCTGTACTCGAAGCATCCGCAGCTGAAGGCGCAGGCCGACAAGGACAAGGTCGACCGCGACCGGGCCGTGGCGCGTGACGGAAAGGCCAAGGGGTGACCCCCGAAGACGCGCAGGCGGAGCTGGAGGAGCGGGCGCGGCGGCTGCTGACCGGCAAGGTGGAATTCCAACTGTCCGCCCCCAAGCTGGAATTCCTGCCCGAACCGGTGGTGCCAGAGATCGCGTTCGGCGGCCGCTCGAACGTGGGCAAGAGCTCGCTGCTCAATGCGCTGACGAACCGCAAGAGCCTGGCCCGCGCGTCGGTGACGCCGGGCCGGACGCAGGAGCTGAACTTCTTCGAAGTGGGCGAGCCGCTCGCGCTGCGGCTGGTGGACATGCCTGGCTACGGCTTTGCCAAGGCCCCGCTCAACGTCGTCGAACGCTGGAAAATGCTGGTGCGCGATTATCTGCGCGGGCGGCTGGTGCTGAAGCGCGCGCTGGTGCTGATCGACAGTCGCCACGGCGTGAAAGACGTCGACCGCGAGATGATGAAGATGCTCGACGAGGCGGCCGTGGGCTATCGCATAGTCCTGACCAAGGCGGACAAGATCAAGGCGAGCGATCTTGCCGCGGTTCACGCCAGCACGCTGGCGGAAGCGCGCAAGCGCACCGCGGCGTTCCCGCACGTCCACCTCACCAGCTCCGAAAAAGGCATGGGCATCGCCGAATTGCGCGCAGCGGTCCTGGCTGACGCGGAAAGCTGAGCGGGCGGAACGATTGCCGGGCGGTGACCGTATTCTTCGGCAACCGGGACCCGCTGGTGGGTCGCCGCGCAGGAGACGAGCGCTGCCCCCGCCCACCAGAGAGCACCTGCTGGACCGCTCCCCGTTCGCCGAGCGGTTGAACGGCTTGCTCGCCCACGCGTGGGCGCGCGGCTGGTGCGAGGATCCCCCGCTGACGGCCGAGGCGTTGTGGGCCAAGGCCTCTCGTGGGTTTCAGCCCGCCGACGAGGCCGGTGGCCGCAGTGCCGATGAGGTCGAAGACTTCCGCACCCGGCTGGAGCGATTGACCGACAGCATCCGCGGCGACGCCGATCTCAATCCGCTCGGCCGGACGATCGCGCATGGCCAGTTGGTGCGGGTGATTCGCCAGCGCCTCGCGCTCGGGCGGTTATGGCGCGCCCGGCCCCACGTTTTGGACACTCCGCTGGCGCCGCCGATCATCGTGGTGGGCCAGATGCGGTCGGGCACCACCCGCCTGCACCGGCTGTTGTCCGCTGACCCACGCTTCAGCTCCACCCGCTTCTGCGACAGCTGGCTGCCGGTGCCGAGCCGGATCGACCTGCGCCGGTGGCAAGGCGCGGGCGCGCTATGGTTCGCGCGGCTGCTCAATCCCTGGCTCGACACGCTGCACCCGTTCGGCTCGGCCCGGGTGGACGAGGAACTCGGCTGGTTGGCGGCGGCGCTCGACCATTGTGCGTACGAGGCGCAGTGGCGAATTCCCGCATACACCGCGTGGAGCGAGGCGCGCGGCGCGCTGCCGGTTTACCGCGAATTCGCCCGCATTCTCGCCACCGATGCCGCGCACCGGGGCAACGCTGCCCTGCCGCGAGTACTGAAAGTGCCGCAATTCAGCGAGGATCTGGCCGAGCTGTTGCAGGTCTTCCCCACCGCCCGCGTGATCCGCTGCCAGCGCGATGCCGAAGCGGTGGTGACCAGCACGGTCTCGCTGTGCGCCAACCAGATGGCGATGCAGAGTGACAGCATCTCGATCCCCGAGCTCGAGCGCGAGGCTCGGCGCAAGCTCGCCTTGCGTGAAGCGCGCACTGACGCGGCGCTGGCGCGCTTCGCCGGGCGCGTCGCAACGGCCGAATTCGACGCCCTCCAACGCGACTGGCGCGGCAGCATCGCGGCGATCTATCGCACGCTGGGGCTGGAGGTCACCCCGGCGGCGTGGGCGGCGATGGAGCGCGAATGCGCGGCTGCGGCCAGCGACCCGCACCACCACCATCGCCAGGATCTTCAGCGGCTGGCGCCCCGCCGGCTGGACCCGTCGCTGTCCTGACGTCCGCTCAATCCATCAAAGGAGTCTCTCCAATGTCCGATCGCCGCACCGCACAGCTTTACCGCATGATCCTGCCCGACCACACGTGCCCGTTCGGGGTGCGCGCGAAGGAACTGCTGGAAAGCGCCGGTTACGAGGTCGACGACCAGATCCTGTCCTTCCGCGAGGAAGTCGACGCCTTCAAGGAAAAGCACGGCGTCGACACGACCCCGCAGGTGTTCGTCGAGGGTGAACGGATCGGCGGCAGCGAAGAGCTGGAGCAATACCTCTCGCGCTAGCGGCTACCAGTCGCCGGGCCCATGGGTCCAGGCGGTCGCCAGCCGCAGGAACTTGTCACCGCCGTCTCCCGTCATCAGTTCGCCGAATTCGATCGTCTGCGCCAGGCATTCCGCGCTCAGCGGCTCTTCAAACCGCAGCCCGCAGCGGATATCTCCCTTCCAGACGACCCGGGCGAACACTGCGAAATTGAGCCAGCATAGTCGGCCGTCCTCCAGCGGACGCGCCTGCTTAAGGCGAATGCACGCCCCGCTGGTGGAGATGTCTTCCAGCTGCACTCGCGTGTCGGCACCCGGTGTGACGAACCTGGCTGACAGATCTAGCCGATGACGCAAATCTTCCCGCCGGCCGACCAGGAGGTCGTCAGCGGCCGCCAAGGACTGGGGGACTGCCAGGTGAGCGATTGGAAGTGGCGCGACCCGTTCCATCGTCAGCGCTGCCTTAAGTCAGCGAAATCTTCGCGGCCGCTCCAGCCGGGCGGCCTGTCAGCCATGGCGCATCGCGCCACGGCGGTAATCCTTGATTCGGTCCTGCGCACGAAAACCCTCCAGAGTCCCTGCGAACTCTACGTGGATTTGCCTATGTCGTTCCGCGATGTGTCAGATATTACTGGTTTATTTCAGGTAAACGGCGCGGTGCGGCGGCGCAGGCAGGGCAAGCGTCGCGGGCCGGGCAGCTTACGTCGCGAACAGGCTGGCGAGGCTGGCGAACGCTTTCATCTCGATCGCGTTGCCGCTGGGATCGCGGAAGAACATGGTGGCCTGTTCGCCCGGCTGTCCCTTGAAGCGGGTATAGGGCGCGATCTCGAACACCACGCCAGCCGCCTGCAGCCGCTTGGCGAGGCTATTGAAATCCGCCAGCGTCAGCACGACGCCGAAATGGGGCACCGGAACGCCGTGACCGTCGACGTGGTTGACCGCCGCATCGCGGGCCGATGCCGGGGCAAGATGCGCCACGATCTGGTGCCCGAAGAAATCGAAATCGATCCACTCGGCGCTGGAGCGTCCCTCCGCGCAGCCGAGCAGTCCCCCATAGAACGCCCGCGCCTCCGCCAGATCGCGAACCGGGAAGGCGAGATGGAACGGGCGTAAGGACATGGCGGCTGCCTACCCGACCGGATCGGATTTTCCTACAGCCCCGCTGCCGTGCGAGTGGAGCCAACCGAAAGGATCGCGGGGAAGCGAAAAGATCAGCTGAACAGTGTGACACGTGTGACACCGTTCAGCCTCGACACCTTGGCGATGAACGCCTAGGCCGCGCGCTGGTGGGACTACAGGTGGCGCAAGTGAAGCTGATTATCGGCAACCGCAACTATTCAAGCTGGAGCCTGCGTGGCTGGCTGGCCTGCAAGCAGTCCGGCCTCGCGTTCGAGGAGCTGACCGTTAGCCTCTATGGCGACGAGTGGGAGCAGGTGAAGCGCGACATGGGCGACCTGCAGCCGTCGAGCGGCAAGGTCCCGGTCCTGTGGGATGGCGACGCGGTGATCTGGGATAGCCTGGCGATCCTCGAATACCTCGCCGACAAAGTGGGACGCGACCGCTTCTGGCCCAAGGACGATGGCGCACGCGGCATGGCGCGCGCGCTCGTGGCCGAAATGCACTCCAGCTATCTCGCCCTGCGGCGGGAATGCCCGATGAACGTGCGGATGCGCCATCAGGGGCTGCGCATTTCCGATGACGCCAAGGCCGATATCGTGCGGATCCTGCAACTGTGGGCCGAAGCGCGGGCGCGGTTCGGCCGGGGCGGGCCGTTTCTGTTCGGCACGTTCGGCGCGGCCGACGTGTTCTACGCGCCCGTGGTCAGCCGCTTCATGACTTACGGCATCGGCGTGCCCGGCTTCGCGCAGGCTTACATGGAGGCGATGTGGGAACACGAGTGGATGCAGGCGTGGATCAAGGCATCCGAGGACGAGCAATGGGTAATCGAACAGTACGACAGTATCTCCGCCGCCTGACCGGCGCGCTGGCTGCGCTGCTGGCGCTGGCGCAGCCCGGCGCGGCGCAGGCCTGGGGCTACTACGGCCACCAGACCACCGGGCGGATCGCACTCGCCAACGTGGAGCCTTCGACGCGGGCGGCCATCGCGCGGCTGATTGCGCACAACCGCGAACTGGGAACTCCCGATTGCCAGATTCGCGACCTCGCGAGCGCCGCGACCTGGCCCGACTGCCTGCGGTCGGAAAGCTGGCGCTGGGGCTATACCTTCGCTTGGCACTACCAGACCGAGCCGGTCGGAGAGCCCTACGACGCTCGCAAGAACTGCAGCGGCGGCGCCTGCGTGTCTGCCCAGATTGAGCGCAACCAGCGCATCCTGGCCGACGAAAGCCTGCCCGCCAACGTGCGGCTTGAGGCGCTGGCGTTCATGGTTCACTTCGCCGGCGACATTCACATGCCACTCCATTCGGGCGACAATGATGACCGGGGCGGCAACTCGATCGACACGACGTACGGTATCGCGCCGGGCTTCAACCTCCATTCGGTGTGGGACAGCGCGCTGGCGGAACGGGCGATCTCGGGCGCCACACCGCCGCTGGTGCGGCGCTACTCTGCGGCCGAAAGCGCCGCTCTGGCGGGCGGCGGCCCCGCCGACTGGGGGCGCGAAAGCTGGGAGCTGGCGGGCCGCTTCGTTTACCCCAACGCGCTGGGTCGTCCGCTGGCCGCGGGCGAAGCCTCGCCCGAAGAAGCGACCTTGACGCAGGAGGCGATCGTCGCGGCGGTGCCGGTGGCCGAGCGGCGCATCACTCAGGCGGGTCTGAGGATCGCGGAACTGCTGGACGCGGCGTTCGCGCCCGGACCCCTGCCGCAGCCCACGGCGGCGCTGGCGCGATGACGGACGTCGCGGTCCTGGCCGAACGTCTGATCGCCTGGCCCAGCGTCACGCCGGCATCGGGGCCGGTGTTCGACGAACTGGAGGCGATGCTGACGCCGCTCGGGTTCGAAGTCGAGCGCTTCGTGGCGGGCGAGGAGAAGGTCGAGAACCTGTTCGCCGTCCGCCGCGGGCCGCCGGGTAGCCGCCATTTCGCTTTTGCCGGACACCTTGACGTGGTGCCGCCCGGTGAGGGGTGGTCGGCGACACCGTTCTCGCCCGAACGCCGGGGTGAGCTGCTCTATGGCCGAGGCGCGGTGGACATGAAGGGGGCGATCGCCGCGATGGTCGCCGCGGTGGCCGAAGTGCCGATCGACGCCGGCACGATCAGTTTCATCATCACCGGCGACGAAGAGGGCCCGGCGATCCACGGCACCCGCGCGCTGATCGACCGCATTCGCGCGCGCGGCGACCTTCCCGACCTGTGCCTGGTGGGAGAGCCTACCTCGACCGTCCGGCTGGGTGACATGATCAAGATCGGCCGGCGCGGATCGGTCAACATCTGGCTGGAAGTTGACGGCACCCAGGGGCACGTCGCCTATCCCCACCTGGCCGACAATCCGATTCCCAAGCTGGTGAAGATGCTGGAGGAACTCGGCTCCATCGAACTGGACCGCGGGACCGAATGGTTCCAGGCGTCCAATCTCGAACTGACCGATCTGGCGGTCGGCAACCCTGCCACCAACGTGATCCCGGCCAAGGCCACCGCGCGTCTGTCGATCCGCTTCAACGCGCTGCACACCGGCGCGGACCTGGTGCAGCGGGTGGCGGAAGTGGCCGAGCGGCACGGCGGCAGGGCGCTGGCGATGATCAGCGGTGAGGCGTTCCTGACCCCTCCCGGCGCGTTCTCGGCGCTGGTGGCGGACGCGATCCACGCCGAAACCGGTCTCACCCCGGAGCTGTCGACCACCGGGGGCACCTCGGACGCCCGGTTCCTGAAGGACCTTTGTCCGGTGATCGAGTTTGGATTGCTGAACGCCACGATGCACAAGACCGATGAAGCGGTGGCGCTGGCCGACCTTGAGGTGCTAGCGCGCATCTACACCCGGGTCGCCCGCACGGCGCTTAGCCACGGTTCCGGGGCCACGGTTTAGGGGAGGAAGCGAGTGACGGGCGAAGCGGTAGCGGAGATCGAAGCCGAAGAAGGGGGGCCGGACTATGGCCGCCTGCAGTGGCGCATCGCCGCCGGGTTCGTGCTGGGCTTGGTCGCCGGCATCCTAGCCTATACCTTCGCGCGCGATGCGGCGTGGGTGGAAACGGTAATTACCTACGTCACCAATCCGCTCGGTCAGATCTTCCTGCGCCTGCTGTTCATGCTGGTGATCCCGCTGCTGGTCAGCGCGCTGGTGGTCGGCATCGCCGACATGGGAGAGGTGCGCGCGCTCAAGAAAGTGGGCCTGCGGACGCTGCTCTACACCGTCATCGTGTCCTCGCTCGCGGTCGCGATCAGCATCGCGATCACAAACCTCATCCAGCCTGGCGCCGGGGTCGATCCGGCGGAGGCGCGGGCGCTGCTGGCGCAAGGCGGAGAAGGCGCGCGCAGCATCATCGAGCGCTCGGGCGAGGCGAAGACCGGCGTGGACGCGGTGATCGGGATCATCCCGTCGAACTTCATCACCGCCATGGGCGACAACGACATCCTGGCGGTGATGTTCTTCGCGCTGTTCTTCGGCATCGGCCTGCTGCTGATGAGCTCGCCCCGGACCGAGGTGCTCAAGCAGGCATTCGAGGGCGTGTTCGAGGTATCGATGAAGCTGATCGGGCTGGTGATCCAGCTCGCCCCGATCGCGGTGTTCTGCTTCATGTTCAACCTCGCGGCGCAGTTCGGGTGGGACCTGCTCGCTAAACTGGCCGCGTTCGTTGCGGTGGTGCTGCTAGCCTTGGGCCTGCAGATGTTCGGGGTGTTCCCGATCCTGCTGGCGTTCTTCGCGCGCATGAACCCGATCACGTTCTTCAAGGAGACGCGCGAAGCCAGCCTGATGGCGTTCTCCACCGCGAGCTCCAACGCCACCTTGCCGACCGCGCTGCGGGTCGCGGAAACCCGCCTGAAGCTGCCGCCCCGGGTGTCGCGCTTCGTCCTGACGATCGGCGCGACGGCGAACCAGAACGGCACCGCGATGTTCGAAGGGGTGACCGTGCTCTTCCTCGCCCAGTTCTTCGGCGTGGACCTGTCGCTGACCGATCAGATATTCGTCATGGTGATCTGCATCCTGGCCGGGATCGGCACGGCCGGCGTGCCGGGCGGTTCGCTACCGGTCATCGCGCTGATCCTGGGCGGGGTAGGGGTGCCGCCCGAAGGCATCGGGCTGATCCTGGGGGTGGACCGCTTCCTCGACATGTGCCGGACGGTGCTCAACGTGATCGGCGACCTCGTTTGTGCCACCGTTATCAGTGCGTATTCGAAGGACGTGCTGGGAGACGCCGGGGCGGTTCCAGCACCTTCGCCTTGAAGCGGCACAGGTCCACCACGGGGCAGCGCCAGCATTCGGGGGTGCGCGCCTTGCAGGTATAGCGGCCGTGCAGGATCAGCCAGTGATGCGCATGGCGGCGGAACGGTTGCGGAACCCTGCGGTCCAGCTTCGCTTCGACCTCGTCCACCGTCTTGCCGGGCGCGAGGCCGGTGCGGTTGCCGACCCGGAACACATGGGTGTCGACCGCGAAGGTGTCCTGCCCGAACGCGCAGTTGAGCACGACGTTGGCGGTCTTGCGGCCCACGCCGGGCAGCCGGACCAGTTTGTCGCGGGTTGTGGGCACCTCGCCGCCAAACTCGTCAATCAACATCTGGGACAGGGCGATCACGTTCTTCGCCTTGGTGTTGAACAGGCCGATCGTCTTGATCTGCTCGCGCAGGGCCTCTTCTCCCAGGTCCAGCATCTGCTGCGGGGTGGTCACCTGAGTGAACAGCTGCCGGGTAGCCTTGTTGACGCTGACGTCGGTCGCCTGCGCGCTCAGCGCGACCGCAACCACCAGCTGGAAGGGATTGCCGTAGTCTAGTTCGGTCTCAGGATCGGGGTTGTCTTCGGCGAGTCGGCGGAAGAACTCGAACACGTCCGCCTTGGTCAAAGGCCGAGCACCTGCGGCATCGTGTAGCGCCCCGGCTCCCGCCCGATCAGCCAGGCCGCGCCCGCCACCGCGCCGCGGGCAAAGATCATCCGGTCCTCCGCGCTGTGCGACAGCACCAGCCGCTCCTGCTCTCCGGCAAGGATCACGCTATGCTCGCCGGCCACGGTGCCCCCGCGGAGCGAGGCAAACCCGATCGCGCCCTCGCTGCGTTCGCCGGTATGTCCATCGCGCCCGCGCTCGCTGCGGCTCGCCAGATCGATCCCCCGCCCGTCAGCCGCGGCTTGCCCAAGCAGCAGGGCGGTGCCGCTGGGCGCGTCCACCTTCATCCGGTGATGCATCTCCAGCACCTCGATGTCCCATTGCGGCCCCAGCCGCGCCGCGGCTTCGCGCACCAGATGCGCCAGCAGCGTCACGCCAAGCGAGGTGTTGCCGGTCTGGAGAACCGGGATGGCGCCGGCGGCGGAATCTATCGCGGCAAAGTGCCGTTCTTCCAGTCCCGTGGTCCCCACCAGGATCGGAATGCCGGCTCCCACGGCGGCGTGAAGGTTCGTCTCCAGCGCGGCTGGCGACGTGAAGTCGAGCAGCGCATCGCTGGCTTCGGCCAGGTTCGCGGTGTTGCCCCCCTGATCCACCCCGCCGGCGCATGTGTGGCCTGCTTCGGCAAGCGCGCGCGCGAGTGCCTGGCCCATGCGTCCGTCACTGCCGATGATGCCGATCCGCGCCATTGCCACTCCCGATTGCCCATGCTTCATGCGCGACATGCGCTCTATCCGCAATATCGTCATCCTGACTGGCGCCGGGATCAGCGCCGAGAGCGGGATCGATACGTTTCGCAGCGGCGCCGATGGCGGTCCCAGCTTGTGGGAGCAGCACCGGGTGGAGGATGTCGCCACGCCGGAGGCCTTCCGCCGCGACCCGGAGCTCGTGCAGCGGTTCTACGACATGCGCCGCGCGGCAATCCAGACGAAGCAGCCGAATGCGGCTCACAACGCGCTCGCTAGGCTCGATGCCGAATGGGGCGGCGAATTGCTGATCGTCACGCAAAATGTAGATGACCTGCACGAACGGGCCGGCGCCCGCCGGGTGCTGCACATGCACGGCGAGCATCTCAACGCCTGGTGCACCGCGTGCGACACGCGTTCCCGCTGGACCCAGCCATTGGTCGACCGGCCGCCGTGTCCCCGTTGCGGCGAGCGGTCGCTGCGCCCCGACGTCGTCTGGTTCGGCGAAATGCCCTATCGGATGGACGAGATCTATTCGGCGCTTCGCGCGGCCGACCTGTTCGTCTCGATCGGCGCGAGCGGCGCGGTTTACCCGGCGGCGGGATTGGTCCGCGAGGCGCGCGAACTTGGTATCGCGACGCTGGAACTGAACCTCGAACGTAGTCAGGGCTCGGCGTGGTTCGACGAGACGCAGCTGGGCCCGGCGAGCGAACTTGTGCCCGCGTGGGTGGAGCAGATGCTGGCGCGATCGGTTAGCTGACGTCCTCGCCGGCCGCCCCGCAGGTCCGGCATCCGGGGTCCTTGGCGACCCGGAAACTGCGCATCGACGGGGCCAGACCATCGAGCAGATGGAGCGTGCTCCACTGTGGTTCGCCCATGGCCGGGGCTACCAGCAACCGGACTGCCTGGAGCGCGGCCAGGGTGCCCGCCCAGCCGGCCATGGCGCCCAACATGCCGTCCTCGGCGCAGGTATCGCAGTCGTCGGCATCGAACGCGTCGCCGACATAGCAGCGGTAGCACGCCTGGTCGGGCAAGTGGCCGGCGAAGGCGCCGACCTGCCCCTGGAAGCGTCCGACTGCGGCAGATAGCAGCGGGACACCCTCTGCGACGCATGCGTCGGCCACGGCAAGGCGCGTCGCAAAAGTGTCGGTCCCGTCGAGCACCAGGTCAGCGCCCGCGATCATGCCCGGCGCGCTCTCCGCATCGATCCGCCGGTCATGCAGCGTGAGGGTGAGCTTGTGATCGAAGTTGGCCAGCCAGCGGCTCGCAGCGACCACTTTGCCATGGCCGATGTCGCGCTCGGAATAGATTGTCTGGCGATGGAGGTTGCCAAGTTCGACCTTGCCGTCATCGATCAGCGTCAGCCGGCCGATTCCCGCTCCCGTGAGATACTGCAGCGCCGGCGACCCGATCCCGCCGAGGCCGACGAGAGCGACATGCGCTTGCGCGAGCGTGAACTGGCCGGCGCCGCCCACTTCGGGGATGACGATCTGGCGCGCGAACCGGTCCAGACGCTCGGGGGAAAACTCCATGGACAGGCTGTTGGCAGGCTGCGCACAGGCTGTCGACAGGGCTGTGGGCAGCCCTGTGCATGCATTGTCAGCGGATTGTGGAGGGTCAGCTCTCCAGCTGGCGCAGCAGGCTCCGCACGTCGCCGTCCATGTCGGCATCGCGCAGGCGCAAATCCTCGATCAGGCGAACCGCGTGGATGACCGTGGAATGGTCCCGCCCGCCGAACTTGCGCCCGATCTCGGGATAGCTGCGCGGGGTGAGGACCTTGGCGAGGTACATCGCCACCTGCCGCGGGCGGACCACCGCGCGCGCCCGGCGTTTGGAGCCCATCTCCGAGCGATCGATGCGGTAGAACTGGCACACCGTCCGCTGGATTTCGTCGATCGTTATCCGGCGCCGATTGGCCGAGAGGATGTCGGTCAGCTGCTCTTCGGCAAGCTGGAGCGAGACTTCCTGCCCGGTCAGCTGGGCATAGGCGATCAGCTTGTTGAGGCCGCCGACCAGCTCGCGGATATTGCGCGTGATCGTGCGCGCGAGGAAATCGATCACGTCCTCGGGCACCTCGAGCGGCGCGAAGCGGACCAGCTTCGACTGCAGGATCGAACGGCGCAGCTCGATATCGGCGGCCTGGATGTCGGCCACCAGGCCCATGCTGAGGCGGCTGAGCAGGCGCGGCTCGACCCCGTCCAGGGCCTGCGGCGCGCGATCGGCGGCAAACACCAGCCGCTTGCCTTCAGCTAGCAGCGCATCGATCGTGTAGAGCAGTTCTTCCTGCGCGGATGCCTTGCCGATGATGAACTGGATGTCATCCACCAGCAGCAGGTCGAAACTGCGCAGCCGCGCCTTGAATTCGATCGTCTGGTTGGATTTCAGCGCCTGGACGAATTCGACCATGAACCGCTCGGCGCTGCAGTAGAAGATCCGCGCGCGTGGATGGGCCGTGAGATACGAATGACCAATGGCGTGGAGCAGGTGGGTCTTGCCCTGGCCGGTCGCCGCCTTGAGGTAGAGCGGCGAGAACTGCGGTGCCTCGTTAGCGGCCATGCGCTGCGCTGCGTTGCACGCGAGTACGTTCGCCTCTCCCGTGACGAACGCCCCGAAGGTCAGCGTCGGATCGAGCCCGACCGATGAGGTGAACCCGCGATCGCCGATCGTGCCCGCGGCCACCGCGATCATGCTGGTGTCACCGTCGTTCGCCGGACGGCGGCCATCGGCCAGGCTGAGTTCGGGCAGCTTGCGGCGGCCGGGGTGCACGGTGATGCGCAACTGGCGCACTTCGCCACGCGCGATCTTCCACGCCAGGCTCAGCCGGTCATGGAAGCGGTCGTTCACCCAGTTGGCGGAAAACTCGGTCGGCAGGTACAGTTCAAGCGTGCCGGTATCTTCGCACAGCGAGCCAACCTGAATTGGCTTGATCCATTGGCTGTGGATCTGGTGGCCAAGGTCTTTACGCAGGCCCTGGCTGATGTCGGCCCAATCGGCCGCCAGGTTCACCGCTTCGAGATCTTCCATGCCATTCCCACTGTTGCGCCGCGCGGCGTTGCCGCCGCCGATGATGCTGTCCATCGGATGCCTGTCCCCAATTGCCCGACCGAGATCGGACCGTTTCCCCCCTGGACAAAGCTTCGCCACCACCCGGAATCACAAGGATTGCCGGGTTTGCCGTGAGTCCAGACCTAAAAGAGCTCGCGCCGTCCAAGCCGCGAACGAGGGCTCTTTTTGAACACCACCGGGCGACTGGCAAGGCCGGCGGTGCAAAAAAAATGAAATATTGGCTGTTGACTCGGTCTAACCGGCAGAGCTGCGTCCAAGTCGTTGAAAATGTTGGGCAAAGACAAGGCGTGGCGCGCGAATCGCGGGAATTCCGTCATTTGCATCAGATGCACGCGCCGCAAACGACAACGCCGGCGGAATCACCGCCGGCGTCGTTCGCTTTTGTTCCGGTTATCCGCCCCGGTGTCTGCCGGGGTTAGGCCGAATCAGAGGCCGGCGACTCGCTTGGAGAGGCGGCTCATCTTACGGCTGGCGGTGTTCTTGTGAAGCACGCCGCGGGCAACGCCGCGCGCCAGTTCGGGCTGGGCAGCCTTGAGCGCATCGGCGGCGGCAGTCTTGTCGCCTCCGGCGATCGCGGTCTCGACCTTCTTGATGAAGCTGCGGATGCGGCTCACGCGGTTGGTGTTGATCTCCGCGCGGGCATTATTGCGGCGGATGCGCTTCTTGGCTTGCGGCGTATTGGCCATAAGGGTCCTCGGGTCTGTCCTCGATGGGCCGACGGAGCGCGGCCTGAAGTCTTGTGTTTGCGTGATTGCTCGCGACGGGCGGACCCGCCGGGAAAGGCGCGCCCCTAGCGTCGCTACCCGATTCCGTCAAGCTAGCGCTGGCATTTGGGACAGAACCAGGTGCTGCGGCCGCCCTGTACCAAGCGGGATACCGTGCCGCGATCCTCGCGCAGGCATGCCTCACCCTCGCGCCCGTAGACGGCAAAGCGGGTCGCGAAGTAGCCGAGGCTGCCATCGGGTTGAGCATAATCGCGCAAGGTCGAGCCGCCGTCGTCGATCGATCGCTCCAGCACGTCGCGAATGGCCGGCACCAGACGCTCGAGCGCAGCTTTGGAGACTTTGCCGGCCGCCTTGCGCGGGTTGATGCGCGCGTGCCACAGCGCTTCGCACACGTAGATGTTGCCCAGGCCCGCCACGATGCGCTGGTCGAGCAGCAGCAGCTTGATCGCCTGCTTGCGCCCGTCGAACGCCGCCTTCAGATGCGCAGCGCTCAGCGTTTCGCCGAGCGGTTCGGGTCCGAGCGCGGCGAAGGCCGGCCAATCGTCGAGGGCCGGGGTATCGACCAGATCGACGAACCCGAACCGGCGTGCGTCATTCAGCGCATAGCGGTGATCGGCGGTTTCCAGCACCAGATGATCGTGCTTGTCGGCTTGCGACGGATCGATCCGCCAGCGCCCGCTCATACCCAGGTGAAACACCAGCGTGGTGTCGCGATCGGTGTGGATCAGACCGTATTTGGCCCGCCGGCCGAGCCCCGTGACCCGCGCCCCCGTCAGTGCCTGGACCAGCCCTTCGGGGAAGGCCCGGCGCATGTCGGGGCGGTTTAGCGAAACGCGTGTGATCCGGGCGCCGTCAAGCGTTGCAGCCAGCCCGCGCACGGTGGTCTCGACCTCTGGAAGCTCGGGCATCGCCGCTCCTCTAACAGCCTTTGCGCACCCTGCAATTGCCCGGCCCAGTCGATCGCATCGGCTGAATGGCGAAAACCGGTTCCCACTTGTCGGTGCGATGCTAAGGCGCGTGCCATGAGCGAACCTGCGCGCGACACCGTGTCCTTCGGCTACGAAGAAGTGGACCCCGAAGAGAAAACCCGCCGCGTCGGTGCGGTGTTCTCCGGCGTGGCGGCCAAGTACGATGTCATGAACGACGCCATGAGCGGCGGGATGCACCGGTTGTGGAAGGACACCTTCGTGCGCCGGGTCAAGCCGCAGCCGGGTGAGGCGATTCTCGACATGGCGGGCGGCACCGGCGACATCGCCTTCCGGCTGGCCGACCGCGGCGCGAGCGTGACGGTGGCGGACATCAACCAGGAGATGCTGGACGTCGGAGTCGAACGAGCGCTGGAACGCGGCATCGACGGGCTCGTGTGGAGCCGGCAGAACGCCGAGGATCTGCGATATCCCGCGCGCAGTTTCGATGCCTACACGATCGCATTCGGCATCCGCAACGTGACCCGTATCGATCGCGCGTTGGCGGAGGCGCACCGGGTGCTGAAATTCGGCGGACGGTTCTTCTGCCTGGAGTTCTCGAGCACCGAGTGGCCGGGGTTCAAGGACGCTTACGACTTCTATTCGCACCGGCTGGTCCCCCGGATCGGCGAGGCGATTGCCGGAGACGCGGACAGCTATCGCTACCTGATCGAATCGATCCGCCGTTTTCCCACCATGCCCGCGTTCGAAGCGATGATCCGCGACGCCGGATTCGCGCGGACCAAGGTCGAGCCGATCCTGGGCGGACTGGTGGCGATTCATTCGGGGTGGAAAGTCTAGCGTGACCCGTCCGGCAACGCACATCTGGCGGCTGTTTCTGTGGGGCATGACAGCGGCGCGTCATCGGGCGCTCGTGGGGATCGAAACCGATCCCAACACTCCGGCACCGGTGTCGCGGATGGCGCGCCTGGCGCGCTGGGCCGCGCTGACCAGCAAGGCGGGGCAGCCCGACTATGCAGCCGCGTTCCAGAAGATCGGACCGGCGGCCATCAAGCTTGGTCAGTCGCTCGCTACCCGGCCCGATCTTGTCGGCGAAGAGGCGGCGCACAATCTGTTGGCCTTGCAAGACAGCCTGCCCCCGGTCCCATTCGCGGCGATCGAGGCCGAGATCGCGCGCAGCTTCGATGCGCCGGTGGCGTCGCTGTTCGCCTCGATCGACCCGGTCCCGGTCGGGTCCGCTTCAATCGCGCAGGTGCACCGCGCGGTGACGACCGAAGGGCGAACGGTCGCGATCAAGGTGCAGCGGCCCGGGATCCGCGACAAGCTGGCGCGGGACATCGCGACCTATGAATGGGCGGCCGCGCATCTGGAGGCGATGGGCGGGGAGGCATCGCGCCTGCGCCCTCGGCTCACTATCGCCAATTTCAAGCGCTGGACCAACCGCGAGCTTGACCTGCGCCGGGAAGCCGCCAGCGCTTCGGAACTGGCTGACGCGATGCGGGGCTTTGACGGGTACTGCATCCCGACGATCGACTGGGATCGCACCAACGGCCGGGTGATGACGATCGAGTGGATCGACGGCGTCAAGATTTCCGATCGTGCCGCGCTCATCGCGGCGGGTCACGACCTCCCCGCGCTTGCCCGCCGGCTGGTGCTCGCGTTCCTGCAGCAGGCGATCAGCGCCGGGTTCTTCCACGCCGACATGCACCAGGGTAACCTGTTCGTGCGCGCCGACGGAACGATCGTGGCGATCGACTTTGGCATCATGGGCAGGATCGACCGGCGCGCGCGCCAGTGGCTGGCGGAGATCCTGTATGGCTTGACCACCGGCAACTACAAGCGCGTGGCCGAAATTCATTTCGAAGCGCAGTACGTCCCGGCCTACCACTCGGTCGACGAATTCGCGACCGCACTGCGCGCGGTGGGTGAGCCGATGCGCGGGAAGCCGGTCAGCGAGCTCAGCGTCGGGCAGATGCTCGACGGGTTGTTTGCCATCACTCGCGACTTCGACATGCAGACCCAGCCGCACCTGCTGTTGCTGCAAAAGACGATGGTGATGGTCGAGGGTCTCGCCACCAGTCTCGATCCGTCGATCAACATGTGGGAGGTCTCGGCACCGTTCGTGCGCGAATGGATCCGCGACGAACTGGGCCCGGAAGCCGCGCTGGCCGATCGGCTGCGCACCGATGTCGAGACGCTGTTCCGGCTGCCCGAACTCGTCCGCCGGATCGAGGAGCGCTATCCCGCGCGCGGCGGGGCGCCCGAGCCGCCGCTGCTGCCGGTCATCCCGCTGATGTGGGAGCGGAGCCTGGGACGACCGCGCTGGCCCGGCTATCTCTTGGCCGCAGTGGCCGGTGGCGCGGCGGTGGCGGCCGCTTCGCTGGGCGGGCTGCTGGGCTGATCGCTCACGTCAGCCGGTGAGGCAGCACGCGGCTGCCGACAAGCGAGAGGATGACCGCGATCGCCTCGACAATCATCGGTGACCAGAACTGCGGGTAAGGCCCGTCGGCCAGCAGGCTGACGAACCGGCCGAGCAGCGCGATGCCGAAGATCGCCGCGGGCACCAGCAGCAAGTCCCCGTTGCGCTTCCACGCGCCCCAGATCATTGCCCCGCCACCGACGAAGAACAACGCCGGGAAATCGGCCCGCAGCACGGCCAGTCCGCCTGCCCCGTCGGGCGCGAGGTGGAAGCTGGTCACGGTGCTGGCGGGCATCACCAGGAAGCCGAGCCCCATGACAAGGAAGAACAGCCCTTCGATGAAGATCAGGGCGGTCAGGATCAGGCGCATGGTGTTTCCCCCTCGGATTGCAGGTCTTGTGAAGGACGCGCCAAACTTGCGCTAGCGCAATCTTAACCACCGCCCCCCTAGGGCTGGCGCGGATTGTGCGCCTTGGCTATCCTGGCGCAATGGTGGTGATGCGAGGGGTTTCATGCACGAGCTGGTCGGTCAGCGACCGCACCGCGAGCCGTCTCGTTTGAGCGGGCCTAAGGTCCTGCTCGTGATCGGCGGCGGGATCGCTGCGTACAAATCGTGCGAGCTGGTGCGCTTGATCCGTCGCGGCGGGAGCGAAGTCACCTGCGTGCTGACGGAAGGCGGGAGCCAGTTCGTCACCCCGCTGGCGCTGGCGGCGCTGAGCGAGAACAAGGTCTATACCAACCTGTTCGACCTGAAGGACGAGGTCGAGATGGGCCACATCCAGCTCAGCCGCGCGGCCGATCTGGTCGTGGTCTGTCCCGCGACGGCGGACCTGCTCGCCAAGATGGCGGCCGGCATCGCGGACGATCTAGCCACCACGCTGATCCTGGCGACCGACAAGCCGGTGCTTGCGGTTCCCGCGATGAACGTGAAGATGTGGCTGCACGAGGCCACCCGCCGCAACGTGGCCTGGCTGCGCGAAGCGGGCGTTGACGTGATGGAGCCCGACGAGGGCCCGATGGCGTGCGGCGAGTTTGGCCCCGGCCGCCTGCCCGATCCCGAAGTAGTATGGGCGGAGATCGCCGCGCGGTTCGGCCTGGTTGCGGATTGCGAAGGCGGGCTGGTCGAGGCGCTGGAGCCCGAGGCCGAGGTGGACGGCGGCGGGCGTCTGAGCTCGCTGCTTTCGTCCCTCGTGCCGCGCACGACCGCGCTGCGGCAGCCAACCGACGGTGACGATGACCTGGCCGCGCCGCTGCCCCCCGTGGAGGAGGACGAGCATGCTCGAACGCCGGATTTGTCGTCCCCGTTGATGGCCAAGAAAGGCAAGGCGCGGGCCGCTCCGCCGACGGACGCCGCGGCCCTCAACCACACGGTGCTTACCGGTGCCGGCGAGCAACTGCCCGAGGCGCTGCCCGATCCGCTATCCGGACAGCC
The DNA here is from genome assembly GCF_004337455.1 of Parafrankia sp. BMG5.11. Lineage (NCBI taxonomy): Bacteria > Bacillati > Actinomycetota > Actinomycetes > Frankiales > Frankiaceae > Parafrankia > Parafrankia sp. BMG5.11. The sequence continues at coordinate 32,790 of NZ_SJXI01000013.1, read as the reverse complement.
CGACTTCGACATCGATCCGGTGCACCGCCCGCTTTACGGCCGCCACGTGCTAATTACGGCCGGTCCGACGCACGAACCGATCGATCCGGTGCGCTACATCGCCAACCGGTCGAGCGGGAAGCAGGGTTTCGCCATCGCTGCCGCCGCTGCCGCCCTGGGTGCCAGGGTCACGCTGATCGCTGGACCGGTGTCGCTGCCGACCCCATCAGGGGTCGATCGCATCGACGTCGAGTCCGCGCGCGAGATGGCCGAAGCGGTCAAGCAGACGCTGCCGGTCGATGCGGCGGTAATGGTGGCCGCGGTCGCCGATTGGCGAAGCAAGGATTATGCGCCCGAGAAGATGAAGAAGCGCGGGTCCGCCCCGCCGGCGCTGCTGCTGACTGAGAATCCCGACATCCTGGCGCAGGTCGCCAGTGGCAAGCAGCGGCCCAAGCTGCTGGTCGGTTTCGCCGCGGAAACCGAGGACGTGGTGCAAAACGCGATCGTGAAGCGCAAGCGCAAGGCGGCGGACTGGATCGTCGCCAACGACGTGTCAGGAGACGTCATGGGGGGCGACGCCAACACGGTGCATATCGTCACGAGCGAGGGGATCGAGGACTTGCCGCCGATGGCCAAGAACGACGTCGCGCTGGCACTTGCCGAGCGGCTGGCGAAGGCGCTCGACAGGATCGATCCCCGCGATGAATGAGGCGATTGGCGTCGAGGTAAAGCGACTGCCGCACGGCGTAGGGCTGGCATTGCCCGCTTATGCGACCGGCGGCGCGGCGGGGATGGACGTCCTTGCCGCGGAACATGTGACTATCTCGCCTGGCGCCCGCCACGCCGTTGCCACCGGATTGGCGCTCGCCATCCCGACCGGGTTCGAAATCCAGGTGCGCCCGCGTTCGGGCCTGGCGCTCAAGCACGGTATCAGCGTGCCCAACGCGCCCGGCACGATCGACAGCGATTATCGCGGCGAGCTGAAGATCATCCTGATCAATCACGGTGCAGAATCCTTCGCCATCGAACGCGGCGACCGGATCGCACAGCTCGTGCTGGCGCCCGTCGTGCGGGCGGACTGGCACGAGGTTTCGCAGCTATCCGACACCGAGCGCGGATCGAGCGGCTTCGGCTCGACCGGCGGGCACGCGTTCCTCTCACGCGAGTGAGCGGATGGCGCTGATCTTCTATGCCGAAGACGATTCGCTGATGGGCGAGCTGGTCCAGGCCACGCTGCTGGATGCAGGTCACGCGGTCGGGGTGCTGGGCGACGGCGAGGATGCCCTGCGCGCGCTGCGTCGCCGCAAGCCGGATCTCGCGATCGTGGACATGGCGATGCCGCAGATAAGCGGGTCCGAGTTGATCAAGATCGTCCGCCGCGATCCCGAGCTCTACGACATTCCGATCCTGGTGCTGACCGCCCGGCGATCCGCTGAGGATGAGGCGATCGCTCGCCAGGCAGGCGCCAACGGTTATCTGCGCAAGCCGTTCGAGCCCGAGCGGCTGGTCAGCATGGTCAATCAGCTGCTCGAATGGTCCCGCACCCGCAAGGCGCCCAAGCCACCCGAAGAGCGGGCCCTCTAGGCGCGCAGGCTTTCGAGCCGCTGAAGATAGCGCGCGACGGTGTCGATCTCGAGGTTGACCTCGGACCCTTGGGCCAATTCCCCCAGCGTGGTGACCTCAGCGGTGTGCGGGATGATGTTGAGCCCGAAATGGACCGAGCCGTTGCTCCGATCTTCCACCGAATTGACCGTCAGCGATACGCCGTCGACCGTGATGGAGCCCTTGGCGGCGATGAACGGCGCGAGTTCGCGCGGGGCGAGCACCGTCACCCGCATGGAATCGCCCTCCGGTTCCCAGTTGGCCACCTCGCCTACCGCGTCCACGTGCCCTGAGACGATGTGCCCGCCCAGTTCGTCACCGACCTTGAGCGACGGTTCGAGATTGATGCGCGCGCCCTGGTGCCACATGCCGCGGGCGGTGCGGCTGACAGTCTCGGCCGAGACGTCGACTGCGAACCACGCGTCGCCCGCCTCCCCGCCGCGCTCGACCACCGTCAGGCACACGCCGGCGCAGGCGATCGAGGCACCGATGGTGATCCGATCGGGATCCCACGGACAGGCAATCCGCACCCGCATGTCGCCGCGCTGCTCGACGCCCTCGATAGTGCCGACGGCAGTGACAATACCGGTGAACATCAGGCCTCTCCTTCTCGGACGCGGCGATAAGCGGTGAACCGGTCGCTGCCAACCCGGGCCTGCTCGGTGACAGCCCAGCGTCCGTGAGTCGCTGCCAAGTCGGACACGCCAAGCGACCCCAAAGCTCGCAAGCCATCGCCGATGACGATCGGAGCATGATAAATCTCCAGCCGATCGATGAGATCGGCCGACAGAAATGCCGCCGCCGTCTGCGCGCCGCCCTCGATATAAAGGTAGTGCACGCCGTCCATTGACCGGATGTCATCGGGCGCGGCGATGGTCTGCGCTCCATCGGCAGCCCGGCGGCTCAGCACCCACCGCTCCGGCGAGCGATGCTCCAGCCCGGGGAGCCGGACGTCGAGGCGCGGCGCATCCGCGCGCAACGTTCCGCCCCCGACCAGAATGGCATCGACCCGCGCGCGGCGAGCATGGACATGCGCCCGCGCCTCGGGGCCCGTGATCCACCGGCTGGTACCATCGCCAAGCGCGATGCATCCATCGAGGGACATGGCCAATTTCAAAGTAACATGCGGCCGGCCCAGCCGGGCGCGGGTCAGGTACCCTTCCAGGCTATCCGCTGCAGCGGCGGACCGGACCAGCTCGGCAGCGATCCCGGCGTCGCGCAACCGGGCAAGTCCGCTGCCGGCGGTGCGCGGGTCTGGATCCTCGACCCCCACGACCACGCGCGCGGGGCGCGCCGCGACCAGCAGGTCCGCGCACGCTGGCCCCCGTGCCGACAAATGCGCGCAAGGCTCCAGCGTGACGTAAACGGTCGCCCCTTGTGCGCGGTCGCCGCCGGCTCGCAACGCCATGGCTTCGGCATGCGGACGCCCGCCCGGCCCGGTCCAGCCGCGCGCCAGCACCTGGTCATCGCGGACGATAATGCAGCCGACTGCCGGGTTCGGCCGGGTCAGCCCGCGCCCGCGTGCCGCCAGCCGTGCCGCAGCCGCAAGCCACTGTGGATCATCGGGCAGGGCGAGCGGCTCCGCTGGCACTAGCACTGGGTTGCGCTTGCGCTTCCTGGCGGGCGATCTCGCGTTCCATCGCGTCCACATCGAGCCCCGTCGCCCGGCCGAGCGCGCGGTAAGCATCCTTCGCCTCTTCCTCGCGCCGGGCCAGCTCGGCCTGCCAGCGGTCCTGTACCGCCTGATTGGCGATGTTCGACGCCTGGATTTCCGCATCGCTGCGGCCATCGGCAAAGGTGGAGATGAAGGTCACCTCCGGCGGCCGGGGCGGGACGATCACCCGCTCCTTCGTGAACTGATACATCAGGGTGAAGGTCATCAGCCCCGCGAGGGCGAGCACCCCGACGCGGATTCGCACGTGCTCGGCGATGGCCGCGGCGATGGCAACACCCGCGATCAGCGCCAGCGCGGCGCCGACCAGCCAGTCGAAGTCCGCGGCGCGATCGCTCAGCAGAAGCATGAGGGACGCGGTCAGCAGCGCAGAGCCGCCGAGGATCGGCCACCGGTATGGATTGGGCCGTTTGAACTCGGTCCAGAAATCGGCGATGCCCGGACCGGGGTTGAGGCGCTGGATGATCCGCATGCCACCCAATCTAGGGCCTGGTTCCGCCTTCGCCTAGCCGAAGCTGGCGTAAAGTGAGCGGCCGTGCGCCTTGATCCATGCGTCTGCGGCCGCGAGGTCGCCTTCGAACAGTTCGCCGAGCGCCGCGTGAAACGCTGGGCTATGGTCGAAGTGCAGGCAATGCGCGACTTCGTGCGCGACCACGGATCGGCGCACCGCATCCGGCGCCTGCACCAGCCGCCAGTTGATTCGCACCGTGCCGTTGGTCGAGCAACTGCCCCAGCGGCGTTGCGCCCGGCTCAGCCGCAGTTGCGGTGTCGGTATCCGCGCCCGAGCGGCGTAGAAGGCGAGGTCTTCGACCAGCAGCGCCTGTGCCGATCGCTCGAGCCAGCGCTGAAGACGCGGCGCGATCTGATCGGCCGGACCGCCGAGGACGATGCGGTGGTCCTCCAGCTGCGGGGTGCGTCGATGGCCCGCCCGGTGGTCGATCGCCAATTCTCCGCCGCGATAGAGGATCGTTCCACCGGCGCGCGGCGCGCGTTGTTGCGGCACCCGGGCAAGCTGGTCGGCCAGCCATTGCGTACGCGCCCGGACGAATCCCAGCGCTTCGCGTTCGGGGCACCAGCGCGGCAGGGTCAGGCGCACTTCGCTGCCGTCCGGCGCAAGGCGCAAGGTCAGGCGCCGGGCACGCGCGTCGCGGCGCAGCGCCACGGGGAGGACCCGGCCCGCTATTTCCACTGTCGGACCGGCAGCATCGCGCGCCAGCCAGGCGCTCATGCGTCCGCGTCCTCGTCCAACCGGATCCAGTCCACGACGTGATTTTCGAGCGGCCCAGCCACGGTTTCGCTGATGACCCGGCCCGCGACGCCGGGGCCATCGGCGTGGACCGACTCCCGGTTGCCACTCACGAGATAGTGCCATTCCGCCAGCGGCTGGTTGTCCGCCCGCAAACGATAGGCGCATGTCTCGGGCAGCCAGCTGACCTGTTTGACCAGGCGGGGCGTCAGGCGCATGCAATCGGGCACGAAAGCCTTGCGGTGCCGGTAGTCCCCGCACAGCGCGGTGCCGGTGTCGAGCAGCTTGCAGGCGACGTTGGTGTGGGCGATCTCGCCCGTATCCTCGTCCTCCAGCTTATGCAGGCAGCATAGACCGCAGCCGTCGCACAACGCCTCCCACTCGTCGCGGGAGAGGTCTGCGAGGGGCAGGTTCCAGAAGTCGTCCCTCAGCGCACCCATTTCGCCAGTTCCTTGGCCACGGCGGATGCGCCCTGATCGGTCGGCAGGGTCGCGAGCGGGAGCCCGGCGGGGTCGAACAAGTACGTGATGCCGGAATGGTTCACGAGATAGGCCCCGCCGTCTTCCTGCTCGCCCTTGGAATGATAAACCTTGAAGGCATCCGCAGCGGCCTGAACCTGTTCAGGCGTGCCGGTGAGCGCGACCATCTTGGGATCGAACGCGGCGGCGAACTGGCCGACGACCTGGGGGGTGTCCCGCTCGGGATCGATGGTGATGAAGATTTGCTGGACCTTGGCCCGCAAATCCGGGTGCTCGCGCGCAAATTTCTTCAAACCCTGCGTGGTCCGCTGGACATCGGTCGGGCAAATGTCGGGGCAGTAGGTATAGCCGAAATACACCACCGCATACTTGCCGCGGAAATCGGCCCAGCGTTTCGTTTGCCCATGCTGATCGGTCAGCGTGAAATCGCCGCCGATCGTTGCGCCCGCCAGCGGAGGCTCGTCCGCTGGCGCGGGGGACTGCTGACATCCCGCGAGAGTCAGAAAGAGGAGGGCTGCTGTAAGGAGGCGAGGCATGGCGCGGCGGTTCATGGTCTGCTAACGGGTGGGCGGCAAGGGCGCCGTTGCCGACTGGCGCGTTTACGTAAGGTTTGAAGAGAGGGGCTGAAAGATGCCGGGGGTCGTTTTCCGCAATCTGGCCGCGTTTCTGGCGTTCGGCGCCATGTTCGCTTCCGCGCCTGCGGCGGCACAGATGCGCGATGGCTATAGCTTCCTGAAGGCGGTCAAGGATCGCGACGGGACGAAGGCGACCGAGTTCTTGAGCGAACCGGGTAGCACCCTGATCAAGACGACCGATCAGACCACTGGCGAGACCGCGCTGCACATCGTGGTGCAGCGGCGGGACGAGACATGGACCCGGTTCCTGCTCGACCGCGGGGCGGATCCCAACAAGAGCGACAAGCGCGGCGTCACCCCGCTGGCCCTGGCGGCGGGCCTTGGGTTTACCGAAGGGGTGGAGCTTCTCTTGAAAAAGGGCGCGCGGGTCGACGTCGTCAACGCGTCGGGCGAAACGCCGCTGATCGCGGCGGTGCATCGGCGCGACGTCCCGATGATCCGGCTGCTGCTGCAGCACGGCGCAAGCGCTGATCGGGCCGACACTTCAGGCCGCTCGGCGCGCGAATACGCGAAACTGATGGGCGGTTCGGCCGGGGTCACCGCGGAGATCGACCGCGCGGAAGCGGCGCGCAAGGCTGCCCCGCAATCGGAAACTTACGGTCCCGGTCTGTGACGGCGGCGAGCGCTGACCTGACCTTGGACGAACTGCGAGTGGCGCTGGCCCCGGCGATCGCCGATGCGGCCGTGTTCGACGGGTGGACTGACGCCGCGCTGGTATCCGCCGCGCAGATGGACGGGGTCGACGCCGATGTGGCGCGGCTCGCCTTTCCCGGCGGAGCGATGGACATGATTGCGGCATGGGTAGGCAGCGTCGACCTGACAATGGCGCATGCCCTGCCGCCCGAGACCCTCGGCGCGCTCAAGATTCGTGAGCGCATACGTGCGCTGGTGCAGGCGCGTCTCGCGGCGATTGCCGGACGGGAAGAGGCGCTGCGGCGCGCGCTTGCAATCATGTCGCTGCCGCAGAACGTGGTGCGCGCCGGGAAGCTGGGCTGGGCCAGCGCGGACGCGATGTGGCGGCTCGCAGGCGACACGGCGACAGACTACAATCACTACACCAAGCGGGCGCTGCTTGCCGGCATCTACGCCGCCACCCTGGCGGTCTTCGTCGACGATGAGAGCGAGGGAAAGACCTCCACCGGCGCCTTCCTCGACCGCCGGATCGAGGGGGTGATGCAGTTCGAGAAAGTTAAGGCGCAGCTTCTGCGGCCCAGTGGCGAGCGGTTCAGCGTCGCGCGCTTCTTCGGGAGGCTGCGCTACCCGGCGTCCTGATCCACTATTGCAAATCAGTTGCAACTAGCGGCGCGTTTGCCTACCTGCGACCAATGACTCTGGACGGACTTGAACGCGGTCACCGCGCGCGCATCGTGGCAGTGGATTGGGATCGCCTCGCCCCTCAGGATGGAATGCGACTACGCGCCTTGGGTCTCGACGCGGGCGCGCGGGTGGCGATTGCACATCGCGGCGTATTTGGCGGACGCGATCCAATTGCGGTGATGATCGGCCGGATGACCGTGGCGGTACGCCGGGGCCATGCCTCGGCCATGGAGATCGAGCCGCTGTGAGCCGACTGCGCACCGCCGCGCTGGTCGGCAACCCCAATGCAGGCAAGAGCGCGCTGTTCAACGCGCTGACCGGCGCGCGCCAGAAGATCGCCAACTATCCGGGGGTCACCGTCGAACGCAAGGCGGGCCGCCTTACGCTGCCGAGCGGAGAACCGGTCGAACTGATCGACCTGCCGGGCGCCTATTCCTTCGACCCGTCGAGCCCTGACGAAGAAGTCACGCGAAAGGTCGTGCACGGCGAATTCCCCGGCGAAGCGACCCCTGAAGTGCTCATCGTGGTGCTCGATGCGGCTAACCTGGAACAGCATCTGGTGTTCGCGCAGGAGGTGATCGCGCTGGGCCGGCCCACCGTGGTCGCGCTCAACATGGTCGACCTTGCCGAACGGGACGGGCTGACGCTTGATCCCGCGGCACTGTCACAAGGCTTGGGCGTGCCGGTGATCCCGACCGTTGCCGTGCGCCGGAGGGGCCTGACCGAGTTGAGCGAGGCGATTGCCAGTGCGGAGCGGCACGCCGAGGCACACGAGGCGCACCCCCGCGCGCACCTGACGCTTCCCGAACGGCGTCTGGCGGCAGCCAATATCGCGCGCGGCGCGGTGCTGTCGGAAACCGCCCAGCACCGGCTGCACGCAGGTCTGGACCGGGTGCTGCTTCACCCGTGGCTCGGACCGCTGATCCTGTTTGGCCTGCTGTTTGTCGTCTTTCAGGCAGTTTTCGCTTGGGCCACTCCGTTCGCGGACGGACTAGAGATGTTCGCGGGCATGATCTCCGATTCGATCCGCAACAACGTCGGCGCCAGTCTGGTACGCGATCTGGTGACGGAGGGGATCATCGGGGGTGTTGGCTCGGTCGTCGTCTTCCTGCCGCAGATCGTGATCCTGTTCGCCTTCATCCTTGCGATGGAAGCGTCCGGTTACATGGCGCGTGCTGCGTTCCTGATGGACCGGATGATGCAGGGCGTGGGGCTGTCTGGGCGCAGTTTCATTCCGCTGCTCTCCAGCTTCGCCTGCGCCATTCCCGGCATCATGGCGACCCGCTCGATCGCCGACCCCAAGGATCGCCTGACCACTATCCTGATCGCCCCGCTGATGACCTGTTCGGCACGGCTGCCGGTCTATGCGGTGATCATTGCGGCGTTCATCCCCCGGACGGCGATCGGTCCGGAAGGGTTCGAAGTCATCGGCCTGCAGGGGCTGGTGCTGTTCGGCCTGTACGTGGCGGGCATCGTCGGCGCGATGGCGGCAGCGCTCGTGCTGCGGCGAACGGTCGCCAAGGGCGCAGCCTCGGGCTTCATCATGGAATTACCGCGCTATCAGATGCCGCTGCTGAAGGACCTGGCGATCGGGCTATGGCAGCGTGCATGGGTGTTCCTGCGGCGCGCCGGCACGATTATCTTCACCGTCACGGTCGTGCTGTGGGTCCTTCTCAGTTTTCCGCGCGCGGCGCCGGGCGAAAGCCAGGTGGAGGCGTCGATCGCTGGTCAGGTCAGCAAGGGGCTGGCAGTGGTGGTGGAGCCGATCGGCTTCAACCGCGAGATCGCGCTGGCACTCATTCCCGCGATGGCAGCACGCGAGGTGGCCGTGTCGAGCTTGGCCACGACCTACGCAGTCGACGCCCCTGACGAGGAAGCGGCGGCGCAGGGGCTCGCCAGCCAGTTGTCTGCGAAGTGGAGCTTGCCGACCGCGCTCGCCTTCCTGGCGTGGTTCGTGTTCGCGCCGCAGTGTCTTTCAACGATCGCCGTCACCCGGCGCGAAACGAACGGGTGGAAATGGCCGGCGTTCATGCTCGCGTACCTGTTTGGACTCGCCTATATTTTCGCTGGCCTGACGTTTTGGACAGCGACCGCGCTCGGCCTCTAGCCGAGCTCGGGCATAAGCGGCGGTTCGCTGGTTGAGGGACGGCGACCCCGGCCCTACATCGAAGCGAGAATCACTTAACAGGCGCGCCTGCGGATGCAGTCGTGCTTGAGCTGTAGAAGGGAAGCGAGAGAGATGGCGGGCAGCCTCAACAAGGTCATGCTGATCGGAAACCTGGGCGCGGATCCCGAGGTCAAGAGCTTCCAGAACGGCGGGCGCATCGCCAACCTGCGCATCGCGACGTCCGAGAGCTGGAAAGACAAGAACTCTGGCGAGCGCAAGGAACGCACCGAGTGGCACACGGTGGTGCTGCAGTCGGACGGCCTGATCGGGGTGGCCGAACGCTATCTGCGCAAGGGCAGCAAGGTTTATATCGAAGGCAGCCTGCGCACCCGCAAGTGGCAGGATCAATCGGGTAACGATCGCTACTCGACGGAGATTTCCGTCGGCGGGCCGGGCGCGGTCATGACGATGCTCGACGGCGCGCAAGGCGGTGGCGGTGGCGGTGGCCAGCGCGGCGGCGGTGGCGGCGGCAATGACTGGAGCGGCGGCAGCTCTTCGAGCGGCGGCTCTTCGGGGGGCGGCTGGAACCAGGGCGGTGCAGCGGGCGGCGCGTCGTTGGGCGGCGGATCGAACTACGACGATCTCGACGACGATATTCCCTTCTGATCGTCGAATGATCACCGGCCGCGCGAGGGACGAGGGGCCGCTAGGTCGGCTTGAGACCTCTTAGCAGCTCGGCAAGCGGACCTTCGGCTTCGCCTTCAGGGGCAATGCCCGCCTCGCGCCGGATAGCGTCGGCATTTGGCCCTTCGGCGTAAGGGTCGATCGCCAGGCCAAGGCTTTGGGCGACCGCTTCGCCGATGTCGAAACTATCGCCGGTGAATTCGATTTCATCCGGCTCGTCGGCAGGCAGCTCGGCCTCTTCCTCGGGATCGACCGCGCGCACTTCGCGCACGAACCGCAGGCTAAGCGGCTCCTCCACATCGACAGGAAAGTCGTCGCCGGAGACCGCGCACGCCTGAATCAACTGCGCTTTCAAGCATCCCCGCGCGTCGACAGCATCGCCGTCTGGCTCAAACGTCAGTTCGGCGCTGAAGCTGGTAATGCCCACTACGCCGAACCGCGCTGCAAGGGCGGCCCGTTCCCCTTCGTCCGCTTCGATCGTCACGCGCTCGGGCACGGCCGGCCGCACGCGGACCATTCGGAAAAACTCCACGCCGGGATCCTCGGTAGCCATCACCCTGCGATCTTTCCGGAGAGTAACTCGTCATCGGACGTTCGCGCGAGCCGACCGGCGAAGTCCCGCAAGCAAGCCGCGACCGCGGCGACATCGCCGCCGTCACGGACGGTCAGGTTGCGCTGCACCGCGTCATGCAGGGCGGCTTCATCACCCGCGAGCCCCGCGCGGTATGCCGACAAACGCCCGCCCATCGATCCCACCAGCTTGCCCACGTGCTTGCCGACAACCGGATCGCCCACGCCCAGTTCGCGCAGTTGGCCGTCCATGTCGTGCACGAACAGCTCAGTCAGGTAGACCGAGGATCGCAAGAGCGGAGGTGCCGCCTCCATTCGCACCAGCACCGCTGCAAGCACCGCAGTCACCATGTCGAACCGCCCAGGGACCGAATCTTCCACTCCGAATTCGGCGTACCAGACGGGACGACGCGCCTCGTCCACGATCGCTTGCCACAGGGGCCGCAGGTCTTCGCGTTCGTCAGGCTTGCGCGCGAACAGTCGGTGCAAAAGGGTCATGCGCCGTCATGTCGCGTGCATTCACCGCCAATTCAAGCAGCAGGGCACAGGCGGACGCGGTCGCGCGATTGCCAGCGTGGTTCCGCCACCCTAAGGCGAGCGGCGACGGGCGAGACTCCCGGTTAGGACAAAGAGGTTTTCGATGACGGCTGTTCGGTTCCTGGGCGCGGGCGCGCTGGCAGCAGTGGCGCTGGCGATGGGCGGTTGCGCCTCGATCAAGGAGAGCCGCGGCTACATCGTCGACCAGACGCTGACCAGCTCGATCCAGCCGGGTATCGACAATCGGCAGTCGGTACAGGGTACCCTCGGCCACCCCAGCTTCGAAAGCCAGTTCGGCCAGCCGACCTGGTATTATGTATCGAGCCGTACGGCGCGGCGGCCGTTTTCGGATCCCAAGATTGCCGAACACCAGGTGCTGGCCGTCCAGTTCGACGCCGCGGGCAATGTCGCCAATGTGCAGCGCACCGGCCTCGACCAGGTCGTGTTTCTGAATCCCGATGGTGACGAGACCGCGACCGTCGGCCGCAACCGCGGGTTCTTCGAAGACCTGTTCGGAAACATCGGCGCGGTCGGCGCGCCTGGCGCCGGCGGCGCGGGCCCTGCCGGCCCCTAGCCTCGCTTGAAGCGCACCAGCCGCCCCCCATATGCGGCGGCATGGACGAGAGACATTCGGCGCACGGCCTGACCCCGTGGCATGGAACCACCATCATCGGCGTCAAGCGCGGGGACCGGACGGTCGTCGCCGGCGACGGTCAGGTGTCGATGGGCAATACCGTCATGAAGCCGAACGCGCGCAAGGTGCGTCGGATCGGCCCCAGGGACACGAACGGGGAAGGCGCCGTAATCGCAGGCTTCGCGGGAGCGACCGCTGACGCCTTCACCCTGTTCGAGCGGCTGGAGAAGAAGCTGGAGCAATACAGCGGCCAGCTGATGCGCGCAGCGGTCGAACTCGCCAAGGACTGGCGCACCGATAAATACCTGCGCAACCTTGAAGCCCTGATGATCGTAGCGGACAAGGACGTGTTGCTGGTGCTGACCGGCAATGGCGATGTGCTGGAGCCGGAAGGCGGGATCGCCGCCATCGGCAGTGGGGGCAATTACGCGCTCGCCGCGGCCAAGGCGTTATCCGATTACGAGGACGATCCCGAAAAGATCGCCCGCCGCGCGATGCAGGTTGCAGCCGAAGTGTGCGTATTTACCAATGACCGCGTGACGGTCGAAACGGTCTGAAACTCATGGACAACCTGACCCCAAAGGCGATTGTCGCCGCGCTCGACGAGCACATCATCGGCCAGGCCGACGCCAAGCGCGCGGTCGCGGTGGCCTTGCGCAATCGCTGGCGCCGCCAGCGCCTTTCGCCCGAACTGCGCGACGAGGTCAGCCCCAAGAACATACTGATGATCGGGCCCACCGGGTGCGGCAAGACCGAGATCAGCCGGCGCCTGGCGAAGCTTGCCGAAGCGCCGTTCGTGAAAGTGGAGGCGACCAAGTTCACCGAAGTCGGCTATGTTGGCCGGGATGTTGAACAGATCGCGCGCGACCTGGTCGAAGAAGCGATCCGGCTGGAGAAAGACCGCCGGCGCGAGGCAGTGCGCGAGGCTGCGAGCAGGGCCGCAATGGACCGCCTGCTGAAGGCGCTCGTCGGCGAGAACGCCAGCGAAGCGACGCGCGAAAGCTTCCGCGAGCGGATCACGCAGAACGCCATGAACGACGTGGAGGTCGAGATTGAGGTCGAGGAAGCGGCGGCCATGCCGTTCGACCTGGGCGGGATGGGCGGCAACGTCGGCATGATCAATCTTGGCGATATGATGTCCAAGGCCATGGGCAAGTCGCCTTTGAAGCGTCGCAAGCTCAAGGTGCCGGACGCGTGGGACAAGCTTGTCGAAGAAGAAGCTGAAAAGCGGATGGACCAGGACGACGTGGCCCGCGTCGCCCTGGCCAACGCCGAGAGCAATGGCATCGTTTTCCTCGACGAGATTGACAAGATCGCGGTGAGCGACGTGCGCGGCGGCTCAGTCAGCCGCGAGGGCGTCCAGCGTGACCTGTTGCCGCTTATCGAAGGCACCACCGTTTCGACCAAGTACGGGCCGATGAAGACCGACCATGTCCTGTTCATCGCGAGCGGGGCGTTTCATGTGGCGAAGCCGTCCGACATGTTGCCTGAATTGCAGGGGCGTCTGCCCATCCGCGTCGAATTGCAGTCGCTGACCGAGGAAGATTTCGTGCGCATCCTCAGCGAGACCCGCGCTAACTTGGTCGCGCAGTACAAGGCGCTGCTCGGCACCGAGGAGGTCACGCTCGAACTGGGCGAAGATGCCGTGCGCGAGATCGCACGCATCGCGGCGCAGGTGAACCAGAGCGTCGAGAACATCGGTGCGCGCCGCTTGCAGACGGTGATGGAAAAGCTGCTCGAGGAGCTCAGCTTCGAGGCGGAGGATCGCAAGGGTGAGACCGTGACGATCGACGCGCCTTACGTGCGCGACCGGCTCGGCGCACTGGCTGGGGACAGCGATCTGTCGAAATTCATTCTCTAGCTGGCGGCGTCATTCGCGCGGGCGGTGGCGGCGCTTGCTTCGCGGCCTGTGCTGCCACTACACTCGGCCCGCCAGACGAGGGAGATGGTTATGGCGAGCGGAGGCTGCCACTGCGGCGCGGTGCGCTATACGGTGGACGGAGAGATGCATCACAATGCGGTGTGTCACTGTAGCGATTGCCGGCGCAGCAGCGGGGCGATCATGGTGCCTTGGGCAGCCTTCGCGAAGGACGCCCTTACGGTGGAGAGCGGTACGCCGAGCGTCTATCGATCGTCCGAATACGGTGAGCGGCACTTTTGCGGCCAGTGCGGCACGGGGTTGTTCTACTACAACGAACAGATCCTGCCCGGGATCGTCGATATTCAGGCCGTCTCGTTCGACGACGCGGCGGAGCGCGCGCCTCAGGCCCATATCCAGGTTGCCGACAGTCTTCCGTGGGAAGATTCCCTCGGCACTCTGCCGCGGTTCGACCGCTATCCCGGGGCCTGACGGCGGTTATTCCGCGGCTTCGCCCAGGATCTCGCTTTCGGACTGCTGGCGGTTCCACATTTCCGCGTAGAGTCCGCCTTTCCGTAGCAGGGCAGGGTGACTGCCCTGCTCTGCCAGCCGGCCTTGATCGAGCACCAGGATCTGGTCCGCGTCGGCGACCGTCGACAGACGGTGAGCGATGCTGAGCGAGGTGCGATGCGCGCTCACCCGGTGCAGCGTCCCCAGGATGTCCTGCTCCGTGCGCGAGTCCAAGGCGCTGGTCGCCTCGTCGAGCACCAGGATCGGCGGATCCTTGACCAGGGTCCGTGCGATGGCAACGCGCTGCTTCTCGCCGCCCGACAGCTTCAACCCGCGTTCGCCCACCTCGGTGGCGAAACCTTGCGGCAAGCGCTCGATAAGGGGCAGGATCGCGGCGCCTCGCGCTGCTCGAACAATATCCTCGTCGCTCGCACTGCCGAGCGCGGACGGGCGGCCGTAGGCGATGTTGTAACCGATCGTATCGTTGAACAGGACGCTGTCCTGCGGCACGATGCCGATAGCGGAGCGGACGGACGCTTGAGTTACTTGGGAGATATCCTGCCCGTCGATCAGGACCCGGCCGGACCAGGGATCGTAAAACCGAAACAGCAACCTGGCGATGGTGCTCTTGCCCGCGCCTGATGGACCGACGATCGCCACCTGCGCGCCTGCCGGCACCTCGAAGCTGAGGCCGTGCAGGATAGTCCGATCGGGCTCGTAACCGAAAACCACATCTTCGAACGCGACGGTGGGGCGCCGCACGATGAGCGCAGGTGCGCCTGGGACGTCAGCCACTTCGATGTCGGCGTCGATCAGCTTGAACATCGCCGCCATGTCGATCAGTCCCTGCCGGATGGTGCGATACACCATGCCGAGCATATCGAGCGGGCGGAACAACTGGGTGAGGTACGTCTGCACCGCCACCAGATCGCCGACCGACAGGCGCCCCTGGCTCCATTGCCAGACCGTGAAACCCAGCGCGAACAGCATCAGGCCGTTCATGATCAGCGCCTGGGTGATGTTGAGCAGGCCCAGCGAGTTCTCGGACTTGATCGCCGCTTCGGCATAGGCGCCGGCAGCCCGGCCGTACCGTTCCCGTTCCCGCTCCTCAGCCCCGAAGTACTTCACCGTCTCGTAGTTGAGGAGCGAATCCACTGCCCGCGCGAGCGCGGTCCCGTCGAGGTCGTTCATCTGCTTGCGCAGCGCCGTGCGCCATTCGGTGATCACGCGGGTGGCGACGATGTAGATCGCGACGGTGATAGCGGTTGCGATCACCAGGGGCAGGCCGAACAGCGTATAGAAGATTACCGCCACCGCGATCAGTTCAAGGATGGTCGGCGCGATGTTGAACAGCAGGAAATAGAGCATCGAATCGATGCTCTTGGTGCCGCGCTCGATCGTCTTGGTGACTTCGCCGGTCCGCCGGGAGAGGTGGAACCGCAGACTCAACTGGTGGAGCC
>NZ_SJXI01000013.1:0-12500 GCF_004337455.1 Parafrankia sp. BMG5.11 | reverse complement strand
GGCCGTAGCGGGTGACAGCCCCGTATGCGAAAGTGATGTTGAAGGACTCGAGTAGGGCGGGACACGTGAAATCCTGTCTGAACATGGGGGGACCACCCTCCAAGCCTAAATACTCGTATGTGACCGATAGTGTACTAGTACCGTGAGGGAAAGGTGAAAAGCACCCCGATTAGGGGAGTGAAACAGTTCCTGAAACCGAATGCTTACAATCAGTGGGAGCCTCTTTAGGGGGTGACCGCGTACCTCTTGCATAATGGGTCAGTGACTTAGTGTACCATGCAAGCTTAAGCCGTTAGGTGTAGGCGTAGCGAAAGCGAGTCTGAATAGGGCGACTGAGTATGGTGCATTAGACCCGAAACCCGGCGATCTAGGCATGACCAGGCTGAAGGTGCGGTAACACGCACTGGAGGGCCGAACCGTTGCATGTTGAAAAATGCTCGGATGAGTTGTGTTTAGGGGTGAAAGGCCAATCAAGCCGGGAAATAGCTGGTTCTCCGCGAAATCTATTGAGGTAGAGCGTCGGACGTATGCCGATGGGGGTAGAGCACTGGATGGGCTAGGGCTGCGCGAGCGGTACCAAACCTAACCAAACTCCGAATACCATCGAGTCTTATCCGGCAGACAGACGGCGGGTGCTAAGGTCCGTCGTCAAAAGGGAAACAGCCCTAACCTACAGCTAAGGTCCCCAAGTCATCACTAAGTGGGAAAGCATGTGGGATTTCCAAAACAACCAGGAGGTTGGCTTAGAAGCAGCCATCCTTTAAAGAAAGCGTAACAGCTCACTGGTCTAAATAAGAGATCCTGCGGCGAAGATGTAACGGGGCTAAAGTGATGCACCGAAGCTTAGGGTTCAGATCTTTGATCTGAGCGGTAGCGGAGCGTTCCGTAAGCGAGTGAAGCGGGAGGGTAACCGACCGTGGACGTATCGGAAGTGCGAATGCTGACATGAGTAGCGACAAAAAGGGTGAGATGCCCTTTCGCCGAAAGACCAAGGGTTCCTGCGCAACGCTAATCGGCGCAGGGTGAGCCGGCCCCTAAGACGAGCCCGAAGGGGGTAGTCGATGGGAACCACGTTAATATTCGTGGGCCTGGAGATGTGTGACGGATCGTGGACGTTGTTCTTCCTTATTGGATTGGAAGGGCGGCCAAGCGGTTCCAGGAAATAGCCTCTCCGTATAGACCGTACCCGAAACCGACACAGGTGGTCAGGTAGAGTATACCAAGGCGCTTGAGAGAAGTATCCTGAAGGAACTCGGCAAATTGCCTCCGTACCTTCGGAAGAAGGAGGCCCTCTTTCTGCGCAAGCAGTTGGAGGGGGCACAGGCCAGGGGGTAGCGACTGTTTAGCAAAAACACAGGACTCTGCTAAGTCGGCTTCAAGACGACGTATAGGGTCTGACGCCTGCCCGGTGCTGGAAGGTTAAGAGGAGGAGTGCAAGCTCCGAATTGAAGCCCCAGTAAACGGCGGCCGTAACTATAACGGTCCTAAGGTAGCGAAATTCCTTGTCGGGTAAGTTCCGACCTGCACGAATGGCGTAACGACTTCCCCACTGTCTCCAGGATATGCTCAGCGAAATTGAATTCTCCGTGAAGATGCGGAGTACCCGCGGTTAGACGGAAAGACCCCGTGCACCTTTACTGCAGCTTCAGAGTGGCTGTGGGAAACAACTGTGTAGAATAGGTGGGAGGCTTTGAAGCTCCGGCGCCAGCTGGAGTGGAGCCAACCTGTGAAATACCACCCTGTTGTTTTCTACAGTCTAACCTCGCACCGTTAGCCGGTGTAGGGACCCTCTGTGGCGGGTAGTTTGACTGGGGCGGTCGCCTCCTAAAGAGTAACGGAGGCGCGCGATGGTAGGCTCAGGACGGTTGGAAACCGTCTGCAAGAGTGCAATGGCATAAGCCTGCCTGACTGCGAGACTGACGAGTCGAGCAGAGACGAAAGTCGGTCATAGTGATCCGGTGGTCCCTCGTGGAAGGGCCATCGCTCAACGGATAAAAGGTACGCCGGGGATAACAGGCTGATGATTCCCAAGAGCTCATATCGACGGAATCGTTTGGCACCTCGATGTCGGCTCATCACATCCTGGGGCTGGAGCAGGTCCCAAGGGTTTGGCTGTTCGCCAATTAAAGTGGTACGTGAGCTGGGTTCAGAACGTCGCGAGACAGTTTGGTCCCTATCTGCCGTGGGCGTCGATTGTTGAGAGGAGTTGCCCCTAGTACGAGAGGACCGGGGTGAACATACCTCTGGTGTACCTGTCATTCCGCCAGGAGTGCAGCAGGGTAGCTATGTATGGACGGGATAACCGCTGAAAGCATCTAAGCGGGAAGCCTCCCTCAAGATAAGCAATCATCGAACCGTCGTAGACCACGACGTTGATAGGCCGGGTGTGGAAGTACAGTAATGTATGGAGCTAACCGGTCCTAATAGTTCTGTTCGCGCTTGATGAATCTGCACCATCAACGTCAGTCCTGTACTGCGTTGACGGGAGATCGTCCGGCCAGACGCTCATCTACATAACGACAACCGCATCGATTAAACCCAATTCGCTGGCTCCATTGCTTGGTGGCCATAGCGTCCGTGCCCCACCCGATCCCATCTCGAACTCGGCCGTGAAACCGGACAGCGCCGATGGTACTAACGCTCAAGCGTTGGAAGAGTAGGTCGTCGCCAGGCATTGCAGTCAGCGAGTTGCGGTAGAAACCCATTCACAAGTCAAAGGGCTGACCCTCACGGGCAGCCCTTTCGGCGTTTCCTGGCCAGTCCAGATCGCCGCCATGGTGCCGCGGGGTGGAGCAGTCCGGTAGCTCGTCAGGCTCATAACCTGAAGGTCGTTGGTTCAAATCCAACCCCCGCAACCATCAGATGGTTCTGAATTACGTAATAGCCTCACTGGAGACAGTGGGGCTTTTTTGCGTCTCCCGTAAAACCTGTGTGACTCTGCTCCGCGAGTGCGCTTATGCTGGTACACAAACGACAGCTCGGCAGAGGATGGCACGATGGCAACGGCAAACATGAGCCAGGCGAACGATGATATGGCACCCGGAGAATGGGCCGCGCGCGTCGATCTGGCGGCGGCATATCGCCTTGTCGCGCTTTACGGCTGGGATGACTTGATCTTCACGCACCTGTCAGCGCGCGTGCCGGGTCCCGAGCATCATTTCCTGATCAACCCGTACGACATGATGTTCGAAGAGATTACCGCATCCTCGCTGGTCAAGATCGATGTCGATGGTGCGCCCGTTGGCAAGAGCGAGCATCCGGTCAATCCGGCTGGGTTCACCATCCACTCTGCCATCCATATGGCTCGTGACGATGCGCACGCCGTGATGCACCTGCATACCCCGCACGGCCAGGCCGTATCGGCGATGGAATGGGGGCTGTTGCCGCACACCCAGACAGCGATGATCGCTGCACACGATGTCGCGTATCACGAGTACGAAGGCATCGCGACAGACCTGGAGGAGCGTGAGCGGCTGGTGCAGGATCTCGGCACCAAAAACGCGATGATCTTGCGCAACCACGGCACTCTGGCTGTGGGGGATAGCGTCGGCGCATGCTTCGTGCGGCTCTATTTCCTGGAGCGGGCATGTGAAGCTCAGGTGCACATGCTCGCCGCGGGGCGGGACCATCTCTACAACCCGCCGCAGGGTACCCCTGAGAAGGTTGAGCAGCAAAGCAATCCGAAGGGCATGGGCGCACTTGCGCAGGCGCTTGCCTGGCCGGCGTTGTTGCGGAAGCTCGACCGCATCGACCCGAGCTACCGCAACTAACGCGGCGTATGCGGTAGGGCGTCCCCCGCTGGCGGACGCACCCGCGTTGCGTTAACGGCCAAGCGCGCCCGCGGCTGCGTCCAGTTTTTCGCGGCTATTGCCGTGCTTGTCGATCAGTTCCTGTGCCTGATCGATACTGATCCCATGCTTTTCGGCAAAATAGCGAACTTCGTAGCCTTGTTCGCCTGCGACGCGTGCGCGATCCTGCCCGCCGCGATCCTGTTTGTCGTCCGACATCACAAGTCTCCTTCCGGCAGGTTAACTCACGGGATTCGCGGAAGTTTCCGCGGAGCGGTTCAGTGGTCCGCCGAACCGTGTGCGACGGCGCCGCTCGATAACAACCCTTCGATCTCCGTCTCGGAGAGATGGAGAATGTCACGTAGAATGGCGCGAGTGTCCTCTCCCGCGCGTGGAGGTGCCCGGCGATAGCTTGCCGGTGTGGCGGAGAGCTGCGCGGGAAAGCCCACGAACCGGACTTCGCTGCCATCGCGGCGTTCGATGGAACGGACGAGGCCGCGTGCCTTCACCTGCGGTGCCGCTAGAGCTTCGGGCACTGTATTGACGCGGCCGCTCGGCACGCCTGCATTATTCAGTGCTTCGACGAGTTCCGCCGACGACCAGCCCGCCAACACCGGTTCGATCGCCGCCAGCAGGGCATGCTTATTGGCGCTCCGAACGCTCATGGTCGCGAATGGCGGAGCGTCCGCCAGGGCATCAAGGCCAAGCACCCGGACCAGTTTGGCCCACTGCCGGTCGTTGGCGGTCGCAATCAATATGTCGCCATCGGCGCAGGTGAATACCTGATATGGAACGATGTTCGGGTGCTGGTTGCCGAGGCGTCCCGGTTCCTTGCCCCCGTTAAGCCAGTTGGCGGCCTGGTTGCTCATGACCGCGAGCTGCGCCTCCAGCAACGACAGGTCGATCCGCTGCCCCTGGCCGGTATTGTCACGGTGGCGCAGCGCGGCGAGAATAGCGATCGCCGCGTAAAGCCCGGTCGTGAGATCGCTGGTCGGCACCCCCACTTTCATCGGCGGACCGTCGGCCGCGCCGGTGACGCTCATCAGTCCGCTGAGGCCCTGGATCAGAAAATCGTATCCGCCGCGGTCCTTGTCGGGACCCGTTTGCCCGAACCCGGTGATCGAACACCACACAAGATCGGGCTTGATCGCTGCCAGACTGTCATAGTCGAGCCCGTAACGGGCGAGACCGCCGACGCGGAAGTTCTCCACCACCACATCCGCTGTCGCAGCAAGCCGCCGAATGATCTCGGCGCCTTCGGGCGTGGCGATGTCCACTGCGATCGATTGCTTGTTGCGGTTGGCGCAGGAGAAATACGCCGAGTCCGTTGACTGCGCCAAAAAGGGCGGCCCCCAGGCGCGGGTGTCGTCGCCGGCGCCCGGCTGTTCCACCTTGATCACCTCTGCCCCCAGATCTCCGAGGATTTGCGTCGACCACGGTCCCGCGAGCACGCGCGACAAGTCGAGCACGCGTATACCGTCAAGCGCACCGCTCACCGGTTCTTGAACTCCGGCGCGCGCTTGTCGAGGAAGGCGTCGAGAGCTTCCTTATGGTCATCCGTATGGTGCGACAGGGCCTGGTAAGCCGCCGCGGTTTCCAGGTGAGTGGCCAGCTTCTGATCCATGCCTTCCCGCATCATCCGCTTGGCAAGGCGGGTGGCGTGGCCGGGGCTCGAAGCGACGGCTTGGGCTAGCTCCTGCGCCCGGGCGAGTAGTCGCTCTGCCGGATGCACCTCGCTCACCAGCCCCCATGCGAGCGCCGTCTGTGCGTCCACCGGATCGCCAGTCAGCGTCATCTGGCTCGCGCGGGCATAGCCGATCACCCGGGGCAGCAACCAGGCGCCGCCGCCCCCCGGAATGATGCCCAGTTTCACGTAGCTTTCTGCGACCACCGCGCTTTCCGCCATGATCCGCATGTCGCACATCAGCGTGATGTCAAAGCCGAGGCCGATGGCATGGCCATTGATCGCCGCGACGACCGGTACCTCGAGCTCCCACAAGGCGCGGCCGATCCGTTGAACGGTCGTGCGGTAATGGTTGCGCTGATCGAACGGGGAGCCGGAGAACATCCCGGTCCCCTCCCGCATCGCCTTCACATTGCCCCCTGAACAGAACGACTTTCCGGCACCGGTCAGCACGAGCGCACGGACCGAACGGTCGCGTGCAAGGCTTTCGGTCAATTCAACGAATTCCGCGCTCTGGTCAGGATCGGTGATTGCGTTGCGATCTTCGGGGCGATCCATCGTGACGGTCATCACCGCACCATTGCGTTCGATCCTCAGGAAATCACCCATGCCCGCTCCTTTCGCTTTGTACCGGCTGTAAGGGGCGGGCGACCGCTGAGCAATTCTCCCGTTGCCGTCCACGCTTCGCTCGCGCAGACAGGGCGCGACGTGTTCGAGAGCCTGACCCTTGCAGCTATCCCGCCAGAGGACGAGGCGCTTCGCCCGCAGGTCCGTGCCCTGGCGCAGGAGGTCGTCGCCGCGTTGTCGCTGGAACAGCGCGCGCGATCGTGGATGGGGCATGATGCTGAGTTCAGCCGCAAGCTGGGCGCGGCGGGCCTGCTCGGCCTGACGCTTCCACAGGAGTATGGCGGCGGCGGGAAGGGGCCATTCGCTCGATTTGTCGTGGTGGAGGAACTGCTGGCAGCCGGCGCTCCGGTCGGCGCGCACTGGATCGCCGATAGGCAAAGCGCGCCGTTGATCCTCAACTTCGGGACGGAGGCGCAGCGGCAATCCTACCTCCCGCGGATCTGCCATGGTGACGCGCTGTTCTGCATCGGCATGAGTGAACCTGGCGCCGGGTCCGATCTTGCCGCTGTGCGCACCCGCGCGGAGCCGGTCGACGGAGGCTGGCGGCTCAGCGGTCAAAAGATCTGGACCACCGGGGCCCAGTATGCCGATTACATGATCGCGCTGGTTCGCACGTCGGGCGGGCCGGAAGACCGCCACGCCGGCCTGTCGCAATTGATCGTGGACCTGTCGCTGCCGGGTATCTCCATCCGCCCGATCAAGGATCTGACCGGTGACGAGCACTTCAACGAGGTTTTCTTCGATGGCGTGGAGCTGCCGGGGGACTCGTTGATCGGCGCCGAGGGGCAGGGCTGGGCGCAGGTCACCGCCGAGCTGGCATTTGAACGCAGCGGTCCTGAACGGATCTATTCTAGCCTGGTGTTGCTGGACGGATGGTTGGCGCACTTGCGCAAGGCCGGCCGCACCGATGATGCCACCGCCGCGCTGGTTGGCGGGTTCGTTGCGCGGCTGGCGGCGCTTCGGGCGATGTCGCTCGCCTGTACCGCGCGGCTCGCGGCGGGAGAGAGCCCGGTGGTCGAGGCAAGCCTGGTCAAGGACCTGGGTACGGCTTTCGAGCAGGATTTGCCGCTGGCAATCGCCGATGATCTAGCGAGCCACGATGAGCCGGTCGACGCGGATCTTACGCGAGCGTTGACGTACGTTACCCGCGTCGCTCCCAGCTTCTCGCTGCGCGGCGGAACGCGAGAAATCCTGCGCGGGATCATCGCGCGGGGGCTGGGCCTGCGGTGACAGAGTTCCTCGAACCGTTCGAGCGGATGCTCACGCTGCTGTTTCCGGCCGACCGAGTGCGGGCGATCGACGCGGGCGCGGAATGGCAGCACGAGCGCGAGGAGGTCGGGCAATCGGGGTTCCTTGACGCGCTCGTGCCCGAAACCGCAGGCGGCGCCGGAATGTCATTGGCCGACGCCGCCCAGTTATGGCGCGCGCTCGGTCGCAACGCGGCCCCGATTGCGATCGGCGAAGCCATGGTGTCCCGGGCCGGCCTCGGTGCCGAAGCCGAGGTATTGTTACTCGCCGCGGCCCTCTCGGGTGCCGCGGACCGGGTGTTGGCGATGAGCGCCGCTTACGCCGGGGAGCGCAGCCAGTTCGGCAAGCCGATCGGCCGGCAGCAAGCGCTCCAGCAGCAGCTCGCGGTCATGGCAGAGGATTGCGTCGCCATCCGCCTCGCCGTTGAGCTTGCCGCTGCTGGTGAGCCGCCCGACCGGTTGCGTATCGCCGTGGCCAAGTCAGTCGCCTCGTCAGCCGCGCCTCGCATCGCCAACGCCGCTCATGCCGTGCACGGTGCCATCGGAATCAGTGCAGAATACGACTTGCAGCTCTACACCGGGCGGTTGCATGAATGGCGCGCGGCCCTGGGTTCCGAGACCCGCTGGAACCGCGAACTCGGCCATGCGCTGCTCGTGAGCCACGCGCCCGTGCTGGACTGGACCCGGGCGCGGCTGTTCGGCGAAAGGTAGACAGCGCACCGGCGTTGGGCGACGGTGCAGCAAAGGGACAAGGATGCTGGCATGAATTTTCGCGCAAACGACCGGGTTTCCATCGATCTTGAAGACGACGGCGTCGCGCAGGTCCGGCTGACCCGCGCCGACAAGATGAACGCGCTCGATGGCGAGATGTTCAATCGACTGATCGAGGCCGGACAGGCGCTGCAGAACATGAAGGGGCTGCGGTGCGTGGTCCTGGCGGGTGAGGGGCGCGCATTCTGTGCCGGCCTCGATCTGTCCAGTTTCGGCCGTGAACGCGGTGACGAGCCCCCGCTGACCGAGCGCACCTTTGGCAACGCCAATCGCGCGCAGCAGGTGGCAATGCAGTGGCGCAAGCTGCCGGTCCCTGTCATCGCCGCGGTTCACGGCGTGTGCTTCGGCGGCGGTCTGCAAATTGCCAGCGGCGCAGACGTGCGCGTGGTCGCGCCCGATACGCGCATGGCGATCATGGAAATGCGCTGGGGCCTTGTGCCCGACATGGGCGGCATCGCCCTGTGGCGCGACCTGATCCGGGGCGATGTGCTGCGCGAACTGACCTTCACCAACCGGGAGTTTACCGGGACGGAAGCCCAGGCGATCGGTCTGGCGACCTACGTCGAGGATGACCCGCTACAGCGTGCCACCCAAATCGCCCGCACCATCGCCGATCGTAACCCCCACGCGATGCGCGGCGCAAAGCGCCTGATTAACGCGATGGCGGACAAGAATACCGCTGACCTGCTGATGGAAGAAAGCCTCGAGCAACACCCACTGCTGGGATCAAAAAACCAGATGGAAGCCGTGATGGCCGGAATGCAGAAGCGAAAGGCGACCTACGAAGACGTCTAGCCGAAAATGGCGGCCGCCTGCATCCCGGCAAGTACCTGCTCGCCATCGGCGTTCCACAGCCTGAGCCGCTCGCTTGAGTATCCGTGGTCGGCATGATCGCTGGCGGCTTCGGCCAGGAACCAGCCGTCGCGGGTGCGGGCCTCGGGATCGAGCAGGTTAAAGCTCCAGTTGATCGATGACAGCGGCCCCTGGCGCTGCATCGCGCGCATGGATCCGGGCGGCAGCGCATCCCCCAGGACAATCGCCTGGATGACCGGGTCCAGTCCCTCACGGTCGGCAAGACGGACCCAGCGGCGCACCAGCGGCGGACCCTTGCCCCGTTCATCCTGCGCGCGGCGAATCTCAAGATTCTGGGTGAAGAAGTTGGTCGGGCTTGGCACGCCCTCGCAGTCTTCCGGCGCTCCTGGCCATTGATCGACCTTGCTCGCCGGGTGCAGCGCATTCGGCTCCCGGCTTTCGCCAAACAGCATCAGCGCGGTGAGCGCGAGCTTGCCGTCGCTGGCGATATCGCTGCGCACCTGGGTCACGTTACGGCCCTGGCGCACCATCTCGACCTTGAACGACAGGTTCGCCCCGACCGGCGCGACAAAGCCGACTTGCGCGGCCCGGAATGGCGGCAAATCGGGCATGGCTTTTCGCACCGCCGCCAGCGCCAGCGCGGCCGATGCGCCGCCGAACAGGGTGCGCCCCTGCATCCAGTTCTCCGCACCCGGCAGGGTGACTGGGCGAGTGTCAGCGGGAACCGCATCAATTAGGTTGGCAAAACGCATAGGCTGCGTTGCATAGCGAAACGCAAACCATTCGCCAGTCCCGATTGCGTTGCGCGCGGCGAGCCGCTAGGGCGCCGCTTCCTCCACGCGAGTGGGGGCCGTTATCATGCTAGGGCCCGATGGCGGAGTGGTTACGTAGAGGACTGCAAATCCTCGCACGCCGGTTCGATTCCGGCTCGGGCCTCCAGATTGTCGCGGACAACAGACGCGTTGCGGCAAACCGCCGTCGGCGTTAATGGCCCGCCCGAGTGCCGCTTTAGCTCAGTTGGTAGAGCACATCATTCGTAATGATGGGGTCACAGGTTCGAGTCCTGTAAGCGGCACCACCTTGTTTTTGCTGGCGAAACAGGCTCGCCGGGCACGCGAAATTCTCCGCCCACGAGTCGAGCTAGCAATCACCTAGCTAGCACGGAGAGCGTTCAGTGGAACTAGCGGCAGGCATCAGCGCGGCGAGCAGCGCGCTCGAAATTGCCAAAGCGATGCGCCAGATCGGCAAGGATTACGACGCGGTCGTGATCAAAGGTCAGGTCGTGGACCTGATGGACAAATTGTTGGACGTGAAGACCGCGCTTCAGGACGCGAAGGCCGAGACCGAGGCGAAGGATCACGAGATCGAGCAGCTTAAGCAGGCGGCTCAGGTCCGTGTCGAAACGGTAGAGCGCCACGGGATGCGTTTCAGGGCCTCACAGGTCCGCGAGGGCGAACCCCAGGGCTTGCCGTTTTGTTCTCGTTGCGATCAGGTGGACGGTCGAATGATCACCACCGCCGACAATGGACGCGGAGTGAAATGTCCGCAGTGCAAGGCAACTTTCGAGCATGCCCGCTTTTACCTCTGGGACAACGACTAGATCAGGCTGTGGCGGCCCTCCGCCTGTCGTTTACCCCCCACTGACCGAAAGCTACCGGAAATATTCTTGAGCCCCCGCAGCCTGCGCTCGGCTAGCAAGTGTCGGAAAACACGAAGCTATCGAACCGATTCCGGTTCAAACTACCGAAGAGGCACTTCCGGTAAGTCGTCTCCGCCGAAAACGCTCTCAGGAGGCACTGACAAAACCGACAAAGCCCTAGTCGACCAGCCATGCCGCCCAGCCTCGGCGGTTGGTGAAAATATGAAGTGCGGAAAACGTGGCGGCAGGGACTTGGAGGATGCCCATTGCGAGGGTTCGCAAATTACGTCGCGGTGGTCGAAAGCCGCCATTCCGCTAAGGACCTAAAAGCAGGCATTTGGGTGGCTCGGTCTCGTAGGCCGCTTTGCGCCCAATATCGGACATAGGCGAAGATCGCTGCCGCTCCTGGAAGCGGACTGTCAGCTTCTTAGCTCAAGCGGCTAAAAGCGGACTGGCAGCAAACGACCCATTGCAGACGTCGGACGCGGTGATCCCGCCTCTTCACCAGTTGCAGGAGCCGTGGACCCAAATTGCGCCGAGCTTCAGACACCTCGCCGGATTCTGACCAATCAGCTTGTGAAAGTCAGGAACTGTTGGAGCGGCCCGCGCATTAGGGTTGCACAAGGGCGCACCCCACCCCCCCTCCCGTCCGGTGCGCCAAGACCCGATCAACTAGCCCCCGCTTCGGCGGGGGTTTTCTTTGGGTGCAATTACATCGACCACTGAGGCATCAGTAATCTAGCGAGCGGCAACCGCCGCGTTTCCTGCCCTCGTTGCGCCCAGACGGATCAAAACGAAAAGGGCCTCGCCGAAGCGAGGCCCTCCTCCCCCCGGACGAAACTCACTGAAACTCAGGCGCTGACTGCATCGTCGTCATCAGCGGTCAGGAGCAGAAAGAGCATGCCAGCAGCCGCGAGAGCGACGATAATCAGGGCCGGGCCAATGCGGCCTGCAAGCTGGCTCTCGTCGCTTGCCTCGGCGCTTGCACGCTCGACGGGCGTATTGACTGCCTGAGCGACGACCGGAGTAGCTGCCAGGGATGCTGCGGCTCCAAACAAAGCCAATTTATGAATGCTCATAGTTTACTCCTGCTCTTGTTGCGGATCATTGAGCATAAACGGCAAAGGCACAAGCATTGTTCCAGTAACGGGTTAGCTTGGACTGACTAGCGACGCTAACTGGCTCTGTGACGGCACAAAGACTTCACGGATCGATGTCTTACTCGGCAAGTGGGTCAACTGCTTCAAGACGACAGCCGCGCGCACCTCAACCGGGTCGGTCAAACCCGCTGCAGATCAACGAGCCAAGACCGAACCGAATGGTTGCTGATGGCTTGTGCGTGCGCCGTAGTCAGCGGACGGTCTGCGAACGAGCCCGCAGTAGCCGCTCTGTGGAGCGCGTCTGCATTCTGCTGGAGCGATGGCTCTAAAGGTCAGCTTGGTTGTTACCGTGGTCCTGCTAGAGATCGTTTGATCAGCGACCAGCCTATCTATGCGCCTGAACACTCAGGATTAACCTCAGTGCTTCAGCATGAGCAAAGTAGAGGCTTCTAAGGGACGAACTTGGCGCCAGTAGGCAGCGAGGACCCATGATCGAGAATCAGAAAATTCGTGCGGCTCAGGTGATTGGGCCGCTGGGCGAGCCTTTGGGCATGGAAGATCTACCACCCCGCGATACCAAGCGCTGGGTAATACGACGCAAGGCCGAGGTCGTGGCGGCGGTGAATGGCGGTCTGCTGACGATCGACGACGTGATTGAGCGCTACCACCTCAGCCTCGAGGAGTTCAACTCCTGGCAGCGCGCTGTCGACCGCTCGGGCATGCAAGGACTGCGGGTCACCCGAACCCAACACTATCGCGACCTTTACGAGCGGCGACTCCGGTATGGCTGACACCTCCTCTGGAGCGGGCTCTTCCTGCCGCTCAGGATCG
>NZ_SJXI01000123.1:0-26357 GCF_004337455.1 Parafrankia sp. BMG5.11 | reverse complement strand
GTTATTTTCCGGCAACTCCCTGCAGGTGATGGGCCACCTCGTCGGGGACTGGCTGGTGCCGGTCAGCCGGGTCGCCGACGCGGCCGGGGTGGGCTAGCATCTGACCTGATCAAATAGGTTTGACCTATCAATCGGCTTGGCCGCAGGTGCTCGGTAGATGCAGGCCAGCAGGCGCGGAGGCCCGGTTCGTACATTGCCGGACCCGAACCCCGCCCGTCGCCCGGATTTCGCCGGACCCGTCCTGGCCGCAGGCCGTGATCGCCGCCGCGGCGGGATCGCGCGGTGCCGGGAACTGTGCGTGGTGGGACACCCGTAGTCAGCATGTCAGACCTCGCAGCGATACTGGTTGACATGTCGACCGGTGACGATGCGGTCGGGCCTGCTGTCGCTGGTGGGGCAGGTGCGGCCGGTGCGGGTGGTGTGGGCGGTGTGGCTGTCGCGGCGCCGCAGCCGTTCACGCACCTGAGCGTGCCCAACTCCGGGCTGTACCGGGAGGTGCTGACAGCCTTCGCGCGGGCCCGGGACCGCTTCATCGTGCACATGCGTCCCGAGGACGCCGCGGCCGACGTGGGCGGCGCCGTCCCCGCCGAGTCGATGGTGGCCGCTTTCGACCAGCTGGCGGTGTGGGGCAACCTGCGCAGGGACCCGGACACCGGCCGCGTGACGAGCGTGGAGGACTTCCACCGGGCCCGGTACCTGTACCAGCTGACCCCGGCGGGGCAGGCGGCCGAGGAGGCGATCGCGCTGTACGAGGCGGCGATCGGCCGTCGGGGCGCCCTGCAGTCGGTGGCCCTCGACGATATCGCGTCCCAGCTGCGTGCCCTGTTGGGGCTGGCCATGATGGAGGCGTCCGAGCTGGACCCGGCGAAGGTGCATCTGCTGCTGCTGGGGCTGGCGGAGCGGTTCACCGGCCTGGCGGACAACGCCCAGGCGTTCATGGCGTCGCTGCGCCGCGTCATCGACTTCTCGGACGGAGACGTCGACGCGTTCGTCGCCTACAAGCAGCGGCTCATCGACTACATCAACCGCTTCATCGCCGATCTCGCGAACCGCGGCGCGGAGATCGCCACGTTGCTCGGTGAGCTGGAGGAACGTGATGTCACTCGTCTGCTTGAGGTCGTGGCTCGCCGTGAGGCCAGCGACGCGCTGCCGGACCTGCCGCCGGACGCGCACATCGTCGCCGGTTCGGTAGCGGCTGACGGTCCGTCGTCGGCGGACGGTTCGCCGGCGGGCGCCGGTTCGGCTGACGGGCGCGTGGCGGCCGGGGGAGCGGGGGCGGCGTATGACGCCGCGGTCGAGGCGTCGCTGGTCGGATGGCGGAACAGGTGGCGCGGCCTGCGTGACTGGTTCGTGTCGACCGATGCCCGCCATCCCTCCCAGGCGAGGCTGCTGCGCGGTGCCGCCGTCACCGCCATCACCCAGCTCATCGACACCGTGGCCGCCCTCAACGAGCGCCGCTCCGGCCGTTCCGACCGGTCGGCCGACTTCCGCGCGCTTGCGCGTTGGTTTGCCGAGGCGCCGGATGACGCGGCGGCGCACCGGCTGTGGCGGGCCGCCTTCGGGCTGGCCCCGGCCCGGCACCTGACCGTCTCCCAGGAGACCGTCTCGGCCTGGCAGGAGGACGAGCCGTCACCCGGCACGCCGTGGCGGCAGGCACCGCCGGTACGGATCAGTCCCCAGCTGCGCCGCACCGGGTCGTACGAGCGGCGTGGTGCCCCGAACCGGGTTGCGGACCGGGCCGAGCAGCGCCGCCTGCTCGCCGAGCACGCGGCCAGGGAGGCGGGGCAGGCCGCGGCCGCCAGAGATCGGCTGGCCCTCGGCCGGCCGGTGCTGCTGTCCGATCTCGGGCTTCTCGACCGGCAGGCGTTCCGTCTCTTCCTCGCGCTGCTCGGGGATGCGCTCGCGGCCCGGCTGCCGGGTGAGGGGGCGGTGGAGACGACGTCGGGTGACGGCACGATTCTGATCCGGCTGTCCGTGGTGCCAGGCGGCGGCACGGTGTCTGTGGAGACCGAGGACGGTGTGCTGCGCGGGCCGGAACACCTCGTCGAGATCGTCGATCTGACCGTGCCCGCGCCGATACCGGGATGACGACGGACCCTGTCACGGCGGATACCCGCGCCGCGCGGCGGCGCGCGATGCGGGCTCTGCTGGCCAGACCCCTGCGTACCTCGGCGTCGGACGACGAGGTGCTGCAGCTCATCCGCCGGCACGCCCCGGCGCTGCGTGAGTGGCTCGCCGCCGAGACGGGCTGGCGGCTGCTGGTGGACTCGGATTCCGCCAGGCTGTTCAAGACGGTCGCCACGACCGGGGAGGCGACCTACCCGGCACGGGACGGCCGGGGCAGGGCGCCGTTCGGGCGGCGCCGCTACGTCCTGCTGTGCCTGGCACTGTCGGTGCTGGAGACCGCGGACGCCCAGATCACGCTGGGCCGGCTGGCGGAGGGCGTGCTGGTCGCGGCGAGTGACCCGCAGCTGGCCGCTGTCGGTGTCGCCTTCACCCTCAGCCGCCGGGACGAACGTTCCGACCTGGTCGCGGTCGTCCGGCTGCTGCTCTCCCTGGGCGTGCTCGAGCGCGTCGCCGGCGACGAGGACGCCTACCTGAGCGACAGCGGGGACGTCCTGTACGACGTCCGCCGCCGGGTGCTCGCCTCACTCCTGGCGGGCACCCGCGGACCGTCGACGATCGAGGCCACGGACCTGGAGGCCCGGCTGGCGGAGCTGACCCACGAGCCTGTTCCCGACACCGAGGACCTGCGCAACCGCGCGCTGCGGCACCGGCTGACGCGCCGGCTGCTGGACGAGCCCGTCGTCTACTACGACGAACTCGCCGAGGACGAGCGTGCCTACCTGGTCAGCCAGCGCCACGCCATCACCAGGCGGATCGAGGAGGCCACCGGGCTGCTCGCGGAGATGCGGGCCGAGGGGATCGCGATGGTCGACCCCGACGACGACCTCACCGACGTGCGGATGCCCGAGCAGCGCACCGACGGACATGTGACCCTGCTGGTCGCCGAGTACCTGGCGGACCGGCTCGGCCAGGGCACGCCGGTGCCGCTGGCCCGCCTGCGCACCTTCGTCGCACAGATGGCGGTCGAGCACGCCTCCTACTGGCGGCGTGGGGTGACCGAACCCGGCGCCGACGCCGAGCTTCTCGCGGTGGCGCTCGACAAGCTCCGAGCCCTGCGGCTGGTCGCCGACGCACCCGGTGGTCCGGCGGGCCCGCCGGCGGTCCTGCCCCGCCCGGCGATAGCCCGCTACGCACTCGACGCCCCGACGATCCGTGACCGGCAGGCCGACGGCACCGGCACCGGCATTGGGCCGGCCAGCCCAGCACGCAGGAACAGGAAGGAGACGCGGCGGTGAGCAGCGAGACTCCCGGGGGTGACATGGCGATCACCGCAGCCAGGTCGTCCGCGGTCAGGTCGTCCGCGGACCCGGCCGCGGTGGCGTCCGCGCCGTCGCCCGGGACGTCGCTGCCTGCTCCCGGCCGGGACCGTTGGCAGCCGCTGCGTGCCGGACTCGTCGACCTCTTCTACTACGACGTCGAGGAGTTCCACTTCCACGACGGCCGGCTGCTGCTGCGCGGCAACAACGGCACCGGCAAGTCGAAGGTGCTGGCGCTGACGCTGCCGTTCCTGCTCGACGGGGAACTGGCCGCCCACCGGGTCGAGCCCGATGGCGACCGCAACAAGCGGATGGAGTGGAACCTGCTGCTGGGAGGCCGCCATCCGCACCCGGAGCGGCTCGGTTACGCCTGGCTGGAGTTCGGCCGGACCGGCCAGGACGGTGTCGCCGAGTACCGCACTGTCGGAGCCGGGCTGAAGGCGGTCGCCGGCCGGGGCATCGCCCGGCACTGGTTCTTTGTCACCCCCCAGCGGGTCGGCGCTGACCTGTCCCTGGTCGGCCCGACGCGGGTGGCGCTGACCAGGGAGAAGCTGAAGGACGTCGTCGAAGGCCACGGCCAGGTGTTCGACACGGCCTCCCATTACCGGCGGGCGGTGGACGAGGAGCTGTTCGGGCTTGGCACCCACCGATACGAGGCGCTGGTCAATCTCCTGATCCAGCTCCGTCAGCCTCAGCTGTCCAAACGGCCTGACGAGAAACTGCTGTCCCGCGCGCTCACCGAGGCGCTGGCGCCGCTGGACCCCGCGCTCGTGGCCACCGTCGCCGAGGCGTTCCGCGGCCTGGACGAGGAGCGGGAGGCGCTGCGCGCGCTGACCGAGGCACAGGCGGCGGCGCAGGCGTTCCTGAGCCACTACAGCCGCTACGCCCAGGTCGCCGCCAGGCGGCACACCGCGCCACCGCGGCAGGCGCACAGCCGCTATGAGCAGTACGGCCGGGAGCTGGGCGAAGCCGAGGAAGCCCACCGGACCGCGCAGGCGGCGCTCGACACCGCGCTCGCCGAGCTGGACGCCCTCGACGCGGCGAAGGAGATCCTGACCGCCCGGCGTGAGGCGCTGCGCGAAAGCCCGGAGATGCGCAGCGCGGCGGCGCTGAACACGGCCAGGCAGGACGCGTCCCGGCTCGCCCAGCTCGCCAGCCAGCGGACGGAGGCCGCCACGCAGGCGGCACGGTCGGCCGACAGCTGGCAGCGCCGGCTGGCCGAGGCCGCCACGGCGGTCGACGACGACCAGACCGCGTTCGACGGAGCCGTCGGGGAGGCCGACGCGGCGGCCGGCGCCGCCCTGCTCGCCGACAGGCACCCTGCGGTGCTCGACGAGCTGGCGCGGGAGCAGCGACCGTATGCCGGCGCGCGGCGGTCCGGTGAGGCCGCCGTCGACGCCCAGGACGCGGCGGTGAGCCACCTCGAACGGCTGCTGCGCGGGGCCGATGACGCGGCGGCGGCGGCGCGGGCCGCCCGCACCGAACTCGACCGGATCATCGGCGAGCGCCACGCCGTCGCGGAGCGGATCGCGACCGCCGAGGACGTTCTCGCCCGACGCGGCGCCGACCTCGTCGCGGCCTGCACGGCCTACCTGGGGCGCGCCGAGCAGTTGCGGCTGCCCGACCCGGACGGGATCCTCGCGGCACTCGCCGGCTGGGTGGAGACGCTCGACGGCCGCAGCCCGGCCGCGGCGGCAGTCGACGACGCGGTGCGGGAGACGACTGCCCTCCTCGGCCGCCGGCAGGCCGCCGTCGACGCCGAGAAGGCGGCTGCCCGGGCCGAGCTCGACGCGCTGACGGAGGAGATCGCACGGCTGGTGGCCGGCGGCCATGACGTGCCGCCCACCCCGTACACCCGGGACGGGTCGGGCCGCGCCGGCCGTCCCGGCGCCCCGCTGTGGAAGGTTGTCGACTTCGCCGCCGGCGTGCCCGACGAGCACCGGGCCGGCATCGAGGCGGCGCTGGAGGCGGCCGGCATCCTCGACGCCTGGGTCGGCCCCGACGGCAGGCTGCGGGACGCCGTCTCCGACGACGTCCTGGTCACCGCCGGCTTCCCGACGCCGGGCGACGGACTGGCGACGGTGCTCGTTCCGGCGGTGGACCGGGCGGACCCCGCCGCCGACGCTCTGAGCGACCAGTCCCTGGCCGACCTGCTGGCGACGATCGGCCTGCGCGGCTCCGACCGGCCGAGCGGGCCCGACCGTGCTCCGGACGGTTCCGCCAGCTGGGTCGGGGTCGACGGCAGCTTCGGCAACGGAACGCTGACCGGGTCGTGGCACAAGCCGGCCGCCGGCTACATCGGAGAAGGCTCCCGCGAGGCGGCCCGGCGGGCCCGGCTTGGGCGGCTGCGCGCCGACGCGGAACTGACCGAGGAACGGCTGACGCGGTTGGCCGCGGCCGGGGCCGAGCTGGCGGACCGGCTCGAGGCACTGGCCGCCGAGCACCGCGCGTTTCCCGCCGACACCGATCTGCGTGACGCCCACGCGACGCTCAGCGCCGAGCATGCCACCAGGCGGCGCGTCGACGCCGACCACGACCATGCCGCCGCCATCGCGGACCGGCGCCGGCAGGTCGCCGCGCAGGCGCGGGAGCAGGTCGAGGACTTCGCTGCCGACGTCCGCCTGCCCGTCGAGCCGGCGGCCCTCGCCTCGGTGCGCCGGGCGCTCGGCGACTACCGGACCGCACTGGCCAGGCTGTGGCCTGCCGCGACCGCGCTGGCCAGGTCCCGCACCGCGGCGGCGGGGGCGCGCGCGGAACTGGCCGAGGTGACGGCCCGGCACCGGCAGGCGGCCGAGGAACAGGCCGAGGCCGAGGCGCAGGCCGACGCGGGGGCCGAACGGCACCGGGTCCTGGCCGAGACCGCCGGCGCCGCCGTCGACGAGCTGTTCCGCAAGCTCGCCGCCGTCGAAGCCGAGCTCGCCGACCGCGACCGGCGGGAGAAGGCGGCGCGGGCCGCCGAACGAGCCGCGATCGACGCCCGCGGCAAGGCCGACGGCCGGCGCGAGACCCTGCGGGCCTCCATCACCGCCGCGGCCGCCGAGCGGGAGAGCGCCATCGCGAGGCTGCGGGCGTTCGCGGCGACCGGACTGCTCACCGTCGCCGTCCCGGACCTCGACCTCCCCGACACGTCCGCCGCGTGGGCGCCGAACCCGGCGATCGCACTCGCCCGCGCCGTCAACGCGGCCCTCGGCGACGTCGACGACTCCGACCGGCGCTGGGAGCTTGTGCAGCAGCGTGTGTCGGGCGAGCACAAGATCCTCACCGACGCACTGTCCCGGCACGGCCACTCGGTCGGGATGACCGTCGCCGACGGCGTGATCGTGGTCGACGTGCTGTTCCAGGGCCGCCGGCAGGACGTCCCGGAACTCGTCACCGCGCTCGCGGGGGAGACCGAGCAGCGTGCGCTGCTGCTGTCCGCCAAGGAACGTGAGGTCCTGGAGAACCACCTGGTCAACGAGGTCGCCAGTGCGCTGCAGGAGCTGGTCAGCGACACCGAGGAGCAGGTCGGCAGGATCAACACGAACCTCGCCGAGCGGCCCACCTCGACCGGGATGCGGCTGCGTCTGCAGTGGCGGATGGCCCGCGGCGCGCCGGCGGGCCTCGGCCCGGTGCGGGACCGCCTGCTGCGGCAGACGACCGACGCGTGGAGCGCCGCGGACCGGGCGACCGTCGGCGCGTTCCTCCAGGAGGAGATCAGCCGGGAGCACAGCGCGGACGCCTCCGGCGGCTGGGCGGAGCAGCTGACCCGCGCCCTGGACTACCGCCGCTGGCACGAGTTCGCCGTCCAGCGGTTCCAGGACGGCCAGTGGCGCCCGGCCAGCGGCCCGGCATCTGGCGGGGAGCGGGTGCTCGCCGCCTCGATCCCGCTGTTCGCCGCCGCCGCGTCGTTCTACGACTCGGCCGGCGACCGGCGGGCGCCCCGCCTCATCGCTCTGGACGAGGCGTTCGCCGGGGTGGACGACGACTCCAGAGCCAAGTGCCTGGGCCTGCTCGCCACCTTCGACCTGGATGTCGTGATGACGAGCGAGCGGGAGTGGGGCTGCTACCCGCAGGTCCCCGGGCTGGCGATCGCTCAGCTGTCCCGGCGGGACGGGGTGGATGCGGTGCTGGTCACGCCGTGGAGGTGGGACGGCCGCGAACGGACGCGGCTGGATCGACCGTCGACGTACCTGCCAGCGCCGGCGGCACAGCCGGAGGTGGCCGCGGCCAGTCGGCGGGCCCGCGACGAAGAGCATCTTCCTCTGTTCGGCGAGCATCTTCCCGTCGGCGACGAGCGTCTTCCCCTCAATGGCGACCCTCTTCCTCTCGGCGATGAGCCTCTGCCACCCGGCGGCGAGCCGATTCCGCACACGTGAACGATGCCGACCAGCCGGGCGACCTCGAGCGGCTGCGGCGGCTGCTCGGCGGTGAGGAGACGGCATGGCTGCTCGCCCGGGCACGCGGCCGGCTGGAACGGGGCAGGCCGCTCACCGGGACGGTCACGCTGGCCCGGGCCACCGCGGACCAGCGGCGGGCCGCCGAGCGCCTGCTCGGCCGGCGGGCCGGCGCCGGCAGCTCGCTGTCGGTATCGCTGGACGACGTGGACGCCGTGCTGCGCGCCAGCGGCGCCGCGTCCGGCGGGCTCGAGGCCGCCGTCACCCTGCTGACGGGGCAGGTGGCCAACCTTGCGGCGCAGGCCGCCGCGGATGCCCGGGAGTGGTCGGCCGTCCGCGGCCCGTTGGAGGAGCTGGTGTCCCGGCGTCCCGTACTCGCCCCCTGGCTGTTGTGGCTGGACGGCACCGGGATGCTGCGCCGGCTCGCGGACGGGCCAGACGCCGCGTCCGCGCTGGTGACTGATGCGGTGCGGGTGCTGGAGGTGCTGCCGTCGCCCGGCGTCGCGCTGGGCCGGCTGGCGGCGAGCCGCGCCGGCGACGCGCACGCGCTCGACGAGGGCCGGCCGCTGACCACCCTCGTGCTGGCCGCCGTACGGGTGCTCGGCGGCTCCTCCCCGACCGGCGACGGGTCAGCCGCGGGGCGGCGGGCCGCCTGGGCGGCTGTCGGAGTGCACCGCGACGAGCTGTCGTCCACCGCGCTGTGCCTGGGCCTGCCAGGCGGCTCGGCGACCCCCAGCGGGCGGATGCTGGCCGCCGCCCGCGAGGCGGGCGAGCCCTGCGTGCTCACCCTGCGTCAGCTCGTCGGCCGCCGCGGGGATCTGGGCGACCTCGGCGTGGGCTCCACGATGGTCTTCCTGTGTGAGAATCCGATCGTGGTCGCCAGCGCGGCCGACGAACTGGCACACCGGTCCCCGCCCCTGATCTGCGTCTCCGGCCAGCCCTCGCTCGCCGTCGTGACCATGCTGGACGCGCTCGCGGTGCGGGGAGCGCGGTTCGCCTACCACGGCGACTTCGACTGGGGCGGCATCCGCATCGCGAACGGGCTGCTCGAACGGGTCCCGTGGCTGCCGTGGCGCTTCGACTCCCGCTCCTACGAGGCAGCCCTGGCGATGGTCGAAGGCGGCAGGCTGATGGGCCGCCCGGCCGACGCGTCCTGGGACCAGGGCCTGCGCCCGGCCCTGGAACGCCACGCGCGGCGGATCGACGAGGAACTCGTCCTGCCCGACCTGCTCGCCGATCTCGCCGCCGCGACGACCCGACGGTGAAGGTCTTCCACCTCCACTCGACTGTCTGGCGCCTCGTGGCACGCGATCGTTTCGTGAGACACCCGCATCTCCGGGTCGTCCGGGTGATCGATCGTGAGGCGGTGGGAGATCTGCTGCCTACCTGTCCGCCGGCTTGGCCGTGCCGTTCGCGGGTGCGTCAGGCGCCGGTGCGCCGGGCGCGGTGGGCACGGCCGGGGTGGAGCCCGGCGTGCCGCTGGAGAGCAGAGAACGGGCCAGTTGCAGGCCCGCCGCGCCCTGTGACAGCGCCTGGGTCAGCACCTCGCCCAGGCCGGCCGCGCCGTTGAGGACGATCAGCTGGTCGACCGCGCCGAACGGCTTGGCCGCGGCCTCGACGATGGCCGGCCACTGCTCGGCGAGCTGCTGGCCGATGACGGCGTCCTGGTTGACGGCGAGCGCGTCGGCGCGGGCCTTGATCGCCTCGGCCTCGGCCAGGCCGCGGGCCCGCATCGCGTCACCCTCGGCCGAACCGACGGCCCGCTTGGCGTGGGCGTCCGCGTCGCCGATCGCGCGGGTCGAGGCCGCCTCGGCGGTTGCCAGGACTCGCACCTGCTGCGCCCGGGCGTCCGCCTCCGTCCGGACCCGGGTGGCGTCCGCGGCGGCGGCCAGCTCGATCTGGCGGGCGGCCGCCTCGGCCGAGCTGATCTGGGCGTCACGGGTGGCGCGGGCGAGCGTGGTCTGCTCGTAGGCGCGGGCGTCGGCCGGCTTGCGCACGGACACCTGTAGACGCTGCTCCTCCAGCTCGGCCTCGAGCTGGGCCACCTTGGTCTGCTCGACGACGACCTGCTGGTGCGCGGTGGCCTCGGCCAGCGGGCCGGCCTGGGTGGCGCGGGCCGAGGCCTCGTCGACCTCAGCCTGGAACCCGGACTGCTTGATCGAGCTGTTCCGGTTCGCCTCCGCCTTGAGCGCCATGGCGATCTGCTCCTGCTCGGTGGCCTCCCGGTCGGCCTCCGCCTCGGCGATCCTGGCCTGCGCGGCGACGGTGGCCACGTGCGGGCGCCCGAGGTTGCGGATGTAACCGGTCGGGTCGTCGATCTCCTGCACCTGCAGCGAGTCGACGATCAGGCCGAGCTTCTCCATCTCGGTTCCGGAGCTCGCCCGGGTCAGCTGCGTCAGCTTCTCCCGGTCCCGGATGAGGTCCTCGACGGTCAGCTGGCCGACGATGGCGCGCAGATGGCCGGCGAAAACGTTGTGCACCCGGGTGTCCATCTTGTCCTGCTGGTCGAGGAACCGGCGGGCGGCATTCGCGATGGACGCGTAGTCGTCACCGACCTTGAAGATGACCACGCCCCGGACACCGACCGGGATTCCCTGCTGGGTGACGCATTCGATGCCGAGCTGGGCGGCCCGCAGATCCAGGGACATCCGGCGGACGGTCTGCACGCCCGGCGGTACCAGCACGCCCTTTCCGGTGACTATCTTGAATCCCAGGCTCTCGGCCACGGCGTCGTTCGGGTCCTTGTACGCCCGCATCCCGGAGATGATGAGTGCCTCGTTCGGTTCGGCCACCCGCCACATCAGTTTGAACAACGCGACGGCCAGCACGGCGCCGACCGCGACCGAGATGAGGATGATCATCATGTTGCCTCCGCTTCACCCCACGGGAGATCTGGTCAACGGGCGTCAGCCGGCCCGCGGCGGGGCACAGCGGTTGGCGCGCCGGGGCACCGTTGGCCGGTGGGTGGCCACGACCGCGGTCACAGCCTGATCACCAGCACGGTGCGAGGAGGGAAATACTCGACGACGAGAACGCGCGAGCCGACGGCGAAGGTCACCCCGTCGTCGGCCGCATAAGCGTGGAATGCCTCGGAGCCGCCCCGTACCGCGAGCATGACCTCACCGACCATGCCCGGGGCTATCTTTCCCGTCACCCGTCCTGTTTTGCCGATCACTGTCTGGTCGGCCATCGGCCCCTCCACGCGACAATTAATGATCGTAGGCTTTCCCGGTCGACTGGCAATGCCTGTGCCCGACGAAAAGCTGTCGTCAGCGCGACTGTGGCCGCACTTCACAATCATCGCAGGTTGTCAGGTGGATGGCGGTCCCGTGCGCCGGCCGGTGGGAAGTCGGGACCGGCTCCCCGCCCGGTGACGGGGTCTGGCCGC
The DNA here is from genome assembly GCF_004337455.1 of Parafrankia sp. BMG5.11. Taxonomy (NCBI): domain Bacteria; kingdom Bacillati; phylum Actinomycetota; class Actinomycetes; order Frankiales; family Frankiaceae; genus Parafrankia; species Parafrankia sp. BMG5.11. The sequence continues at coordinate 15,213 of NZ_SJXI01000123.1, read as the reverse complement.
GCGAGGTCTGCTCCGCCTGGGATTTGCCGTGCGGGGCCTGGCGGCCGGGACGAGTGGGCGGGGTGACCACCCCGCCCACTCGCCGCGGCGAAGCCGGAGCCCGCGCCGTCAGGCGTTCGGGTCGAAGGAGATGCCCGCAGGCATCGCGCGCTCGAGGTGGTAGTTGAAGTTGCCGTCCTTGAGACCGAAGACCGCGCTGCCGAAGTTGGCCGCGCTCAGCGCGTCACGGACCCCGGCCGGATAGCCGTTCCAACCGACCAGAGTCGGGTAACGCCAGGTGTGGAGCTCGTTCTCCGGCGGCTCGTCGCCCGAGTCGGCGAGACGGAAGTCGTGGGTGCCGACGCCGTCCTTGTGGTAGACGATCTTCGGGTGGTTGCCGTCCCAGCGGACCTGGCTGCGGGGGTAGACGTTGAAGCTGCCATGGGCCGAGGCGGAGACGTACTGGGCCTGGTTGTTCTGCACCCAGACCACGACATGCTCCCAGTCGTGCCGGTGGCCGCCGATCGTCGCCTGGTCCTTCTCGAAGTAGAGGCCGTACAGAATCGCGCACCAGCCGTTGTTGCACTTGTAGCGGGCGTAGCCGTTCGTGTTGTTGAGGTCGGCCAGGTCGTGGCAGCCACCGTTGAGCGCGCCGGACGGGTTGAGCCCGCCGTTGACGGCTCCGTTCGCCCCGATGGCGGGCGTCGGGTAGCACCCGTCGGTGTCGTAGTCGTAGGCCGGCTGGTACGTCTGTTCCATGGTGTCGGCGTTTCCGGGCAGCGCGGCCGGGGGTGCCGCGAGCGCAATCGTCGGAAGCGCGACGACGAGCGCCAGGGCGCCGCCGATCACGAGCGAGAACCGGCGGATGCGCGTTTTCTTCCTCACCACGTCCTCCTGGTCGACCGCAGCATGGGCAGGGCGGTCGGATGGGCATGCTGCCTCCAGCATTTCGGCTCCCCCCGACAACCGCGGCCGGGCCGGGTTTCCCCGTGATGAAGCGTCGGCCAATACTGGGAATGAACGCGCAGGTCGGCATCGCGCCGTCCCCGGCCCGCCCGGCGTCACAGTGCTGGCGCCGGGCGGTTCACCTGGTTCGATGCCGGGGAAGCGCCTGCGAACTCCGCGGCGGGAGATCGCCGCGACGCTCCGGCGGGAGCCCCGGTCCGGGCTCCCGCCGGCCTGGGGTTAGAAGACGCCGATTCCCGCGGCCTCGTTGCGCTTGCGCCACTCCTCGCGCGACATCCGGGTGACGTCGACATCGGCGGCCAGCCCGCGCAGCGCGCCCACGGTGGCCTGCTCCCTCGGCGTGTGGGAGAACGGGTCCCAGCCGAAGAAGCGGCTGGCGTTCTCCCAGGTGATCTGGTGGATCTCGTCGTCGCGGCAGCCGGCCTGCTGGAGCTCGTTCCAGGCGTGCTCGGGTGACTCGGGCCAGGTCGTGTCGGTGTGCGGGTAGTCGCACTCCCAGGCGATGGTCTCGATGCCGATCTGCTCGCGCAGGCGCAGCCCGGCCGGGTCGGTGATGTAACAGGCCAGGAAGTGCTCCCGGAACACCTCGGAGGGCAGCTTGCCGCCGAAGTCGTTGTGGATCCAGCTCTGGTTCTGGAAGTGCCGGTCGACGCGGTCCAGGTAGAACGGGATCCAGCCGATGCCACCCTCGGAGAGGGCCACCTTCAGCTCGGGGAAGCGCCGCAGCGTCGGGCCGAAGAGCAGGTCCTGCGCGGTGAGCATGGTGAGCTGGGACGGAATGACGATCATGTGGTCGATCGGCACCTCGGGGGCGAGCTTGACGATGTCCCAGGCGCCGCCGATGTGCAGGCTGAGCACCATGTTCTCGTCGACGAGGGCCTGCAGCATCGGGTCCCAGTGGCCGGAGAGGAAGCTCGGCCAGCCCTGCGCGTGGGGGGCCTCCAGGAAGCTGATGGAGCGGCAGCCCTTCGCGGCGATCCGCCGGATCTCCTTCACCGCGAGCTCGACGTCCCACATCGGCACGATGCCGAGGGGGATGAACCGGCCCGGGTAGGCGCCGCACCACTCGTCGATGTGCCAGTCGTTGTAGGCCTGCAGCATGATGAGCGAGAGGTCCTTGTCGAGGGCCTCGGAGAACGTGCGGGCGTTGAAGCCCGCCATCGTCGGGAAGCACATCGAGGCGAGGACGCCGTTGGCGTTCATGTCGCGGACCCGCTGGTGGACCTCGAAACAGCCCGGACGTAACTCGGTGAAGGCGCCGGGGTTGAATCCCCACTCCTCCCGGTGCCAGCCGACGGTCGCCGCCATACCGAACGGTGTGGACGTCTTCTCGCCCTGGAACACCCACTCGTCGACGCCGGCCTCGTTCCGGACGACCTTCGGCACGGAATCGAGCCACTTCGCCGGGACATGGTTCTTGTACATGTCCGGCGGCTCGATCACGTGGTCGTCGATGCTCAGCAGAATCATGTCGTCCATGTGCATGGTCCGGATTCCTCTCGCTGTGGACCGATCCTGAGTGGACCGATCCGTGGTGAGTGGACCGGCCGTCGTGGACCGACTGGTCGTGACGGGAGGTGGGCCGCTGTCTCCGGTGGCGGTACCGCGCCCTCCGGCGCGCACACTCCGGCGCGCACGGGAGCCGGGTGGCCACCTCCCGTCGCCGAGCCGTGGTTGTGATCCTCGTCGCCCGGCGGGGCGCCGGGGGACGGACAATGCTAAGGATGGCAGCGTAATTCAGACCAATCCCCGGCGTCGACGTTCTGCCCGGTCAGGGATCCGTCCAGAACGGCCAGCCGTGGTGGCCGGGCCCGGCCGCTCTGCCCGCTCTGCCCGGTCCGTCCGGCTGCTCCGCGCGCTTGTTCAGCCCCCGGGACCCGCGGGCCCGTCGGGGCTGGCGGTGGGGCTCACCGCGGGGGCGGGCGCGTCGGCGGCGTCCACGGGGTCGGGCGGGGTGCGGGCCTCGATCTCGGTCAGGTATCGCTCGACCAGGTCGATCGTCTCGCGGTGGCCCATGGTCATGCCCAGCGCGCCCTCCATCACCAGAACCCGGGAGACGCTCGCCATCAGGCACGTCACGACCACCGGCGGGATCGTGGCCGGATCGACTCCGGCGGCGGTCAGCACTCGCGACAGGGTGGCGAGCTCCGCCTCCCGGAACCGCTCGGCGTAGGCGGCGATCTCCGACCGGATGGCCTTCCGGTGGTTCGCGAGCGCCATGAACTCGACCATGAGGGTCGTGCCGCGCGAGTCCAGGTCGACGTCCCACAGCGCCCGCAGGGGCCGCGGCGAGGCCAGTGCGCGCCGCTGGCGCTCCAGGTTGGCCTCCGCGCCGCGCCGGAAGACGGCGAGGAACAGGTCGTCCATGGTGCGGAAGTAGTAGTGCACGAGGGCGGGCTTGATGCCGGCCTTCGCCGCCACCCGCCGCGAGCTGACCGCGGCGTACCCCTCCTCGAGGATGATCTGGGCCGTCGCGTCGAGCAGGGTCGTGCGGGTGCTCGAGTCCTCCGCGCCGAGGCGGCGGGGCGAGGTCATGCCGTCACCGCCGCGCCCGGGGCGCGGCCGTGTGGCGCGGCTGGTGCGGAGCGCGGTGTCCGTCCGGTGTTTCCTTGACCATTCGGCGGCATGGCGCTGTGCACCCGCCGAGCATAGCCTTCCGACTGGTCTGAACAACGGTGTCGCGCCATTACGCCGCGAGTGTCGGGAATCTCAACTATTCTTTCGTAACGTGACCGCCTCCGTATATTCGTCCGGCGGAGCTTTTGAACCCGTCGGCGTCGGCCTGGCACGGATGGCCGGCACAGCTGATGTGGCCGGCACAGCTGATGTGGCCGGCACAGCTGATGTGGCCGGCACAGCTGATGTGGCCGGCACGGCTGATGTGGCCGGCACGGCTGATGTGGCCGGCACGGCCGGCGCAATCGGCATGGTCGACATGCGGCGTGGGGCGCGGGTTCTCGGCGGCAGCCACCACTACGAAGGTGACCGGCTCGTCACCGGCTGGCATTCCCACGATCTGCACCAGATCGAGTACGCCATTTCCGGGATGGTCGAGGTCGAGACCGCCGGCACCCACTACCTCCTGCCGCCGCGGCAGGCAGCGTGGATCCCGGCCGGTCTCGAGCACCGGGTCACGATCAACTCGGCGGTCCGCTCGATCGCCGTGCTGTTCGACCCCCGGCTGATCGACCGGCCGGGGGACCGCGCCCGGATCCTCGCCGCGCCGCCGCTCGTCCGGGAGATGATGATCTACGCTCGGCGCTGGCCGATCACCCGCCCGAGCGGTGATCCGGTGTCCGACGGCTTCTTTCGCACGCTCGGCCACCTCGTCGTCGAGGCGCTCGGTCACGAGGCTCCGCTGAGCCTGCCGACCTCGACCGATCCGGTCGTCGCCGCGGCCATCTCCTATACCCAGCGCCACCTCGACGCGGTCTCCGTGGCCGAGGTCGGCCGGGCGGTCGGCGTCTCGGAACGGACCCTGCGCCGCCTGTTCCGCACCGCCCTCGGCCTCTCGTGGCGGCACTACCTGGTGCAGGCCCGGCTGCTGCGGGCGATGGCGCTGCTCGCCGACCCCACCCGGTCGGTGCTCGAGGTGTCGACCGCCGTCGGCTTCGAGAGCCCGAGCGCCTTCGCCCGGGCCTTCGCCCAGTACTGCGGCGAGCGCCCGTCGGCCTACCGGCAGCGGATCGGGGTGGTCCCTCCGGCCCTGGCCCCGGTGGGACGGCGTCCGCACCGCGGCGGGCGCTGACCACCCGGCGAGCCCGGCGACGTGTGCCCGCGACCGGCTCGGCGACGGACGTATGGACACTATGTATACCGAACTAGTTGACAAATGGTGCCTCCAATACCTACGTTCTGACCATGGCTGAGCACCCGCGCCTTGTTCGTCGTGCTCATGTTGACCTCCGCCGCGTCGCCAGCGCGCTCTGTCTGCCGGTCGGCTGACCGCCCGCCACTGCCCGGAACGCCGCGGGCCGTAGGCCGCGGGTCGCGCCACGCGGGTAGTGCTCCCGTGGCGTCTGCCGCCCCCGGTTACTGGCCGCGTCTCCCGCTGAGCCGAACCGTGCCGCGCACACACCGCCAGACATCCGCGTACTCCCGCCGCCGGTGCGGGAGGCGCCCCACCGTGCAGGCCTTCGACGGTCGTCGACCCGGTGGGTCGACACGCGCGTGAGGAGGATCTCCGTGCCCATCCGGAGCGCGAACCCGCCCACCATCTCGCCGACCGGCCTCGCCGGGCCCGGAAACGATCGCAGGGACACCTCGAAAGGCGCCGGATCGGCGGCGGCCGTGCTGCGCGCCGTCCTCGATCACGGGCCCGTCGCGAGGGGGTTCATCGGCACCGCAACGGGTCTCAGCCCGGCCGCGGTCTCACGGCAGACCGCCGACCTCATCTCGCTCGGGCTGCTGCGGGAGCTGCCGGTCGCTGCCGGCGCGCCGCGGGCGGGGCGGCCGAGCGTGCCGCTCGACGTCGACACCGACACCCACCTCGCCTGCGGCGTGCACATCGCCGTCCCCATGCTCACCTTCGGAATCGTCGACCTGCGGGGCCGGGTGGTCGCCCGCGAGGAGCTGCCGCACCGGGGCGAGGCCGACGACACGCTCTCGACCATCGTTCGGCACCTGCCCGGATTCCTGCGCCGGCACGCCGGCCACCGCCGGGTCCTCGGACTCGGCGTGGTCACGGGCGGCCACGTCGACGCACGGACCGGCGTCGTGGTCGAACACGAGCCGCTGGGCTGGCGGGACCTGCCGTTGGGCCCGCTGCTGGCCGCCCGCACCGGCCTCCCGGTGAGCGTGGACGGCCATGCCCGTGCGCTGGCTCAGGCGGAGATCCTCTTCGGTGAGCCGCGGGCCCGGGCAAGCCTGGTGCACCTGTTCGTGGGCCATGTGGTGGACGCGGCCATCGCCACCGGCGGAGTCGTGCATCACGGCCTTCGCTCGGCGGCGGGCGGGGTGGCGCACCTGAACCTGCCCGGGGCCGACCTGCCGTGCTCCTGCGGCGGCCGGGGCTGCGCCCAGACCGCGCTGTCGGACCGCGCGCTGCTCGTGAAGGCCGTCGAGCTCGGAGCCATACCGCGACCGGAGGCCGAGCTCCTGCTGGGGGCGGCCCGTGCCGGCGACGACCTCGTGGTGGGACTGCTGCGCCAACGGTTGCGGGGGGTCGCCAGGATCGCCGCGACGCTGCTCGACATGCTGGACCCGGAACTCCTCGTCCTGACCGAGATGTCCGCGATCTACCTGCCGCACCTGCTCCCGGACCTGTACGAGGAGATCGCCCGGCTCTCGCGCGCGTGCGGGGACCCGGAGCGGGTCGTGCGCCCCAGCAGCTTCGGGACGGACGTGCTCGCCGTCGCCGCGGCGGCGACCGTACTCGACTCGGTGCACCGCAGCCCGCGCACGGTGCACACCCGCCGCGACCGGCAGGCCGCCAGGGCGGCCGAGTGGTCACGACCCCCGGTAGCGGCTCCGTAATATTTCCATCCGATCGGAAATCATTGACCTGGCGAATTAACCGAGCAACGATGGAATTGTGAAGGACGCCGCCGGGCAGCGCCCCGTGGGAACTCGGGGGAATGTTCTCCCGGTCTCCGTGGATCGATGTACGGCTCCGGGTGGGCGCCGCTCCGGCGGCTTCTTCCGGCGTGGCTCCCACTGTTCCGTCCTCGTCCAGCGCTGAATTTCCACCATCCCCGGTGGATTAATGCTGGCCGGGGGAGTGTCGCGCCGCACCGGTGACCCGTAACCGCGCTCCATTGTCAATCTCTGCCCGCGCTGGTTGCCGGGAGGATGGTTGGCGCGCGTATTCGGGATGATTCCCGAAACCGGTGCCGGCATGTTCTCGACCGCCTTTTCGGGCGGTCCTTCTCCCGGTACCCGTACGCATTCGCGATCCGAAGGGAAATGTGACGATGACCAGTCAGGTCCAGACACTGATCGACGTCCGGCCGTTGTCCGGATACACCGGCGCCGAGATCCACGGCGTCGACCTGCGGGAGGAACTCGACGACGCGACCATCGCCGAGATCCGGTCCGCGCTGCTGACCTGGAAGGTGGTGTTCTTCCGCGACCAGAACCTGGACCACGCCCAGCAGGTGGCGTTCGGGCGGCGCTTCGGCAAGCTCACTCCCGCCCACCCGCACGAGACCGCGCCCCCGGAGGGGTTCCCCGAGATCCTGCCGATCGACAGCCGGCGCTACGCGCAGCTCTTCGGCAACCGGAAGGTCACCTATGACAACGGGTGGCACACCGACGTGACGGCGCTGGTCAACCCGCCCGCCGGGTCGATTCTGCGCGCCGACGTCGTCCCGCCCTACGGCGGTGACACCGCCTGGACGAACCTGGTCGCGGCCTACCAGGCCCTGCCCGAGCCGCTGCGGACGCTGGCCGACAGCCTGCGCGCGCGGCACAGCTTCAGCCTGCCGATCTTCGACGGTGGCGAGTACGGGAAGCGGATCGCCTCGAACCCGCTGGTCGCCATCCACCCGGTGGTCCGGGTGCACCCGGAGACCGGCGAGCGGGCCCTGTTCGTCAGCCCCAGCTTCACCGCGCGTGACAACGAGATCATCGGCCTGTCCGCCCGGCAGAGCCACCGTGTCCTCGAGTTGTTCTACGAGCAGATCGCCCGGCCGGAGTTCACGGTGCGGTTCAAGTGGAACCCGGGTGACATCGCCTTCTGGGACAACCGCGCCACGGCGCACCTCGGGCCGTCCGACCTCGGTCATCTCGACTTCGACCGGGTTCTCTACCGGGTGACCCTCGAGGGCGACGTCCCGGTCGGTGTCGACGGGGCGGAGTCGGAGCTGGTCGCCGGCCAGCCGTTCCTCGGCTCCTGACCGTCGCCCGCGGCGTCCTGAACCCCTGACCGCCGGCGCCGACCCAGTCGGCGCCGGCGGCTCCTGCCACCTGGAGAGACCCATGCACCATCGACGGACCCGTGGGCGGCGGCTGGCGCTCGCGTCCGCCGGCCTGGCCGCCCTGCTGACGGTCGGCCTCGCCGCGTGCGGCGGCGGCGACTCGGACCCGGCCGCCCCCGCGTCCGGCGGAAAGGCCGGCACGCTGCGGATCGGCGACCAGAGCAAGTTCCTGGAGCTCCCGATCACGCTGTCGGGCGCGGGCCGTGACACCCCCTACAAGCTGAACTGGAACAACTTCGCCGACGGGCCACACATGAACGCCGCGTTCAGCGCGGGCCGGCTCGACGTCGGTTTCATGGGCGACACGCCGGTCCTGTTCGCGAACGCCGCGGACGCCGGAGTGGTCGCCGTGGCCGTGGCGGAGAACAGGGTGAACAGCCAGACCATCTTCGCCTCCGCCGGCTCCGGCATCCACAGCCTCGCCGACCTGAAGGGGAAGCGGGTCGCGTTCACCCGGGGGACCTCCCTGCACGGCTATCTCCTCAACCAGCTCGACTCGGTCGGGCTCACCCAGGACGACGTCACCCCGGTCAACGTCCCGGCGGCGAGCCTGCCCGCCACCTTCTCCTCCGGAGCCGTGGACGCCGTGGTGTACGTCCGCCAGTTCGGCGCGGCGGTCACCGCGCAGAGCGCCGGGTCCTACGAGGTGGAGACCAAGCCGCTGCCGCAGTACTCGGTGCTGCTCGCGGCGAAGGACGCGCTGGCGGACCCGGCCCGCCGCGAGGCGGTGCGGGACTTCGTGCTCCGCCTCTCCCGGGCCTCGGCGTGGCCCAAGCAGAACCCGGACGAGTGGATCCAGAAGTACTACGTGGAGACGCTCAAACAGGATCCGGTCGCCGCGCGGAAGTACTTCGAGAGCCTGCCGGAGAGCAGGTACACCCCGGTCACGGCGGCGTTCGTCGACAGCCAGCGGACCCAGGCGAAGCTGCTCGCCGACGTCGGGGAGCTGCCCCCGTCGCTGAACGTCGACGACGAGGTCGACAAGGCGTTCACCACCGAGCTGACCGCGGCGTTCACCGCCGCGAGCCTGCCGACATGAGCACTCTCCGCCCACGGCAAGTCGAAGGGAGGACGACATGACCGAGGTCATCGGTGAAGCCGCTCCCGCGCCCGGCCTTGTCAACGTGCCCGTGACGTCCGGCGTGCCTGTGGCATCCGGCGTGCCTGTGGCGTCCGGCGAGCCCGCTGGCGCCGGACCTGACGGGCCCGTGGCTCCCCTGCTCGAGGATCCGACCGGCAAGCGGAACCGCGCGCGGCGCGCACGGGCCGTCCCGTCGTGGGCGCGTCGACTGGCCGGTCCGGCGCTGCTGCTGCTCGGGTGGTTCGCGGTCACCGGATTCGACCTGGTCAGCGACCGCGCGTTCGCCTCGCCCGGCGCGGTGCTCGACGCCGCCCGGGAGCTGCGGGGCTCGGGCGAGCTGGCCGACAACCTCGGCGTGTCCCTCTACCGGGTCGGCTGGGGATGCGCGCTCGGGGTGGCGATCGGCCTGGCGCTCGCCGTGATCGCCGGCTTCTTCCGGTTCGGGGAGGACGTCGTCGACTCGGCGATGAACTTCCTGCGCACCATTCCGGTGATCGCACTGCTCCCGCTGATCATCGTGTGGATCGGCATCGGCGAGGAGGCGAAGATCTTCCTCATCACCGCCGGCGTGGTCTTCCCGATCTACATGAACACCTTCGCCGGGATCCGGAGCGTGGACATCAAGCTCGTCGAGGCGGGCCGGGCCTTCGGGCTCGGCCGGGCCGGTCTCGTCCGGCGGGTGATCATTCCCGGTGCCCTCCCGGGCTTCCTGGTGGGGCTGCGCTGGTCCCTCGGCGTCGCCTGGCTGCTGTTGGTGTTCGCCGAGCAGGTCAACACCGACTCCGGCATCGGCTACCTGCTCAACAGCGCCCAGGCCTGGAACCGGACCGACATCATGGTGCTCTGCCTGGTGATCTACGGACTCCTCGGTCTGCTCTGCGACGGCTTCGTCCGCCTGCTCGAAAGGAGCCTGCTGTCATGGCGACGCGGATTCTCCGGGACCTGACCGGCGCCGACGAGGCGGCCGCGGCGATCCGGGTCCGCGGGCTGACCCGGGTGTTCGGCGACCACGTCGTGCTGGACGGTCTCGACCTGACCGTCGCGCCCGGCGAGTTCGTGGCCCTGCTGGGGCGCAGCGGGTCGGGCAAGAGCACCCTGCTGCGGATCCTCGGCGGGTTCGACGACGAGGTCAGCGGCGAGGTGCTCGCCGCCCGCCGGCGCGCGGTGGTCTTCCAGGAGCCGCGGCTGCTGCCGTGGACGCGGGCGCTGGGCAACGTCGTCCTCGGCCTGCCCGGCGCGGACGTCGACCGGCGCGGGCGCGCCGCGCTGGCGGAGGTCGGGCTCGCCGGGCGCGAGCGCTCGTGGCCGGTCACCCTCTCCGGCGGCGAGGCCCAGCGGGTCGCGCTGGCCCGTGCCCTCGTCCGCGAACCGGATCTGGTCATGCTCGACGAGCCGTTCGGCGCGCTCGACGCGCTCACCCGCATCCGGATGCACGCCCTGCTCCAGGAGCTGTGCCGCCGGCACCGCCCCGCCGTCCTCTTCGTCACCCACGACGTGGACGAGGCGATCCTGCTGGCCGACCGGGTCCTCGTCCTGACCGACGGCCGGCTCTCCCTCGACGTCCCCGTGGGCCTGCCGACTCCCCGGCCCCGGGCCCATCCCGCCTTCGCCGCCCTGCGCGCCCGGCTGCTCACCGAGCTGGGCGTTCGTGACCTGGCCGAGGCCGCAACCTGACACCCCGACGGGGCCGTGGTCTGCGGCGGCCGGGCGCGGGGTAGGCAGGCCGGTATGCGCACAGGCCGAGGCATGCTCATCGTGGCGTCACTGTCGCTCGCGGCGTCGGTCACCGGCTGCGGTGGGTCGGACGGACCGGCGGACCAGGCCGTGTCGGCTCCGCCGGGCCCGCCGGTCGTCTCCGGGACCAGCCAGCCGCCAGCCGCGTCCACCGCGCGGCCGACCGCCGTGACGGGCTCGACCGGCCCGTCCGCCGGGATCCCGGTCACGGGTGCCGGCGGTGCCGGGCCGGCCTGCGTGTCCACCGGCCTCGCCGCGTCCCTCGAGGACGTCCAGGGCGCGGCGGGTCACGTCTACGGGCGGATCGTGCTCAGGAACACCGGTCCCGGCACCTGCTCGGTCGTCGGCTACCCCGGTGTGTCGGTGGTAAACGCCACCGGTGGCCAGGTCGGGGCGGCGGCTGACCGCACGGGGCCGGCGGGCACCCCGGTGACGCTGCCACCGGGCGGCAGCACCGGCGCGACGCTGGCGATCACGCAGGCCGGGCTGCTTCCGGGCTGCGAGGAACCAGGTCAGGCGGTGCGGGGCGCGAATCTGCGGGTGTACCCGCCCGACGACCGTGGGAGCCTGCTCGCGGCACTGCCGGCCGGTGTCGAGACGTGTCGGGATCCGGCTGTGCACCAGCTCGCGGTCGGTGCCTTCGGCCAGCCCTGACCGTCCTGGTCACCGGCGCGCGCGCCGCGCCGCGGTGACGATTCCGCCCGGCGGTCGAATTCCGGGGTGGGTGCCACCGAAAGGGGCGGCGGGCCAGCCCGGACCAGCCGGCCGGGTTACGGTGTCCAACGGTGGCACGCCGCCGCCCGGTCGCCGAACCCGTCCGCGAATTCTTCTCCGCTCGCCTTTCGAGGCGATGCGCCGGTGCCAGTTCCAACGCCTTCGTCGTCTTCCTGGCGCGCCGGCTCAGCGGATTTTCTCCGGCCCCTGCCCCGGTTGCCACCGCGTCGAATCCGTGGCTTGAAATCGGAGCAGAGAGCGAGCCCGCAGTCGATGGACCGCATCCGCTTCCTCAACGCGTTCGACACCGCCCTGCTCGAATACCAGCTCCTGCACGCCGACGTGCCGATAAACGTGAACTGCCTGCTTCTCGGTACCGGACCGGCTCCTGGAATCGACGAGCTGCGCGCTTTTGTCGCCGAGCGCCTGCGCCGGTTCCCGCTGTTGACCGAGCGGCTCGTCTGCCTGCCGGGGCGCCGCGCGAGATACGGCTGGCGCGCCGATCCCGAGGTCGACCTGGACTGCCTCGTCCGCGAGCACCCGGTGTCGTCGGCCGCGCCCGCACCCCCGTCCGTGGACGGGGCCGCGGCGGCACCGGGGTTCGCCGGGACGGCGCTGCGCGACTTCGTGGAACGGCTCGGCGGCGCGGTGGTGCCGCTGTCGGGGCCACCGTGGCAGCTGTGGCTGCTGCGCTCCGCCGACGACACCGAGTTCGCCCTGTTCTACCGGGCCAGCCACATCCAGCAGGACGGCACGGCGAAGAACCTCGTCCTCTCGGCCCTGTTCGGCATCGGTACCGACCCGATGGCGTTCGTCCCGCCGCAGCGGCGCGAACCCGGTCGCGCCCGGGCCCGGGAGGTCGGAGCCGCCGCCGCGCGCTCCCTGCGGTGGCTCACCCCCGCCGCCGGGTCGGCGGTCCTCGCGGCTCCGTGGGCGGGGCGGACCACACACAGCTGGGAGACGACGTCCCTGTCGCTGCTGCGCTCGATCGGCGCCGCGGTGGGCGGCACCGTCAACGACGCCTTCCTGGCGGCGCTCGCCGGCGCCCTGCGACGGTGGACCGGCGCGGACGGCGCGGACGGCGCGGGCGGTGCGGCCGGTGTGGGTGGCGCGGCCGGCGCTGGCGGCATGGTCAGGGCGGGGGGTGCGCTGTCCGGCCGGGCCGGTGGGATGGCGGTCGCGATGGCCGTCAGCACCCGCCAGCCGGGGGAGCGCGCGATGCTCGCGAACTTCGTGGCGGGTGCCCGCGTCGTCCTGCCGTGCGCCGAGCCGCTCCCACTCGGCCGCCTGTTCGCGGTACGTGACCGGACGGATCGTCTCAAGCAGGGCGGCACGCTCGGCCTGGGCGAGCGCCTGCTCTTCGAGCTGCTGCCCGCGCGGGCCCGGCCCCGCCTGTTCGGCGCCGGGCTGAGCGGACGTTCGTCGGTGCTGTCGGTGTCCAACCAGGCCGGGGCGCCGGGCCCACTGGCCGCGGCCGGACGGCCGATCACGACGGCCGTGCCCGTCCCGACCCTGTTCCCGGGCGAGCGGCTCGCCTGCCACCTCAGCGGCCTCGGTGACACCGTGAGCGTCGGGACGGCCGCGGACGCCGGTCTGCCCGGATCGCGCGATCTCGCCCGGCTGTGGGCGGCGGAGGTCACGCTGCTCGCCGACGCCGTCCGGGCGTTCGCCGGGGACCGGGCGCTGCCATGACCCGGACGCCGGCCCCGCGCCGGGCCCGGGCTGTGCGAGGGGGCTGGCTTGGGCGAGGGGGCTGGCTTGGGCGAGGGGGCTGGCTTGTGCCGGGGGGCTCGGCTGGGCGGGTGCTGCCGGCGGTGGTGATGCTTGTCGCGGCCTGCGTCACCCCGGTGGCCGCGTGTGCCGGCGGGCCGGCACACGGCGCCACCGAGCTGACCGTGGCGTCCGCCGCCGCCTCGGACCGCCTCGACCACGTGTCGGTCCGGCTCCGCGACACCGGGCCAGGCCCCGGGGACGGCTACGCGCTGACCGGCGCCGCCGGCGACGCGACCGAGGGCGGGATCGCCGTCCTCGACGACATCTGGGAGCAGCGGACCCGGTCCGTGGGCGGCGCCGCCGAGCTGCGCGGCGGCGCGACGATCACCATCGCCGCCAGCCGCGACGCCGCGGCCGACCGGCCGTGGTCGGGTTCGTGGGCCCTGCGGGACCCGTCCGCCGGGATCGAGATCACCGCGGACGTCCGTGGTGAGGTGCTGCGGCCCGCCGACGGAACCGCCACCTGGTCCGGCCCGGCTCGTGTCCGCGGCCTGGACGCCGCCAGCGGTCCCGGGCGGCCCTCGACGGCCGAGATCACCATCGTGGACGGCGTGCCTGATCCCGGTGACCACGTGGTCCGGCTCCGGCACGCGGGCGTCGACCGGTGGGCGGCGGTGCGGGTTCCGGTCGAGGCGCCGGGCGGCCCGCTCCCAGCGTTGTTCCACTTCCCGGGGATGTTCGAGACCCCGGCGGTGGCGGAGCTTACGGGCCGGCTGTCGTCGTCCGCCGACCGCGAGCGTTACCTCCTGGTGGTCCCGGCGCATGAGGGGATCGGCTGGCAGGGGGTGCCCGGCGGGGAGGACTCCCCGCCCGTCGACGACCCCGGGTTCGCCCGCGCGCTCGCCGACCTGGTGATCGCCAGGTTCGGGGCGGACCCGTCCCGCCTCTACGCCTCCGGCACCAGCAACGGCGGTCTGTTCACGCAGTCGCTCGCCTGCCGGGCCCGCGACCGCTTCGCCGCGTTCGCCACGGTGGCGGGGTCGGCGCCCGGAGCCGGATGTCCCGGCTACCCGCGGGCCCGGCCCGCCCCGGTGCCGATGGTGGTCCTCCACGGCGCCGACGACCGGGTGCTCAAATATGCGGAGGCGGCTGCCGGGGCGCAGGCCTGGGCACGGTCCGCCGGCTGCGCGGCGACGACCGTCGACACCCCCCTGCCCGACCGGGCCCCGGCCGACGGCACGACCGTCGTCCGACACGAGTTCGCCGGCTGCCAGGCCGGCACGCCGGTGGTTCTCTACGAGATTGTCGGCGGCGGCCACACCTGGCCCGGCGGTGTCTCGTTGTTCCCGGTCGACGTGCTGGGTCGGGTCAGCGGCGATCTCGATGCGAACGCCGTGATCTGGAGCTTCGTGTCGCGGTTCCGACTGGGGAACTGACCGGCCGGGGCGTGGGCAGCGGTGGCCTGGCCGCTGGGGGGTCCGCCACTTGGCTCGAAGCAACCTTCGCGACGGAGGATCCCGCATACGCTGCGATCCGTGGGGAAATCCGGGCGGGGCGACGAGCTCACCCCGGGGGAGGCCCGGCGGCTCGCGCTCGCCGCCCAGGGGCTGATCCGTCCCCACGGGCCGGCCACGGCCGGTGCCCGCGCCATCCGGAACCTGGTCGACCTGGTCGGCGTCGTGCAGATCGACTCGGTGAACGTGCTGGCCAGGGCGCACTACCTGCCCGGCTTCTCCCGCTTCGGCCCCTACCCGACCGACGCCCTGGACAGCCACGTACACACCGACCGCAAGGCGTTCGAGTACTGGGCGCACGAGGCGTCCCTCGTTCCCGTGCAGTGGCAGCCGCTGTTCCGCTGGCGGGCCGAGCGGGCGCTGGCGACCGAGCTCAGGACCCTGGCCCGCTGGCTGGAGCTGGACGGCATCGAGGTCGAGCCGCGGGGCTCGCTGGCCGGCGCCCTCGCCTGCGAGCTCGGGTCGCGCTCGGTGAGCGGAACGTCCAGCGAGCGCAGCGCAGTGTGACCGGGGTTCCCGGTGGGAGGAGCGCCCTGTGGCGGGGGTGCCTGGTGAGTGGACTGCCCTGTTACAGGGGTGAAATCTGCTGTCGTGT
>NZ_SJXI01000122.1:0-28302 GCF_004337455.1 Parafrankia sp. BMG5.11 | reverse complement strand
CGCAGATCTCGTACTCGACGAAGTCGCCGGGCCGCGGGATCTCCTCCAGCCGGCAGGCCATCTGCCAGACCCTCGGCCACAGGTATTCCTTCTCGAGCTCGAAGAAGGTTCGGTCATAATAGCGCTCACGTGGTACGTGTAACGGGTCCCGCATGGCGAACGGGACGTCACGGGCAGCGTCGGCCCGGCGGTCGTCGGTGACGGCCATCGACATCAACCTCCTCTCAGCGCCGGCCTCAGCTGGTCTGTGCCGGCGTCAGCCGATCGGTTCCGGCGTCAGCTGGACGCGCTGATCGTCCCGATCTCGGCACCGATCTCGTAGACGGTCTCCACCGCGCCGCTCCAGTGCACCGTGCCGGACGCGCCGGCCTGCACCTCGGATTCGACCTTGTCCGTCGCGATGACGAACAGCGGGTCGCCCTCCTCCACGCGCGCCCCCTCCTCCACGAGAAGCTCGAGCAGCTCCGCCTCCGAGATCGCGACCGATACGCGTGGAATGCGGATCGTGAAGTCAGCCACGGGCACCTTCCCTGGTGGTTTTCCACCGCAGCGTCCGGTGGACGGCGGCGATGATCTTTTCGGAATTCGGGTACACCTGCGACTCCAGCGCCGGCGGGGCCGGGTTCGGCACGAACCGGGCACCCACCCGTTCCACCGGCGCCGAGAGCCGGTCGAAGAGCTCGCGCTGAAGAATGGCGACGATCTCCGCTCCGGGGCCGGCGAACTGCACGGCGTCGTGCACCACCACCGCTCGCGTTGTGCGGTGCACCGATTCGATGATCGCCGCCGTGTCGAGCGGAACGAGGGTACGCAGATCGAGTACCTCGGCACTGATCTCCTGGCGCGCGAGCGCGTCCGCCGCGCCGAGCGACTCGACGACCCCCCGGCCGTAGCTGATCAACGTTACGTCGGTGCCGGCACGCTTCACGTCCGCCTGGCCGAGCGGGATCGAGAATCCCGGGTCGACTGGCACCATTCCACGCTGGCCCTGCAGGCGGATCGTCTCCAGGAAGATGCACGGGTCGTCGTCGAAGATCGCGGACGTGAGCAGGCCTTTGCCGTCGCGCGGCGTCGAGGGAACGATGACTTTCAGCCCGGGAATGTGCATGAACCACGCCTCCAGCGACTGCGAGTGCGTGGCGCCGGTGCCGAGTCCGCCGTAGATCTGTGTGCGCACGGTGATGGGCGCGGTTGTCCGCCCCCCGGTCATGAACCGCATCTTCGCCGCGTGGTTGATGATCTGGTCGGCGGCTATCCCGATGAAGTCCATGATCATGATTTCGGCCACCGGACGGAAGCCCTCCATCGCGGCTCCGATGGCCGCGCCCACGATCGCCGCCTCGGAGATCGGCGTGTCGAGCACCCGCTCGGTGCCGTACCTGCTCGACAGCCCGGCGGTCGGGCCGGATGCCCCCGGGTCGGCGATGTCCTCGCCGATCAGGAAGACGCGCTCGTCACGCTCCAGCGCCTGGTCCAGGGCGAGGTTCAACGCCTCGCGCATCGTCATCCGTCGTTCGTCCACGTCCACCTCATTGCCAGGCCACGTTCGATACGGAATGCACGTTCTAAGCGCGCGTTACAGGGGGTCGCGCTACGCGGGGCAGTTGCGCGGATCGGCGTACACGTCCCGGTCCAGCTCGTCGAGTGCCGCGGCGGGCGCGGCCAGGACGGCGGCCAGCACTTCGTCGACCGCCGAGACGGCGGCCGTCTCGATCTCGTCGAGCTCCCGCGCACCGCAGACCCCGTCGTCCAACAGACGTGACCGGAAACGCGGGAGCGGATCAGCCGCGATCGCCGCGTCCATCTGCTCCGTCGGGATGTACTTCATCGGATCGCCGAAGTAGTGGCCGCGGAACCGGAACGTCACGCATTCCAGGAGCGTTGGGCCGGCGCCGGCTCTCGCCCGCTCGACGGCCTCCTCCAGCGCGGCGACGACGGCGAGGGGGTCGTTGCCGTCGACGCGGACGCCCGGCATCCCGTAGCCGGCCGCCCGGTCCGCGACCTGGGCGATCTTCATCGTGTGCCCGGTCGGCGTCATCTCGGCGTACTGGTTGTTCTGGCAGACCAGCACCAGCGGCAGGTCCCACAGCGCCGCCATGTTCGCCGCCTCGTGGAAGGAACCGGTGTTCGTGGCCCCGTCACCGAAGCTGGCGACCGTCACCCGGTCGAGGCCCTTGCGCCGTGCGGCCATGGCCAGCCCGACCGCAACCGGGGGCCCCGCGCCCACGATCCCCGTCGACATCATGAGGCCGGAGTCGGGATGCGCGATGTGCATCGTCCCGCCCTTGCCGCGGCCGGAGCCGACCTGGCGGCCCAGCATCTCGCCGTAGATCTCGACCAGCGGCACGCCCTTGCCGATCAGGTCGTGCAGTCCGCGGTACGTCGTGACCAGCTGATCGTCCAGGCGGAGGACCACGCCCACCGCCGCGGCGATCGCCTCCTGGCCCCGTGAGGGCCAGTACACGCACTGCAGCTCGCCCGAGGCGATCCCCTTGCTCAGCCGATCGTCGGCCGCCTTCATGAGCGTCATCAGCTCGTACAGCCGACGCCGCACATCGAGCGCCGGCCCCGCCGCCTGCTCCGTCGTCACAGCCCCTCCTCGTCTAACCCGGTCTCCGGCTGGCGTCGGCCGGGGCGGACTCCTCCGGTCATTGCTCGCTCCCGGCGGCGAGCAGCTGGTTGGTCAGGACGCCGACCTCCTCCACCTCGCACACCATGTGGTCGCCGGCGGCGGCGTCAACGGCCGGCGGTGGCGTTCCGAGCGTGACGACATCGCCGGGGAAGAGGCTGATCCGATGGCTGATGTGGCTCAGGATCTCGCTCGGCGCGAACCTGAAATACCGGGTGTCTCCCGACTGGACCTTGCTCCCGTTGAGGGTCCCGGTGATCGCCAGCCCTTCGAGGACGCGCCGTTCGGTGAGATCCCGCCGGATCCACGGGCCCCACGACGCGAACCCGTCGATCGACTTCGCCGTCGCCCACAGGCCGGGCGCCACATATTCGGCCGCGGTGACGTCGTTGAAGACGGTCCAGCCGAAGATGGCTTCGGCCGCTTCGGCCGGTGACGCGCCGCGCAGCGGGCGGCCGACGACGACGGCGAGCTCGGCCTCCATCTGCACTGCCCCGGTCAGCGCCGCGGGCACCCGGATCTGCGCGCGGTCGCCACCGACGAACCCGCACGCCTTGGGCACCCACATCGGCTGGATCCCCGGCGGGCGCGACGTGCCCGGTTCGAGGAAGCCGCCCATCACGGCGATGAGCCGGACGCCGGTCAGGGGCGCGCCGAGCACAAGATCCGCAAGCGGCAGGGACCGCCCGACACGGCGGTACCCCTCCAGCATGCCGCCGGAGAGGAGGTGGAAGCGATCATCCACCACCTCGCCGAAGCACGAGGTGTCGCCCATCAGTGCACGACCGAGCAGCATTGCCAGGCCCCTCTCGCACGGGAGAATCGCGATGGCCGGCGCCGCGAGCCGCGGCCATCCGCTCGGTGGGTTCGCCGGCGGCGCCCTGCGGTTCATCATCGGCGGCACCGCGGTGGCCGTCTTTGCGCATCCGGCCAGATTCGTGCTACTTGCGGTCACCTTGGCGCGCTCCCGCCACTGGACTACCGTCACCCCATGACGCCTGCCGCGGCTACCTCCCCAACCTTGCCCGTTTCGGCCAACGTCCGCTGTGAGGGTGAGGGGGGGCCAGTCATCCGAGCCGGCACGTACACGCTCGAGGTCAGGGACGAAGTGGTCACCGGGTGGCACTCCCACGACCTGCACCAGATGGAGTACGCGTTCGAGGGGGTCGTCGAGGTCGAGACCGCGACGGCACGCTACCTTCTTCCGCCGCAACAGGCCGTGTGGATTCCGGCCGGGACGATCCACTGCAGCACCTGGAGCAACGTCAAGGCCGTCTCGGTGTTCTTCGACCCGGTGATGGGCCTGTCGGCAGGTGATCGGGTCCGGATACTCGCCGCTGCTCCGGTGATCCGGGAAATGGTCCTGTACGCCAGGAGATGGCCGATCAAGAGGACGGCGACGGAGCCCATGGCGGAGGCCTTCTTCGACGCCCTTGCCCACCTCGTCGTCGAATGGCTCGACCACGAGACCCCGCTGTGCCTGCCGACCACTCCCGACCCGCTCGTCGCCGCCGCCATGGACTACACCAACAAACACCTGACCGACGTCTCGCTACCCCAGCTGTGCGCGGCCATCGGGACGTCGGAACGGTCGTTACGCCGGGCGTTTCTCGCCGCGACCGGCATGTCCTGGCGCCGGTACCTCCTCGAGAGCCGATTACTCAAGGCCATGGCGCTACTCGCTCAGGACAGCCAGAACCAGACCATAATCACGATCGCCCTCGCCGTCGGATTCCAGAGCGTGAGCGCATTCACCCGGGCCTTCGGCCAGTACACCGGAGAGACTCCCACCGCCTACCGCCAGCGCGTCCGCGGCTGACAGTTCGGTGCTTTCGCCCTCACCGTCGGCGACCGATTTGGCCGCCTCTCCGCACGGCGGAGGCCCGCCGCACGGCGAAAAACATCGCGGACAGTCCCAGACCAGCCACCGGAAAGACACGGCGGGATTACCGGGGCCACGACCGCCCGGCCGAAACGGGCAAGGACTTGGCCGAACCCGCAAAGACGGCCAGGGCACGGGGCCCGATGATGGAACCTACAGGGCACCGCTGCCTCGAATGCCGCAACGGGAAGCAACTGGGGAGGCCCCATGAACATGGACGACTTGATCCTTATCAGCGTGGACGACCACGTGATAGAGCCCCCCGACATGTTCGAGGGCTTCATCCCGGCGAAGTACGCCGACCGGGCGCCCCGGCTCGTCTCGGACGAGGTGAGCGACAAGTGGGTGTTCGGCGAGGGCGAGGCCCGCAGCTCCGGCCTGAACGCGGTGGCCGGCCGCCCGCCCGAGGAGTACGGCCTGGAGCCGGCACGGCTGGCGGAGATCCGACGGGGCTGCTACGACGTCCACGAGCGGGTCAAGGACATGAGCGCCAACGGCGTGCTCGCCTCCCTGAACTTCCCGTCGATGGCCCGCTTCTGCGGTCAGTTCTTCGCCAGCCGGGCCGACCAGGACCCCGACCTGGCCCTTGCCGTCCTCACCGCCTACAACGACTGGCACATCGACGCCTGGTGCGGCGCGTATCCGGACCGGTTCATCCCCTGTTCGATCCCGCCGCTGTGGGACCCCCAGCTGATGGCGAAGGAGATCCGCCGGACGGCGGCCAAGGGCTCCCATGCGGTCAGCTTCTCGATGAACCCCTACGCCCTCGGCCTCCCGTCGTTGCACAGCGATCACTGGGACCCGTTCTGGGCGGCATGCGAGGAGACCGAGACGGTCGTTTGCGTGCACATCGGGTCAGGCGCCATCGGCGTGGTCACGGCACCCGACGCCCCGATGAACGTCGAGATCACCTGCGCCGCCATCAAGACCTTCCCGACCGCCGCGGACCTCGTCTGGTCGCCCATCTTCCAGAAGTTCAAGAACCTCAAGGTGGCCCTGTCGGAGGGCGGGATCGGCTGGATCCCGTACTTCCTGGAGCGGGCCGACTACACCTACAAGCAGCACCGTGCCTGGACCCGCCCCGAGCTCGGCGGCCGCCTGCCGAGCGAGATCTTCCGTGACCATGTCGTCACGTGCTTCATCGTCGACGACTTCGGTGTGGCCAACCTCGACCGGATGAACGAGGACATGGTCACCTGGGAGTGCGACTACCCCCACTCCGACAGCACCTGGCCACGTTCACCCGAAGTGGTGATCGACGCCGTGGCGGGACTGACCGACCTGCAGGTGGACAAGATCACTCATCGCAACGCGATGCAGGTGTACTCCTTCGATCCCTTCCCGATCCGGCCGCGCGAGCGGTGCACCGTCGGCGCGCTGCGCAAGGAGGCCGCCGGCCACGACATCTCGATCGTCTCGCGGGGCACCGTGGAGCGCCGGCTGACCACGGTCGGCCAGTTCGCGCACGCGCACCAGCCCGGCAGAACGGCGTGAGCCCGGCGCCGCTCGCCGGGGCGCGCATCCTGGAAGTCGCCTCGCACGTGTTCGTCCCGATGGCGGGGGCCGTGCTCGCCGAGTGGGGTGCCGAGGTCATCAAGATCGAGCACCCCGAGACCGGTGATCCCTACCGCGGCCTGGTCACAGCCGGTTTACACAAGTTGTGGCACGGCGTGGACGTCCAGTTCCAGGCCACGAACCGGGGCAAGCGATCCGTCGCCCTGGATCTGAAGAATCCGGCCGGCCGGCAGCTGCTGTCCCGGCTCATCGCCGCGAGCGACGTCTTCGTGACCAACCTGCGCGCGGACACCCGCGCCCGGCTGAACCTCGAGCTGGCCGACGTCCGGGCCGACAATCCCGCGGTGATCTACGTACGGGGTACCGCGTTCGGCGCCCAGGGGCCCGACGCCGGCCGGGGCGGGTACGACGCGGGCGCCTACTGGGCCCGCAGCGGAATGCAGCAGATCTTCACCGCCCCCGACGCGCCCTGGCCTGCCATGCCCCGCCCGGCGTTCGGGGACGTGGTCGGCGGGCTGAGCATCGCCGGTGCCATCAGCGCGGCGCTGTACCACCGGTCGACGACCGGCGAACCCTCCACGGTCGACGCCTCGCTGCTGGCGTCCGGAATGTGGCAGGTCCAGATGGATCTCATGAACGCCACCCTCAACGGCCCCGGCGGGCCGGTCGCCGCCCGGAGCCGGTACGAGGCCTCGAATCCGCTGATGCTGCCGTACCGCACGGCCGACGGCCGGGTCATCGTCCTGCAGATGCTCGCTCCCGACCGCTACTGGCCACACCTGTGCAAGAGCATCGGTCAGCCGGCCGCGGCGAACGACCCCCGGTTCGTGGACATGGAGGCCCGCCGCCGCAACGCCCGGGAGTGCGTCGAGTGGCTCGAGGGCGTCTTCGCCGAACGCACCTTCGACGAATGGCGGGCCGTCCTCGCGGAGTTCGACGGGGAGTGGGCGCCCAGCCAGTACCCCCACGAGCTCGCAGAGGACCCCCAGGTGAAGGCCAACGGCCTGTTCGCCGACGTCGATCTCGGCAACGGCCATTCCCTGCCGCTGGTGGCCACGCCGGTGCAGTTCGACCAGCGGCCGAGCCAGCCCAGCCGTGCCCCCGAACACGGTGAGCACACCGAATCCGTACTCCTCGACCTCGGCCTCTCGTGGGACGAGATCGGCGACCTCAAAGCCGGCGGGGCGATCCTCTGACCGGCGAGGACAGGCCCATACCCGTGGTCGACGACGACAGCCGCGACTTCTGGCATGGAGGTGCCCAGGGGCAGCTCCTGATCAGCGCCTGCACCGCGTGCGAACGACTGTTCCACCCGCCGGCGCCGATCTGCCCCGGCTGCTATTCCCGTTCGATCGGGTCCCGGCCGGTCTCGGGCCGCGGCACCGTCGAGACCTACACGGTCGTCCGCCGCCCGTGGGTGCCCGGGTACGAGCCGCCCTACGTCGTGGCCCGGGTGGTCCTCGCCGAGCAGCCCGACCTGCGCCTGCTGACCAACCTGGTCGACTGCGACGTCGAGGCGGTCACGACCGGCATGGAGGTCGAGGTGGCCTTCGAGCAACGAGGGGACGTGTTCGTACCGATGTTCCGGCCGGTCCCATGAGCGCTGACGTCATGAACATCGAGCGCCGGGCGATCGTCTCCGGCATCGGGCGGTCCGCGTCCGGGCGGCGGCTGAACCGGCCCGCGATCGATCTGACCCTGGACGCCTGTCTCGCGGCCATCGCCGACGCGGGGCTCACCCCGCGCGACATCGACGGGCTCACCTCCTGGCCCGACCACCCCGCCCCGCACGGCTTCGGCGGCCCCCGGGTCGGCGACCTCCACACCCTCCTGCGGCTGGACCTGTCATGGATCCTCGGCTGCGGCGACGGCGCCAACGTCATCGGAATCCTCGGAATCGCCGCCCACGCGGTGGCCACGGGCCTCGCCCGGCATGTGCTGGTCTACCGGACCGTCGGGGAGGCGACCAGCCAGGGCACCGGCCGCCGTCCAGCCGTGATGGCCGGGCCCGGGGCCGGGGCCGCGCCGTGGAAGGCCACCTACGGGGTGGGTTCGCCCGTGCAGTTCGCCGCGCTGTGGGCCCAGCACCACTTCGACCGCTACGGCACCACCCGGGAGCAGCTCGGCTGGGTCGCCGTGAACGACCGGCGCAACGCCGCGGACAACCCGGACGCGATCTACCGCGACCCGATGACGATCGACGACTACCTCGCGGCACGGATGATCAGCGAACCGCTGTGCCTGTTCGACTGCGACATCCCGGCGGACGGGTCGATCGCCTTCGTCGTCTCGCACGCCGACCACCGGCGCGACGTCGACCGGCCCGTCTTCTTCGAGGCCCTCGGCGGCGGGCGGCCGATGACCTCGAGCTGGGAGTTCTGGCCGGACTTCGACGTCATGGCCGCGACGAAAGCCGCCGAGCAGCTCTGGTCGCGTACCTCGCTGCGGCCCGCCGACGTCGACGTCGCGGGTCTCTACGACGGGTTCAGCATCTTCGTCCTGCTGTGGCTCGAGGCACTCGGCTTCTGCGGCCGCGGCGAGGCGGGCCCGTTCGTGGAAGGTGGCACGCGCATCGCCCGCACCGGTGATCTGCCGCTCAACACCTCCGGCGGCCAACTGTCAGAGGGCCGCTACCTCGGCTTCGGCCTGGCCTACGAGACCTTCCTTCAGTTGCGGGAGCAGGCCGGCGCGCGGCAGGTCGCCGGCGCCGAGGTCGGCCTCGTCACGGGCGGCGGCGGCCCGCTCGCCCAGGCGTTCCTGTTCACCAGTGACCGCTGATTCACCAGTGACCGCTGTTCGCCCAGGACCGCTGTTCGCCCAGGACCGCTGTTCACCCAGGACCGCTGTTCACCCAGGACCGCTGGCGAAGGAGAAGTGACATAGCGACCTTGTCCCGGGTAATCCCCGTCCCAGATCCCAGGAGGCACCAATGCGAATCGGCCTGATGATCGGTTCCGACAGGGACCGGCAGTACCGGGAGCGGGTGCGCGGTTTCATCGCCGACGCCCAGAGCGCGGAGGAGGCGGGCTTCGCCTCGATGTGGATGCCGCAGATTCCCGGTTACTTCGACGCGCTGACCGTGGTCACGTTGATGGGCCAGGCGACGCGTCGCATCGAGCTGGGCACCGCGGTCGTGCCGGTCCAGACCCGCCATCCGGTCGTCATGGCCCAGCAGGTGCTGTCCACCCAGGCGGTCTGCGAGGGGCGTTTCACGCTGGGGATCGGGCCGTCACACCACTGGATCATCGAGGACCAGCTCGGCCTCTCCTACGAACGCCCCGCCCACCTGGTGCGGAACTACCTCCAGGTGCTGAACGCGGCGTTCGCCGGGCCGGGGCGGATCGACGTCGACAACGACACCTACCGGGTACACAGCCCGCTCGACGTCACCGACCTCGTCCCGACGCCGACCCTGATAGCGGCGCTGGCGCCGGTCATGCTCCGCATCTCCGGCGAGCAGACCTCCGGAACCATTCTCTGGATGGCGGACGAGCGGGCCATCGGCGACTATGTCGTCCCGCGCATCACGAAGGCCGCGACCGACGCCGGGCGACCGGCACCGCGCATCGTCGCCGGGGTTCCGGTCGCCCTGTGCCCCGCCGGCGAGGTCGACGCCGCGCGCTCCGCGGCGAACGAGGTCCTCGGGCACGCCGACTACTCGCCCAACTACAAGCGGCTCCTCGACCACGGGGATGCCAGGGACGTCGGCGACGTCATGGCCGTCGGCGACGAATCCGCCATCGTGGAACGCCTGCGCGGCTTCCGCGACGCGGGAGTCACCGACCTCGCGGCCCGCGTGGTCGCGCTCGGAGCCGACCGCGCCGAGCGCGTCGAGTCCCAGCGGCGGACACAGGCTTTCCTCGCGACGCTCTGCTCCCAGATGTGAGCCAGGTGGCGCTGGAACCAGCCGGCCGCGGTCCGGTCGTCTGGTCTGGTCCAGCGCCACGCCCGTACTACTCGTTCTTGTAGACGAGACCGTCCTTCATCACGAACCGCACGTCCTGCGTGGCCGTGATGTCATCGGATGGATCTCCGGGAACCGCGATGATGTCGGCCAGCAGACCAGCCGCCAGGCGGCCGCGGTCATCGACACCGATCAGCTCGGCGCTGGTGACCGTGGCGGCCCGCAGCGCCTGCATCGCGGTCATGCCGCGGTCGACCAGAGCCCACAGCTCCTTCGCGTTGTGCCCGTGCGGGATGGCGGGCGCGTCGGTGCCGCACGCGATCCGCACCCCGGCCTCGATGGCCCTACCCAGCGTCCGCCGAGCCCGGGGGAAGACCTCCGCGGCCTTCGCCTGGAGCGCGGGCGGCGCCTTCGAGATGTCGAGGCCTTCCGACAGATAGCTGGTGGGGACGAGGAAGGTCCCGTGGTCGACCATCATCCGGATGGTGTCGTCGCTGGCGAGTGAGCCGTGCTCGATGCAGTCCACCCCGGCCCGGACACAGGCCCGGATGCCCGCGTCGCCGTGGGCGTGGGCAGCCACCTTGAGCCCCGCCCGGTGGGCCTCGTCGACGATGGCCGCGATCTCCTCGTCGGAGTACTGCTGCGCGCCGGCGGCGGTGCTGTGCGACATCACCCCGCCCGACGCCGAGATCTTGATGACCCCGGCGCCGTACTTGATCTGGTAGCGGACCGCCGCGCGCACCTGCGGGACGCCGTTGGCGATTCCCTCCTCGACGCCCAGCGGCATGATGTGCGGCGCGAGCCGCTGGAACATCGTCGGGTCGAGGTGCCCGCCGGTGGGCGTGATCGCGTGACCGGCGGCCACGATCCGGGGCCCCTGCGCCCAGCCCGCCTCGATCGCCCGGGCCAGGTCCACGTCCAGCAGGTACCCTCCGGTCTTGACCATCAGCCCGAGGTTGCGCACCGTCGTGAAACCGGCCAGCAGCGTGGTACGGGCGTTCACCGTCGCCCGCAGGGTCCGGTACACCGGGTCGTCCTGGACGCCGTGCAGCGGGTTCGGCAGGCCCGTCGGGTTCTCGGGGCCACCGAGGAGGAGATTGATCTCCATGTCCATCAGGCCCGGCAGCAGGGTGAGATCGCCCAGATCGATCTCGGTCGCGTCGGTGGGCGGCGCGGCCGGGTTCACCGCGGTGATGCGGTTCCCCTCGACCACCACGACCGCGGGCGACCGCACCGTCCCCGCGTCGACGTCGACCCAGCGCGCCGCGCGCAGAACGGTCACGCCGGTAGCACCAGGTACGCCGGTCACGGGACCGGCTCGATGACGCAGTCGACCGCGGCGGCGCCGGAATCGGGAATCCGCGGCTGCTTCCACGCCTCGACCGCGAAGGACACGCTGATCATCGAGTACAGCAGGTGCAGGAGGTTCAGCGCCGTCTCCGGCATCTCGTCCAACGGAAAACGGTCGCAGTACGCGATCGCGGCCTCGGCGCGTGGGGTGATCGCGTCGTAGAACTCCTGCATCTCCGGCATCGAGCCGGCGAGCCGTCTCCCGTAGCGCTCGGCCTCCGTCGCCAGGCACCAGACCGTGGCGTAGGGCTCAAGATCGGCGAACTCGCCCGGCAGCAGGGTCGGCATCGGGCTCACGCCCCCGCGCCGTTGTGCTGGTATTCCCCGACCCAGTCGGCCGCGACCTTGTGCAGGTGCCGGCAGAGAACCTCCTGGTCGTTCAGCGGGAACTCGGCGACAGCCCGGGACTCGAGCATCGACTGCGTCGCCTCCAGCGTGTTGGCGTCCTGCAGCGCGTACTCCTTGAAGGTCACCGCGGCCATCTCGCGGGCAACCCGGTCCCGCGCGTTCCGGGAGGGAACGAAATACAGGTTCCCCTCGAAGGTGTGCGTGTTGTGCGACGTCGGCCAGTAATGGTAGGTGAGATACCAGCCACCCGCCCAGATCAGAATCACGAAGTTCGGCCAGAGATTGAACGAGTCCAGACCCCACGGCTCGCAGCCGGCCGGGTTGAGACCCGCCGGCATCTTCTCGACGCCGAGATCCGGTTCGTCCCAGGGCCCGAACAGGCCGCTGCGGGTGATGTCCTCCATCGGCTTGCGCATCTCCGGATCCAGCTCCCACGCCTTGATACCGGCCGTGCTGACCAGCCGATGCGGGCCGTCGATGCGGTAGTGCGGCGCCTCGAACCCCGCCTGCTGCGCCGCCGTCGAGAACTTCGACGGCGTCTGCCGGGCGTGCAGAATGGGCGCATGGTAGAATTCCTGAAAGGCGTCCATGAACAGCTTCCAGTTCGCGCCGACCTCAGCGCGGTAGTAAAAGCGCTCGGTCATCGTGTCGAACGGATATCCGCCGAGCGCGGTGACCATCGGGCCGAGGAAATCGGGCAGCGACTGTTCGGGCTCCTTCGCCAGATTGACGAAAATGAATCCGGACCAGACGTCGCAGTGCACCGGGACGAGGCCGAAGTCCTTCTTGTCCAGGTTGAAGAACTCGCCCTCCTGCTGCACGAAGGTGGCGGCGCCGTCCAGGCCGTACCGCCAGCCGTGGTACTTGCAGGTGAACTGGCGACAGCTACCGGCGGTCTCCTCCCGCGGGAAGTCGTTCCACACCAGCTTGTTGCCGCGATGGCGACAGATGTTGTGGAAGGCCCGGACCTGACCGTCGTTGTCGCGCACGACGACGATCGAGGCCCTGGCGGCCTCGATCTCCTTGGTGAAGTAGCTCCCGCTGCGCGGTAACTGCTCGACCCGGCCCACGTTCAGCCAGGCACGCCTGAAGATCGCATCCCGTTCCAGCGCGTAGAAATCGGGCGAGATCGAGTCCTCGTACGACACCAGCCCGGTTCCCAGCTCCGGGTAGTGTTCCGTCCAGCTTCCCTCAGCCGGCTTCGGCCATCGTGCCACAGTCATTCCTCCGTTTCGGGTGGGTCCACTGCCGGACGCGGATCCGGCTCCGGGTCAGCTCGGTGGGTCGGCCTGTGGGTCGGCTCTGTCGGGCACGGCTGCCAGGTGGCGGTACGGGGGTCGGCGCGGCATCGGGCCCGCCGTCACATGACACTCCCGCCGTTCACCCCGAGGACCTGGCCGGTGATGAAACCGGCGCCATCGGAGCAGAGAAAGGCGCAGGCGGCGGCTATGTCATCACCCGTCCCCAGCCGGCCCACCGGGATCGCGTTCACCAGGACCCCGCTGTCCGGCAGGTCGCCGGCCGCCTGGGCGCTGCGGGACATCGGTGTGTCGATACTCGACGGCGGGATGCTGTTCACCGTGATCCCGAACGACGCGTACTCCCGCGCGAGGGCCTTCGTCATGGCGATGACGGCACCTTTGGACGCGGCGTAGTGGACCATGCGGGGCGAACCCCGCTGAGCGCTTGACGACGAGAGGGTCACGATACGACCCCACCGCGCCGCGACCATATCAGGGATCACAGCCTGAACGCAGTGGAAAGTCCCGGTGAGATTCACCTCGATCACCCTGTTCCAGGACTCGAGTGTGATCTCGGCAAAGGGCTCGAACGCCGCGAGCCCCGCGCTCGTGACCAGTATCTCCACCGGGCCGAACTCCTCGCGGACCTGGCTCAGCGCGTTCTCCACGGCCGGACGGCTGGTGACGTCGACCTCGCACGCCAACGCCTCCGCCCCGTCCGCGGCCAGCTCCTTCGCGGCCTGCCGCGCGGCCGAACCGTTGCGATCGACCACGGCGACTCTGTGGCCCCGGTCGGCGAGATGCCGGCAGATGGAAAGCCCCATCCCCGACGCACCGCCCGTCACCACGGCGACCCGCTTCATCTGGAACCGCCCGCTGCCCGTGACGGCGCGACGGCGACGAAGCGCGCCGCGCCTCCTGGGCAAAGGTCGTGCTCCACCGCTGAGACCGCGGCCGAGACCCACGAATGGTGGCTCGTGAAGTCAGCCATGCGCACCCACCTTCGTCGTCGCCCGTCGCGGAGTCCGCCGGACCGCCGCGATGACGCGCTCGGAACTCTGCATACGACAACGGCACCGGGCCCGGGCGGCGCCGTTTGCCGGATTTTCCGGCCGATGCCGCCTGCTTCCCGAGTTCGCCGACGGTGCCCTGCCGGCTCATCATCGCCGCCACACCCTTGGCCGTCTTTGCATGTCCGGCCAATTCTGTGCTGGTTTCGGCCGCTGACCGGCAACCGATGCCCGTGGTCGACGACCCGCAGCAGGCAAAGGTTCTGGTCCCGCGAAGGATGTTCCGCGGCATTCGCCGGTTCGACCGGCTGTTCCGCCTGCTGCTGAGCGAGGGCGATCGCGTTCCCGAGATCCGTGACACACTCGGCGCCGCACTGACCAGCCAGAGCGAGCCGCTGCCGCGGAAGGACCACCCGACCACCGTCATGCTGCTGGCGGCGTGGGGCGGATACCACTTTTTCGGCCTCGTACCAGCCCCGCGGTTGCGGGGGGTACCGATGACGACTTCGTCGAGGAGCTGGCCACGTCGGCGGGCGGCTGGATGCCGGAGCTCATCATCGAGCCGCCGGCGGAGGGTGCGCAGCCGTAGCGGCTCCGGCAGTCCGACCGGAGCCGCCGGCCTTTCCTCGCCCGGTGCTCACCGGCTCACCTGGATATAGGACGGGCTCGGCATCCCACGACTCGCGCGGTTCCGACACCAGGCCACGTTCATTCGGCAACTTGCCACAGCGCCGGCGGTTTCGGGGCGCTCGGGTGCGCGGTATCCGGGTCCCGGACGGCGCACACGGTGCCTCGTGCCGTCGCGGCGCACGCCGTGACGAAGCCCTCCTCGTACGCGGCCAGCTCCGGCCCACACCGCCGGTGCGGGACGCGCGGGATCATCGGTCCCGTGACTGATCCCGCTCCCCTGGCCGACGACGATCTGGCGGAGGTGCCCGGCCAGTGCGGCTGCGGCGGCGAGGTAGCGGGTGTTCCACAGCACGACAGCGTTGAGGACCAGGCCCAGCGCGCCGAGCTGGTCTTCCTGGCCTTCCCGGTAGGCCTGGCGCAGTTCCCCGCGCTGCCCATGGAAGATCTTGCGGGCCAGGCGGTGGTGGGATTCCTGGAAGGTGAACTGGGTGTGGACCGCGCGGTTGAATGTCACCATGGCGCAGGTGATATAGGGGGCGGGGGAGCCAAGTGATTAGTCCGGGTGACGCGGGGCGGCGGATGAGTGTGGGGGAAATCGCCGCGTTGGTCTCGGCGATTGTCGCCGTGGCTGGTCTTCTGTTAGCGGTGTTCGGAGTACCGCTCACCGGTGGTTCATCACTTAACCAGTCCCTCGCCTACGGTGCCGGTGCCCCCGTGACCTCGGGCGTTTCCGAGACGCCGGCCGCACCGGCCTCATCCGCGTCGACCACGTCGGCCACGCCGACCGGTCCGGAGGCGTCTCCTCCGCCCGTGTTGCCAAGTGGCTGGCGCCGTGTCAGCGCACCCGGTCTCAGCGTCACCTTCGCCGTTCCGGACGGCTGGACTCAGGTGGTCGACAACGATCTCCAGAGCACCTGGCACTCCCCGAACGAGGGCCACGCCATGAGCGTCAAGCGGGACACCTCGTATGGATCGACGCCCGAGGCTGCCTCTGCCGGACAGCTCGCCTGGTACCGCGACACGACCGAGTCCTCCATGGCCGACCTCACGGTCGTCACCCACCCGACCCGGCAGAGCGGCAAGGACGCCCTCTGGCTGGAAATCGACTATCACTGGGCCGGCCAGGCCGAACCCCGTAAGCGTGTCGAGCTGTTCGTCGCGGGCAAAGCAGGCCATGTCTACCAGCTGCTCTTCGACACCGCTGCCACGCCCACGAAGCTGGCGGCCCAACAGCAACTGTTCGCTACCGCACGCGACCAGCTACTGATCGACACGTGAGTACGGCGCGGAGGTGCGCACCTGCCTGGTATGACTCCCCCGGTCCAAGAATCAATTGAGGATCTCAAGAAGGCTCCAGAGATCACCCAGAAGATCGTAGGGAGATCTCGCTGCGGACCGCGGACCTCACGGTCAGCCAGGTCGTGCCCGGCCCGTCCGTCTCCAAGCTCGTAAAGCACGTCGAAAGTCGGTTGGTCACCCCGAAGCGGACTTGGTGCAGCCGCATCACGTCGTCGTCACGCAGGCCGCGGCATCCGACCCGGTCACTGCGGGTAAGGCGTCTCGCCGCGTTCGAGCATCCCGACGAGCGTCGCCAGGCGATTCGCCCGGCTCGACGGACTCGGCGCGGTCATGATCCTGTGCAGGACCGCATAACGGTTACGGCCGTTCAAACCCGCGAACGCCGACGCCGCAGCCGATGAGGCGGTCAGCGCGGCCGCCAGGTCATCCGGGACCTGCGCCCTCGCAGCTCCCGGATAGGCCCGGTCCCAGCGTCCGTCCGCCTTCGCGCCCTCGATCTCGGCGTGCCCGCGGGGACGCATCCGGCCTTCCTCCGTCAGACGCGTCACGAGGCCGATGTTCCGCTCGGACCACAGCGAGGCCCTGCGGCGTGGGGTGAACCGCTGCCGGAAGGTCATCGCATCCATGCTCTTCTTCTGCCCGTCGATCCAGCCGCTGCACAACGCCTCCTGGAGCGCGAGGTCGTAGCTCAGCGAGGTCGGAGACGTGGTGCCCTTCTTCGCCAGCAACAGCCACACCCCGTCGGAGACGGCCTCGTTCACGTCCAGCCATGCCCGCCACGCCGCGGCATCGGCGACGACCAGCACCTCCGGCTCGGCGCTGGTTCGAGACTCCGCTCCGGCCGCCCCGTCACCCGCGTTCATGGGCTTCATCGTATGGACGGCGCCGACATGACCTGCAGACGATGAGCACGGCCGGGGTCACGTCAGCGGATTCCTGCGCCCGGGCCACGGCGCTCTGCCGGGCTGATGTGCGACTATCCGGCGGGCTCCTCAGCCGGCCGGTTCTCCGATCATGTTGGTGGGGACGTCGCAGATCAGGTACAGAATGCGGGTCTCGCAGGGGCGGCAGGAGTGAGCGGTCCAGGAACAGCTGGCGCCCGTGCCCTTCCAGACCCGCATCTCGCGGTAGTCCGCGTCCTTGGGGCCGTCCGGGTCGTCGAAGACCTCCACGCTCTCTCCGATGAACACCATCTCACTCATGTGAACGTACTCGACGGGCTTTCCTACGGGTTTCAGCTCGGGCAGCGCGGGCAGGAGCTTCATCGCGGCGCACGGTTTGTGCAAACCCTTGGTCTTCGGGTCCAGCATGACCTTGGCGCCGGTAATGGTGGTCCATTCCGCACCGACCGCGGGCATCTTCGGATCAACGATCTGCCAGGCACCCCCGGTGTCGAGTCTGCGTTCCGCCACGGCACCGACGGGCCAGTCATGGACGAGTCGAGCCATCCCGGCAGCCAGTGAATCAGCGGACACGGTAACCCAGCCCTGGTCGACGAGACTCGCCCGTAGTGCATCGAGGTAGGAGCCGCGCGTCAGCATGGCGATGTCGCGGACCATCGCGGTTGTCGTCGCACGGTGCGAGGACAGTCCTCCGAACGAGCGACCGCAGCCGCATCCCTGCTGTTCGTGGCCGCAACCCGGGCCCGTGACGACCTGGCAATCTTCTGGCACGGTCGGCCAAGCCCGTCCCTTGCCGCCGTGCAGAACACCGGATCCTGATAAGGGATACCAGGGGAGCCCTCTCCGCGATCTTTGTCGGGGATTACCAGCGAGCGATCGCGCGGCAGGTCACACCGCCACCCTCGCCTGTCACCCACCGTCAGGGGACGTCGGCGTGCGCCGGAGGCTCGCCGGGGCAGCCATCGGGACGATCGACCCAGCTGCGCCGGATCGGTGAGACTCTCCCCACGTCGCGCTGAACAAAAGTTCAGCATGGCTGCGTGCCGGCGTCAACCAGAATGAGGACATGACCACGCCACGCCGTACCGGCACCGAGAGCTCGAAGACTCGCGTGCTCCTGCTCGACGCCACCGAACGACTGATGCGAAACGAGGGTTACGCCGCGGTGAGCTCACGCAGTGTGGCCAGCGCGGCCGGCGTCACACCCGCACTGATCCACTATTACTTCCCGACATTGGATGACCTGTTCCTCGCTCTCTTCCGGCGCGGCGCCGAGAAGAACCTCGAACGTCAGAGACGCGTCCTGACATCACCTCAACCGTTGCGCGGACTGTGGGAGTCCAGCATCGAGCCCGCGGGCACGTCGCTGCTGACCGAGTTCATGGCGCTCGCGAACCACCGCAAGAGCATCCGCCAGGAGATCGCGGAGTACGCGAAGCAGTTCCGGCGCCTGCAGACCGAACTCCTCTCGAGCCGGCTGGAGGAGTGCGGAGTCGACCCGGCCCAGGTCTCACCCACCATCATCCTGTTCATGATCGGAGTCGTCAGCCGTGGCTTCGTGGCGGAGGACATGCTCGGGATCACCGACGGCCACACCGAGGCACTGGCTCTCGTGGAACGGTTGTTGCAGCGTTTCGAAACCTCGACGGAGGCCGGCAGCGAGCCATGACAGCAGTCGAACGTGCCGGCCAGTCTGACGGCGGCCTCAGCCTCTGGCGCGGTGCTGGACCTGGATGTCGGTGTAGCCGGCCAGTCCCCAGGGGCCGTTCTCCACTCCGAGTCCGCTCCACCTCGCCCCGCCGAAAGGCTGGTGAGGCCCGAGGGCGACATGGGCGTTGACCCAGGCGGTTCCGCACTCCAGCCGCTCGGCCACGGCGCCGGCCCGGTCGGGGTCCGCGGACCACACCGACCCCGAGAGTCCGAAGGTCGTCGCGTTGGCCCGGGCCACGACCTCGTCGACGTCGCGGTACGGGAGGATCGGCAGCACCGGGCCGAACTGTTCCTCGTCGACGATCCGGGTGCCTTCCACCGCCCCGGTGATCACGGTGGGCTGGAAGAAGTAGCCGGGGCCGCCGACCGGGGCCCCGCCGGTGAGCGCGGTCGCGCCGCCCGCGAGCGCGTCGGCCACGAGCTCGCCGACCCGCTCGTACTGCGGCCGGTTCTGGACCGGCCCGAGCTCGGTGTCCGGATCCATGCCGTCACCGACCCTGGCCGCCGCGACACGGGCGGCGAGGGCGTCGGCGACCTGATCGTGCAGCGCCTCGGGGACGTAGAGGCGTTTGATGGCGGAGCAGACCTGCCCGCTGTTGTCGAAGGCGCCCCGGAACAGCTTCTCCACGATGGCGGCGGGGTCGACATCATCGAGCAGGATCGCGGGATCGTTGCCGCCGAGCTCTAGGGTGAGGCGCTTGAGGTCTGGGGCCGCCGAGGCGGCGATGTGCTTGCCGGTCGCGATCGACCCGGTGAAACTGATCTTGCGCGGGGTGGGGTGCCAGGTCATCCACCTACCCAGCTCGTCTCCCCCGGACACGACGTTGAGCACGCCCGGCGGGAACACCTCGCTGAGGATCTCGGCCATCAGCAGGGTGCTGCGAGGCGTGAACGGTGACGGCTTGAGCACCATCGTGTTCCCGGCAAGCAGCGCAGGCGCGATCTTCCAGGTCGCCAGCATGATCGGGAAGTTCCACGGGGTGATGGCCGCGACGACCCCCACCGGGCGGCGCACGACCTCGACGCGGGCACGGGCGTCGTCCTGGATGACCTCTCGAGGTATCTCCAGCTGGGAGAAGTACTTGAGCCAGTAGCCGGCTCCGAACGCCTCCCTTTTCGCCGACTTCAGGGGCTTGCCCTGCTCGGCGGTCAGGACCGGGCCGATCTGGTCCGCCGAGGCCGTGAGTCGATTCGCGGCCTCGGCGAGGGCGGCCCGACGCGCGTCCTCGTCCCCGCGCCAGCCGACGAAGGCCTTCGCCGCGGCGTCGAACGCCTCGTCCAGCTGCTCCGCGGTGCAGTCCGGAGCCTGCGCGTGGACCTCGCCCGTCGCCGGGTTCACGACACCGAAGGTCGACCGGGCAGCTCGACGCTCCCCGGCTATGATCATCGAGACGTCGGGCATGATCCCCTCCGCATCCCTGCTCGAAGTGCTGGTGACGCACCGTCGACCGCACTAAACAGCTGTTTAGTGCCACCCGGATCCGCGCGTCAAGGGACATACGACCGGCGAACCGCGCGGGGCGCCCCGCCAACCTGGCCCTGACGCAACCGCGGGATCAGGTCGCCCGATTTCGGGACAGGGCTTCATTTTAGCCCCGAGTGCCATTAATGTTCTCGCATGCCGGGAACAGCGGCTCCTCGCCGGGAGGAGGCCGCGGGCAGGACGCGCTGGCTGATCCGCTCCGGCGCGCGCCGGCGGCACCGCCGGTCTCGGCGTGTGCCGAGAGCCCGCTGGCCGGGTTCGCCCCCCGCCTGCTGAGACGAGATCGCACTCGGCTGCTCCCGTGGGAGCGCCGCGAAAGGTGGAGCATGAGCAGCACATGGTTCGAGTCGGTCGCCGAGGCACAACGGCGTGCGCGGCGCAGGCTGCCGAAGTCGGTGTACAGCGCGCTGCTGGCCGGCTCGGAGGCCGGCGTGTCCTACCGGGACAACACCGCGGCGTTCGACGAGCTCGGCTTCGCGCCGCACGTGGCGGGGCTGTCCCCCAAGCGTGATCAGCAGACCACGGTCCTGGGCCAGCCGATCTCCCTACCGGTGCTCATCTCCCCGACCGGGGTGCAGGCGGTGCACCCCGACGGCGAGGTGGCGGTCGCGCGGGCCGCCGCCGCGCGGGGCACCGCCATGGGCCTGTCCTCGTTCGCCAGCAAGCCGATCGAGGACGTCATCGCCGCCAACCCGCAGACGTTCTTCCAGATGTACTGGATGGGCACCCGGGACTGGATGATCCGGCGGATGGAGCACGCCCGGCAGGCCGGAGCGGTCGGCCTGATCGTCACCCTGGACTGGTCGTTCTCGCACAGCCGCGACTGGGGCAGCCCGTGGATCCCCGAGCGGCTCGACCTGAAGACCATGGTCAAGCTGGCACCCCAGGGCGTGTCCCGGCCCGCGTGGCTGCTCCAGTACCTGCGCACCGGACGGCTTCCCGACCTGAGCGTGCCGAACCTGGCCGAACCCGGCCAGCAGGCCCCGGTGTTCTTCGGCGCGTACGGCGAATGGATGCAGACACCCCCGCCGAGCTGGGAGGACATCGCCTGGCTACGCCAGCAGTGGGACGGGCCGTTCATGCTCAAGGGCGTCTCCCGGGTGGACGACGCCCGCCGCGCCCGCGACGCCGGGGTCAGCGCGATCTCGGTCTCCAACCACGGCGGCAACAACCTCGACAGCACTCCGGCCCCGATCCGGGCCCTGGCCGCGGTCGTGGACGCGGTCGGTACCGACGTCGAGGTGCTCATGGACGGGGGCATCCGCCGGGGCGGGGACGTCGTGAAGGCACTCGCGCTCGGCGCGCGGGCGGTCATGATCGGCCGCGCCTACCTGTGGGGCCTGGCCGCCGGCGGGCAGGCCGGGGTCGAGAACGTCCTGGACGTCCTGCGCAACGGCATCGACTCCGCCCTGCTGTCCCTCGGGCACTCCTCCATCCACGAACTGACCCCGGACGACGTCCTGGTACCCGACGGCTTCCCCCGCACGCTCGGCGCGGCGCCCGCGCGATGACCACCGGAGCGGGCAGGACGGACACGGGCCGGGCAGACGCGGCACGAACGGACGCGGGCCGGACGGGACTGTCGGGGCAGGCCTGGACCGACATCGCCGGCAGGCCGCTCGTCCTGGTGCCGGTGGGGTCCTGCGAGCAGCACGGGCCGCACCTGCCCCTGGTCACCGACACCACGATCGCGGTCGCGGTGGCCGAAGGCGCGGCGCAGCTCCTCCTCCGGCGGCGCCCCGCCGAACCCGTCCTGGTCGCACCACCCCTCACCTACACCGCCAGCGGTGAGCACCAGTCGTTCGCGGGCACGATCTCCATCGGCGGCCCGGTCCTGCACCTGGTACTGGTCGAGCTGATCCGCTCGATGTCCACCTGGTCCGGCCCGGTGGTGTTCGTCAACGCCCACGGCGGCAACCTGCGTGGCCTCACCGAAGCCGTCACCCAGCTGCGCGAGGAACGGCACGACGTGGCGTGGGTGCCGTGCGAAGCCGACGCCGCCGACGCGCACGCCGGGTTCACCGAGACCTCGCTCATGCTCCACCTGGCACCCGACCAGGTGGACATGACCCGGGCCGCAGCCGGTAACACCACCTCCCTCGACGAGCTGCTACCCGCCCTGGTCACCGGCGGAGTGGCCGCCGTCGCCCCGTCCGGGGTGCTCGGCGACCCGACCGCCGCCACCGCCCAGGAAGGAGAGCGCATCCTGCGCCGGATGGTCGACAACGTGTGCGAGCTGATCCACAGCGGCGAGGCCGCCAGTGACGGGCGCCTGCGCCCGCCCCTGCCCGCGGCGCCACGGCTGTGAACGCGGGGCCCGACTCCGGACGGCCGACGGGCATCACGGCGCGCCCTCGTCCCGGGCGCAGCGGGAGACCCGACGTGACCCGCGGATGTCACAGCGCCCATATTTTGTACGCGTGGCCACCCCATCGAAACGGCCGAAGGGCCGCCCACCCGTCACCGATCACGCCGCGATCGAGCGGGCGGCCTTCGCGGTGTTCACCGAGCGGGGGTTCGACGCCACCACCCTGGACGCGATCGCCGACGCCGCGGGAGTCGGGCGCAGGACCCTGCTCAGGTACTACCCGTCCAAGAACGACATACCCTGGGGGCAGTTCGACGAGAGCCTCGTCGAACTGCAGAAGTCCCTGGCCGGCATGCCCCGTGACATCCCCGTCCACGAGGCCGTGCACCGCGCGGTACTCGCCTTCAACCACGTGGACCACGAGGCCGCGGCCCAGCACCGGCAACGGATGACCCTGCTGCTCAGAACACCCACGCTGCAGGCCCACTCCGTTCTCAAGTACCGGCGGTGGCGCGAGGTCATAGCCTCCTACGTCGCCGAACGTCACGATCTGACCGCGGACGACCTGCTGCCGCGTACCGTGGGCCAGGTCACCCTCGCGCTCGCCCTGTCCGCCTACGAACAATGGCTGGAACACGAGGACAGGACGATCGAGGAGTTCCTCGACGAGGCCCTGCGCGGGCTGCGGGGATACTTCGCCGGCTCGCCAGGGTGACGCTCGCCCGGCGACGAACCGCACCGCCCGAATGGCGACGACCGGCATTCGGCCCGGCGTCGGTCTCCTATCCGGCCGTCCGTTCGTCGAGGAGCGCGACGATCGCCGCCGGCGTGAGCGGAAGGCGGGTGACGGAGACGCCGAACGGCGCGAGTGCGTCCGCGACCGCGTTGATGACGGCCGGGGGCGCGCCGATCGCGCCGCCCTCACCGACGCCCTTGTACCCCCCCGGGCCCGGCCCCGGCGTCTCGACGTGCACGTGCTCGATGAGCGGCACCTCGGCGATGGTCGGCAGCAGGTAGTCGATGAACGTGGTGGCGACCGGGTTGGCGTCCTCGTCGTAGGCCAGGTGCTCGTAGAGGGCCCCGCCGATGCCCTGCACGGTCCCGCCGTCGATCTGGCCCTCGACGACGCTCGGGTTGATCCGCGGGCCGCAGTCCTCGCTGACCAGGTAGCGCAGGAAGGTGACGACCCCGGTCGTGGTGTCCACCTCGCAGGTGCAGACGTGGGTGGCGTTGGCCCACAGCATCGGTGCCTGCGCCTGGTACCGGCCGCTCGCCTCCAGCCCGGGCTGCACACCGGGCGGCAGCGCGGCGGGATCGAAGTACGCCAGGTTCGCGATCTCGGCGAGCGACAGGCCGATCGAGGGGGTGCCGCGCACGGTGGCCCGCCCGTCCGCGAGCTCGATGTCCTCGGCCGCCGCCTCCAGGCGGTGCGCCGCGATGGCGATGATGCGCTCGCGCAGCTCGCCCGCGGTCACCCCGACCGCGCCAGCGATCATCGAACCGCTGCGGCTGCCGCCGGTCCCCCCGCCGAAGGGCGTGATCGCGGTGTCCCCCTGGATCGTGTTGACGTCGCTGATGTCGACGCCGAGCGTGTCGGCGGCGATCTGCACGGCGGTGGTCTCCAGGCTGTTGCCCGTCGAGCCGCCGGCGAGATACACGTTGACCGTGCCGCTCGGCTCGATGCGGACCGTGGCGCCCTCCGTCGCGTAGAAGCCCATCGCGGAGGTCGTGGGCTCCACGTAGCTGCAGGTGCCGATACCGATGTAACGGCCGTTCGCCCGGGCCTCGGCCTGCTCGCGGCGGAACGCGTCGTAGTCGAAGTGCTCCAGTGCCTTCTCGAACACCTCGCGCGGGGACATGTGGTCGTACGGCATGTGGCACGGGTTCACGTACGGCATGTCCGAACGGGCCAGGAAGTTGCGCCGGCGCAGCTCGACGGGATCGATGCCCATCCGCCGCGCGGCCACGTCGAGCAGCACCTCGCGGGCGACGGACTCGTACTGCCACGGCCCCCGGTAGGCGCTGCGACCCAGCGTGTTGGAGAACACCGACGTCGTCGACCAGGCCGCGGCCGGGACGCGGTAGGGGCCGGGGAACATCAGGCAGACCGCGGCGGCGGTGCCCACCGGCCACGGGGTGGGATAGGCGCCCACATCCTGGACGTGGTCGATCTGCGCCGCGAGAATCACGCCGTCCTCGTCGAAGGCGAAGCGCATGGCCCCGTGCTCGTGGCGCGCGGAGTTGGCCGCCATGAGGTTCTCCCGCCGGTCCTCGATCCACTTGACCGGCGCCGGCACCTTCCGCGCGACGAGCAGCATGCACATGTCCTCGCGCAGAGCCAGGACCTTCTGGCCGAAGCCACCGCCGGCATCCCGCATGATCACGCGGATACGGTGCTCCGGCAGGCCGAGGAGCCGCCCGGCGAACGCCCGCAGCTCGTGCGGCGACTGCGATGCCGCCCAGATCGTGAGCTCGCCGCCGGACCATTCCACGACGATGCCGCGGGTCTCCATCGGGACGGGCGCGTACGCCTGCTGGTAGATCGTCTCCTCGACGACGAGCGCCGCGGTGGCGCACACTTCGTCCACCTGATCCGTCGCGCCGCTGTCCAGCCGGCCGGCCACGTTGTTCGGATACTGCCCGTGCACAAGCTCCGTCGACTCCTGTGCGTCGACGTAGTACACGACCGGCGGCAGCGGGTCGTACTCCACGTCCACCAGCTCGACGGCGTCCTCCGCGATGTAGCGGTTGTCCGCGATGACGAGCGCGACGGGATCACCGACGAACCGGACCTCGTCCTGGGCGAGCGCCGGGCGCGGGGTGTCCGGGCTGTCGCGGCCGACGATCGCGTACCACTGCTCGCGGATGTCGGGGTTGAGGTCCGCGGCGACGAACACCGCGTGCACGCCCTCCAGCTCCACCGCCGCCGAGATGTCGATGCCGACGATGCGCGCGCGGGCGAACGGGCTGCGCACGAAGCACGCGTGAAGCATCCCCGGACGCATCACGTCGTCGACGTAGGTTCCCTGCCCGGTGAGCAGTCGTGGGTCCTCGACCCGGTTCACCCGGGTGCCCGCGTAACGGGCGGCGGTCGGCGTGGCGGTGGCTGTCGTGGCAGCGGGGTTGCCCATGGCGCCCTTCGAACGGTAGTGGAGAGGCGGAACTCAGCCGCGACCCTGGCGGAACAGAGAGCTCAGCAACCAGCCCGCGACAAAGGCCACGAGGACCGGGGCGAGGCGCTTGACGACCGGTGAGCCGGCGGCGTCGAACAGGTTGACGGGCTCGGGTTCGGGCTGGTGGATGGTGCGTGCCCCGGGGGCGGCCGGGGCGGGTGCCGGCGGGAGCCCGGGACCGGGGACCGCGGGTGCGGGTTCGACCGGCCCGCTCGCCGCGCTCGTGGCCGGCGCAGCCGCCGGGACGGGGTCCCCGGCGGTGGGTGAGGCGGGGGTGGGTGAGGCGGGGGTGGTGGTGTCGCCGCGGAGCACCGTGGACTCCAGGGACTCGACGAAGCGCCCAAGCAGGTTGGCGCTGACGTCGCTGATCACACCTCGGCCGAACTGGGCGACCTTCCCCGTGATGCGCAGGTCGGTCAGCACGCTGACCTGGGTGCCGGTGCCGTCGGGGACGAGCGTCACGGTGATGGTGGCCGACGCGTTGCCCTGGCCGCGGGTCTCCCGGCCGTCGGCCTTCAGGACGGCCCGGTGGGCGGCCTCGTCACGTTCGAGGAAGGTCGCCGTGCCCTTGTACTGCGCGGTGACCGGGCCGACCTTGACCTTCACGATGCCGCGGTACTCGTCGCCCTCCACCTCCTGAAGCTGGGCTCCCGGCAGGCAGGGCGCGATGCGTTCGAGGTCGGTGAGGACCGACCAGGTGACGGCCGGGCTCGCGTCGACGCGGAACTCGTTGCTCAGATCCATGATCTCATTCACCGACAGGCAGGTAGGGCCCACGACCAGGGGCGGACAGCGGTGGACAGGCCGGCCCCGGGCGGAGGGTCGGCATCGACAGGAACGGGCGGCCGACCGCCACGGCATCCCCCGGGGACCGGGCCGCGGGCGTCCCGCCCGTGCGGCGGCGCGACCGACCGTCGATCACGGTGTGTTACCGGCCGCGGCCCGTACCGCCTTGAAGATCCCCTGGTAGCCGGTGCAGCGGCAGATGTTGCCGGACAGGCCCGCGCGGATCTCCTCGTCGGTCGGGTCGGGGTTGTCCCGCAGCAGGGCGGTGACCGACACGACGAAACCCGGCGTGCAGAACCCGCACTGCAGGCCGTGGTTCTCCTGGAAGGCGACCTGTACCGGCGAGAGGTTCTCCGGTGTGCCGAGGCCTTCGATCGTGGTGACCTCGCGGCCCTCGGCCTGCACCGCGAGCACGAGGCACGCGCGCACCGCCGCACCGTCGAGCAGCACCGTGCAGGCACCGCACACCCCGTGCTCGCAGCCGAGGTGCGTGCCGGTCAGATGGCAGTGCTCCCGCAGGAAGTCGGCGAGCGTCAGCCGTGGCTCCACCCGCCCGCGGCGCTCCAGGCCGTTGACGCGCAGTCTGATCTGTACTTCATCCATCGTGAGCCTCCCGGAGCGCGCGCTGCCAGGCTCGGGTGACCATCGCGGCCCCGACGCGCCGGCGGTAGTCGGCCGAGCCGTGCAGGTCGGCCGGAACGGACTGGAGCGTCGACATCGCGGCCCGCCCGACCTCGACAGGGTCGATCTCGCCGGCCGCAGTGCCGGTCACGGCCTGTTCGGCGGCGGTGGCGCGTTCGGGCGTGGAGCCGAGACCGAGCAGCCCGATGCCGCAGCGGCGGACGCGGTCGTCGCCGTCGAGCTCGACGGCGACGACCGCGCCGGCGATCGCGAAGTCACCGTGGCGGCGGGCGAGCTCCTCGACGGCGTGCCCGGTCCTGCCGCGCCAGGCGGGGAAGTTCACGGCGGTGAGGATCTCGTCGTCGGCGAGGGCGGTGCTCCAGGTGCCGAGGAAGAACTTCTCGGCGGGGATGGTGCGCGCCCCGCGCGGCGAGACGGTCTCCAGCTGCGCGTCGAGGGCGAGCGCCACCGCGGGGAACTCGGCGGCGGGGTCGGCGTGGGCGATCGCGCCGCCGACCGTGCCCCGGTTGCGGATCTGGAAGTGGCCGATGAACGGGGCGGCGCGGGCCAGCAGCGGGACGGTCCTGGCGAGGTCGGCGGACGACTCGACTGCGGTGTGGGTGGTGGCGGCACCGATGCGGACGGTGTCGCCCTGATGGTCGATGCCGGCCAGCTCGGGTATCCGGCCGAGGTCGACGAGGTGGTCGAAGACGGCGAGTCGCATCGCGAGCATGGGAATCAGGCTCTGGCCCCCGGCCAGGACCTTCGCGCTGTCACCGTGCTCGGCGAGCAG
The DNA here is from genome assembly GCF_004337455.1 of Parafrankia sp. BMG5.11. Classification (NCBI taxonomy): domain Bacteria; kingdom Bacillati; phylum Actinomycetota; class Actinomycetes; order Frankiales; family Frankiaceae; genus Parafrankia; species Parafrankia sp. BMG5.11. The sequence continues at coordinate 718 of NZ_SJXI01000122.1, read as the reverse complement.
AGCAAGCGCCTCAGCAAGAGTGGACGGCGCATGGTAGGCGAACCGTGACGCTTTCATTGCCGTGGCGGCTCCGGACTTGTCGGGTCGACCTCGATCTCCAGCGAACGGAAGAACCAGGCCATGGTCTAGTAGAGGACGACGGTGAGAACGACGTCGAACAGCTCCGTTCGGCGTCAGGTTCGCTCACGGTGCCGCCGCCGAGGTGTTCGTTCACGGCACGGATCAGTGTGGTCTCCACGGGGTTACTGAACGACCGTACAAGCTTCACCGGAGACCGAGCAAGTAGGCCTGGACCAGCGCAGGCCGGTCTCCCGGCGGTCCTACGGAGCGGAGGAGGGACCGGGGACCTCCGAGCGCCCACCCCCCGCCCCGTGAACGGCGATCCTGCCCGCGTTCTGGTTGACGCCACGCAGCCGTGATGCTGAACTAGCGTTTAATGTCCAGGAGGGCTGGCTTCCCGTACCGCTTCGGCGCCGGCGCGAGAGGACGCGATCGAGGCGCGGAGGCGCCTATGACGCACCTTTCCGGCCTCGACCTCGGCCCCGAGGAACAGTCGGCCAGCTGCGGACCTCCGGCCTCGGCACACACCACGGTCCCGGTACCGCACTGGCCCGCCTCGAAGCCAGGGTGGCGCTCCAGCAGATCCCTGTCCACCTCCCGTGATGGAAGGTGGACCATCAGCCAAGGAGACGCAGGTGGGAAAGCTCGACGGCAAGGT
>NZ_SJXI01000121.1:0-10241 GCF_004337455.1 Parafrankia sp. BMG5.11 | reverse complement strand
CAGTCTGCTGGGCGCACGAAAACGACTCAGTACTAGGACTCGGTGCCGAAGGCGCGGAGAAAGGTCGCGGCTGCCTGTCCGGCGACGGCCCGCAGCTCCGCTTGGGGGATCTTCCTAGTTCCCAGCCGGGAGCGGGCCTCCAGCGAGCCCGTGAGCAGGGCGCCGAACTGTTCGGCGGCGATCGCGGGGTCGCCGCCGAGATCCAGCCGGCCGGCCAGGGCCAGTCTGGCCAGCCGCGCCGCCAGCGCGTCGTTGACCCGGTCGCTCGCCCGGTCGCGGACGATGTCGAGCAGGTCCGGCATGGTCGTGATCTCCGAGTGCAGCAGCCGCCGGAGCGCCGACGAACGCTCATCGCAGTAGCACTCGGCCAGGCAACGACCGGTCTCGGTGAGCATCGCGGCCAGATCGCCCTGCTCGCGGAGCTGTTCGACGGCGGCGAGGTTACGGGCCAGCGCCTGGTCGGACAGGGCGGCGACCACCTCGCGGAAGAGGTTCTCCTTGTCCCCGAAGTGGTTGTAGAGGGTGTGCTTCGCGACCTTCGCCTCGGCGGCGATCGCGTCCATCCCCGCCGTGTGGTATCCGTCCCGGGCGAAGATCGTGAACGCGCCGTCCAGGATCGCCTGCCGCTTGTCGATCCGGCCTCTCGCTCCGTCCGGCCTCGCTGCGCCCACCAGGCAAGGATAGCTATCGCACGTGCTGGTGCGCTAAAGTGCACTGATTGGTGCATAACGAGCAGGGGAGTTTCGTTGATCGTCAACGTGCTGCGGTTCAGCTTTCGGAACGACGTCACCGAGGATGAGAAGGCGGAGGTGCTGGCCACGATGCGGCGCACGGCCTCGACCGGGTCGGTCGCGTTCGCCGCCGTCGGGCAGGATCTCGGTGACCCCGCTGAGGGATTCACCCACGCCTACCTCGCGGCGATCCCGGACCTGGACGCGCTGGAGCGGTACATGCACGACCCGGTGCATGTGAAGGGTGACGACGTGATCCTGGGGAGGCTGGCCAGGCTGTCGGCGGTGCGACTGTCCGACGATCTGGATCCCGGGCTGCATCAGGCGATCTTCGCGATGCACGCCCGGAAGGCCGCGATGTATCCGGACTGGGGCCGCGAGGTCGAAGCGCTCCTCACCGCCTAGTGTCCTGAGTCGCTGATTCGCTGGCAGTAGGCGGCGAGGGTCTCAAGGATCTCGTCGGCGGTCTTGGCCCAGACGAACGGCGGTCCGTAGGGCAGCTATCACGCCGCCGTCGACTGGGATGTCGATCCCGTTGACGAAGCTCGCTTCGTTGGACAGCAGGAAGGCCACCGCAGCAGCCACTTCGTCGGCGTGGCCCTCTCGGCCGAGCGGCGTCTGTTCCACCAGCCAGTCGTTGGTAGATCGAGTCGCTGCCTCCTGCCGGCCCATGGGGGTGTCGATGATGCCTGGTGACACGGAGCAGACCCGGCCGCCGAGCCGGCCGAACCGGGTGGCTTCGCGCTGCACAAGCCGTTGGACCCCACGTTTCGCCCAGATATAAGCTATTCCGGAGTCCTCGATCGTGGATCCGACTGCTTCGTGTATCCGCTCGAGGAAACCTGCCCCGAGTGGGTCGTCGAGCGCAGCCTCAGCGGCCGGATTCGCCCCGCTTGGGTCGAGCAGCGGCGCGATCGAGGCGAAGTGGACGACGGCTGTGCCTTGCGTCGTCAAGGGTAAGAGCGCTTCGCTGAGTAGGGCGGTGCCGACGAGGTCGACGGTCAGGACCTGACGCCAGTCGGCCATGGTCGGAGAGATGCCTGCGGCGTGTGCGACAGCGCGCAGCGTGCCCAATTCCGATACCCGCGACGACAGACATGACAGACCTTCGCGGTCCGTGACGTCGAGGGGAAACGGTTCGACCTTGGCTCTCCGGTCGTCGCCGACGAGGCTCTTCGCTGTCTTTACCGCTGATCCATCGTCCTTGTCAACCAGGAGCAGGACGTCGACGATGTCCGCAAGCCGTGCCGCGCACGCAGTTCCCATTCCGCGCCCTGCGCCCGTCGCGATTCCGATCGTAGGCATGAGGTCAGTCCTCTTCCACTTGTCCCGAGTGTGCCGAGGTATGTGCGCTCGAGGCGTTTGGTGTCGTTGGCGAGTTCCGTGGCGGGGCCTCGTAGGACGATGGTGCCGTGGTTGAGGACGGCGGCGGTGTCGGCGACTTCGAGCGCGAGGTTCACGTGCTGTTCGACGAGGACTACGGCGCTGCCGTGGTCGGTGGCGATGCGGCGGACGGTGTCGAACAGCGCCTCGGCCACATGCGGTGCCAGGCCCATGCTGAGCTCGTCGACCAGGAGCACCTTGGGCTGCTGGATCAGAGCCCGTGCCATCGCGAGCATCTGTTGCTCGCCGCCGGACAACGCCCCCGCGGGTAGGGTCCACCGCCGCTCCAGAGCAGGGAAGATTTCCAGCATCGACCGGGTTTTCGGGCCGCGACCGCGAGCGCCGCGTACACTCCCCCGTTACCCAGCCCGAGAAGGAGCGAAGCGACGCGGTCCATCACGATCTCCCGACGTTGTTCCGGTCAAGCCTGCGTTGCTGAACCTGAGCCGGTTCAGTCCTCGATCGGAGTGACGCCGAGCGCCTTGTACTCGGCGGGTTGGCCGTCGGAGTTCAGCGTCGTGACGAGGCCTCCGCGGACGCAGACCGAGGGTGATTTCGGGTCGGCCTTGCCGTTGCAGCGGAACCGCATGCCCTCCACGCCTGGAAGGTCCTTCTCCGGCATCGACTTGAGTGCGGCGATGATGGACTCGGAGGTGACGTCCCCGGTGATCCCTTCGACGCCCGACTGGAGGGCGGAAATCGTCGTGAACATGCTCATCCCGAGGACCTGGCTGGTGTCGACGTCGTCGCCGTAGGTCTCCACGACGGCGTTGTAGAGGCGGGTCGAGGAGTTGTCGAGCCCGATCGGCGCCGAGGCGGCGACGACCGTCCCTTCCAGCAGGTCCCCGGGAACACCCTTGCGCGTCGCGTCGGTGATGCACTGCGAGATGGCGCTGATCTGGCCTTCGTACCCGACGGCCCGCAGGCCGTTCATGGCGCTGATGCAGAACGCGTCGTTGCCCACGATGAACACGACCCCAGTGTCGCCGTCCACGACGTTCTGCATCTGCGGCGTCATGTCAGCCGTGCCCGGTGGCACCGGAACGAGATCGAAGTCGATGCCCGCGTCCTCGAACAGCGCCGGGGCGACGTTCTGTACGAGGTTCAGCGCGGCCGGCACGTCGATCACGACCGACGTCACCTTTGTGGCGTCCCGTTCCTCCGCGAGCTGCACGGGAAGGTCGATTACGGCGAAGGAGGAGTCGGTCAGGATGAAGGTCGACTCGCCATCGGCCAGCGGGCCGGCACCGCTCGAGGCGAACAGCACCACAGGGACGTGTCCTTCGTGCAGCGGCTCCCAGACGCTGTCCGAGACAGCCGAGTTGCCCATGAGGACGGCGACGACGTCCTCTTCGATCATCTGGTTTCCGCAGTCGGTGCCCTTGGCGGGGTCTCCCAGCGTCTCGCACTTCACCAGCTCGATGGGCCTACCACCGATACCGGAGCGGCGCTCGTTCAGGAACGCGACGGTCGCGTCGGCCGCCGCCGGCTCGACGGACGTGTCCGCGCCGGCGCTCTTGCCGTCGGTGACCAGACCGATCCGTACCGGCTCGCCCTGCGCCGGCGCCGATGGCCCGAGCACGTCCGCTGTGTTCCCGCCAGTGGCAGGTGTTTCAGCTGAGCCGTCGTCGCCAGAACTACACGCGGCGACAAAAAGCAGGCTAGCAGATAAGGCGGATAAGGCTGCTAAACGCTTTCTCGCGATCGGTCGCCGCGCCCGTGACTGAGCCAGACTGCCGGGCGGTACGGTCGTAAGGTGCATGTTCTTCCCATCTAATGGTCGAGTAGTCCGACAGGTCGCCGGTCAGAGAGCGACACATGACGTCAACAGCGAACGACGGCGTTAACGCCTTAGTTGAAAGTTTTTCGAGGTTCACACGGAGGGCAGGTGGGCGAGAACAGCGCGGGCCGGCGCCGCTACCATCACAGATGACAGTGGCCCTGCGGGAGACTCTCTTTATTCCCTCTGTGCCGACTCTGCTTGGCGGGGTCAACCGCGCGCGGCGTCGACAGCCCGCTTTCTGAGTATTTCCTGTGAGGAATATCCCGGCTACCGGTTCACCGTCGCACTGGGTCAGTCGAGGTACTGCAGTGTTTTTCGGTGTGGCCGGTCGATCGAGAGCCGGGTCATCGCCCTGTCGTAGCCGCCGCTACCTCCTGCCCCGCCCACCGGTGCAGGGGCGGACGGTGCCGGCACTGTCGTGAGCTGCTACCCGTGCAGGCGAGCCCAGGCGTCGTCCGCGCTCGCCTGCAGCGCTTCGCCCTTGGCGAACCCGTAGTAGGCCGAGAACTGCAGTACGACCTCGTCCATCTCGGCCTTGGTGATGTCGCCGGACTGCAGTGCGGCGCCGACGTGCGCGATCAACGGCATCGGCGAGTCGTCGACGGCGACGCTCGCGACGGTGACGAGTCGGCGGTCGCGGCGGCTGAGGCCCGGCCGCTGCCAGACGTGGCCGAACACGTAGCTGAGGATGCCTGCGTGGGTGTACGGCGAGTCGGGCTTGGGTGCCGGCAAGCCGTTGACGTCCTCGAATTCCTTCACGCCGCGCTCAAGTCGTTGGGCCCAGTCGTTCGGGCCGAGTGTGGCATCGGCCAGCATCGGCCACGGCGTCGCGTCCTCGCCGCGTGCGGTCCGGATACGCACCCACTGCCGACGGATCACGCCTTCGACGTGGGACGCCTTGGGCCAGCCGCAGTAGACGGCGAACTGCAGCACGAACTCGAGCATCTCTTCCAGGGACATGTCTTCGCTGTTCAGGGCGGCGTAGACGTGGTCGTCGATGGGTTGCGGCGAGTCGGCCGCCGCGACGCAGGTGAGGGTGACCCACCGGCGGTCGCGGCGGCTGAGTCCGGGCCTCGGCCAGACCTGGCCGAACACGAACTCGTGGGTCGCCTGTTCGAACGGCGTGGTCTTGACAGGCGGGTCGACGGTCATGACCTCGCGGTAGGTCTGGACGGCTGGCGGGTGGGTCACGCGGGTACCTCCCGGCGCTGCATGAGACGTGTTGCCGAACTGTAAGAGGATTGACTCACTTTCGTCCAGAGTGCTTCTATGCAGCCATGCCGATGGTGACTCGCTCGACGAAGGAACAGATCGTGCTCGCCGCGGAGCGCCTGTTCGCGCTGCACGGGATCGAGGGGGTGTCGATGCGCCAGATCAGGGTGGCGGCAGGCAACGGCAACAACTCGGTGGTGCAGTACCACTTCGGCTCGAAGGACCAACTGGCCCAAGCGATCTTCGAGTATCGGCTTCCTCGCCTGCACGAGCGGCGCACCCTGCTGGTCGCCGAGCTGCGCCCGAAGGATCTGCGCTCGTGGGTCGAGTGCCAGCTTCGGACGGTCCTGGAGCAGAGCGAGCAGCCCGGCAGCCACTACCTCAACTTCGTGGCGATGCTCTGGCAGTGCGGCCGCCGTGACGTGTTCGAGAGCATGCCGGAGGAGTTCCGGAGCTCGGTGACGGCATTCGACCAGCAGTTGAAGGCGCTGCTGCCGCACATCGCCGAGCCGCTGCGTACCCACCGCATCACCCACGCGATGACGTCCATCGTGCACGCCGGTGCTGACCGGGAGCGGGCCCGGTCAGGCGGTCAGGCCGTCCTTCCCTTCGCCGTCGAGGTGATGAGCCTCCTCGACGGCATGGTCGGCTTCCTCGAGGCCCCGGTCTCCGAGGCCGCACTCGCGACCCTCGACGGCACCGACCCCGCCGGCGTCGCCTGGCGGACGTTCCTGTGATCAAACGCCAGACGTCCCTTTGACCAACGGAGTAGATCAGCAATGAGCGTGGACCTCGACAACGCGGTCGCACTGATCACGGGAGCTGGCAGCGGTATCGGCCGAGCCGCGGCCCGTTCCTTCACCGCCCGCGGTGCCCGGGTCGTCGTGACCGACGTCGACGGCGCCCGCGCTACCACGGTGGCCGCCGAGTGCGGCGACCATGCCGCGGCGGCGAAGTGCGACGTGACCAGCCTCGCCGATCTGGAGGCCGCCCGGGATCTCGCCCTGGACCGGTTCGGGCGCATCGACATCGTGATGAACAACGTGGGCATCCTCGCCGTCGGCGCCCCGGAAGACATCCCGTTCGAGGCGTGGCAGCGCGTCGTCGACGTCAACCTTCTGGGCGTCGTGCGCAGCAACCTCGTCTTCCTGCCGCTGCTCCTCGAACAGGGGTCGGGCCACGTCGTCAACACCGCGTCGACCGCAGGCCTGCTGCCCTACGGCTTCGACCGCCTCCCCTACACCGCGACGAAGCACGCCGTCGTCGGCCTGTCCGAGGCACTGGCCCTCTACCTTCGGCCCCGGGGCATCGGAGTGACCTGCCTGTGCCCGGCAGGCGTCGCCACCAACATCATCGAACAGATCAGCTTCTACGGCGATCCGAACCCGCCACGAGGCCCCAGCTTTCCCGTCGTGGACGCGGAATCCGTCGGCGAGCTCGTGGCCGACGCCGTCGTCCAGGACCGGTTCCTGCTCCTCACCGCGCCGGAGGCGGCCGACGAGCTCCGCGAACGGGCCGCCGACCTCGACGCCTACCTGGCCCGGCTCGTCAGCGATTACCAATGAGCACTCCGGTCGGTCCTGCCACGGAACGACGCGCTGTTTCGGATCGTGCTCGTCCGTCCTATGGAACGTTCGCTACGGGCGTCGTCGCCCGCGTTCGAGGAGGTTGTCTGATGGTGCGAGTCGGGTTCATCGGGCTCGGCAGCCAGGGCGCGCCGATGGCACGTCGAGTCGTCGAGGACGGCTACCCGCTCACCGTCTGGGGGCGTCGCCCGGAAACGGTGGCGCCGTTTGCCGATACCGCCGCCACCGTCGTCTCGACGCCCGCCGAGGTCGGGGCCGCCAGCGACCTCGTCGGCCTCTGCGTGGTCGCCGACGCCGACGTCGAAGACATACTGCTGCGCCCCGACGGCGTCCTCGCCGGCATGGCCCCCGGCGGCGTCATAGCCGTCCACTCCACGATCCACCCTGCGACCTGCCACCGCCTCGCGGAGAAGGCCGCCGGCCACGGCGTCACGCTGATCGACGCGCCCGTCAGCGGCGGCGCGCCGAGTGCCGCAGCGGGACGGCTGCTCGTGATGGCCGGTGGCGACGAGGTCGCCCTGACCCGGTGCCGTCCGGTCTTCGAAACCTTCGGCGACCCCGTCCTGCACCTCGGCGCCCTCGGCAGCGGCCAGGTCGCCAAGGCGCTGAACAACCTCGTGTTCACCGCGCAGATCGCCGTCGGCCTCACGACGTTCGGTTTCGCCGACGGGTTGGGCGTCGACCGTGCTGCCCTCGCCAGGGTGCTCGCCAACGGCAGCGGCGGAAGCCGCGCCGCCGCGATCCTGGCGCGCTCCGACTTCGACACCTCCGGCATCGCGCAACACGCACCGGTCCTGCGCAAGGACATTGACATCGCCCTCGACCTCGCCAAGGCCGGCGGCGTAACCGACCAACCCCTGCTCTTCGAGCTGGCGGACACCGCCCTGCGCCTGTTAGGACACCACCGATGACCACCCCAGCCACTGCCGTCGTCGACGTCACGGGCCGCGTGCCGATCGACGGGCGCCACCACGTCACCACCTGGGTATTCCCGCCCACAGCCGGAACAGCGGGGCCGGTGCCGTTACTTTTCTGCCTGCCCGGCGGTAGTTACACAAAGGCGTACTGGCACCTCGAAGTCCCCGGCCGCACCGGCTACAGCTTCGGCGAGCACATGGCCGGCCACGGCATGCTCGTCATCGCCGTCGATCACATCGGCACCGGCGAGAGCTCCCGGCACCCCCGAGCCGCCGAACTCACACCCGACGTCGTCGCGGCGGCGAACGCGGCGACACTCGCCGAGCTGACGGAGCGCGCCGTGAAAGGCTCACTCCTACCCGACCTCGGCCCGCTCGAACTCGGCCCGACCGTAGGAGTCGGCCATTCGATGGGCGCCATGCTCGCCATCTTCCAGCAGTCACTGCACGGCAGCTTCGACGCCGTCGCACCGCTCGGATACGGGACAGTAGGACCAATAATCACCTGGGCCGACACCCACGCCAGCATAGGCACCGGCGTGCTCGGCGTGCCCAGCCTGGAGGCAATCATGGAGCCTGCCAGGTCCGGCGCGTTCGACACGCCGTTCGCGGCCGACCGGACCATGACAGCCATGCGTCACCACTTCTACTGGGACGACGTACCCGCAGACGTGATCGCCACCGACGACCTGACAAACACCCACCTGCCAGGCGTCAGCGGCCCACTGTCGATCGTCCCGTTCATCGCCTCCGACCACGCGGGACGCCTCCGCTGCCCGGTGTTCATCGGCCTCGGCGAACGCGACTCCACACCCCGCCACCACGACGAGGCCCGGGCCTACTACTCCTCCCTCGACGTCACCCTGTTCGTGCTGCCGAAATCCGGGCACTGCCACAACGCCGCCGGCACCCGCCGCCTGCTCTGGGACCGCCTCGCGCGATGGATCCGCGCGTTGCCGCCGACCAGCTCCACCGACGGCAGTCTCGGGACCCAGCCATAAGAGGAAGGGTAAACCCATGACAGAAACGTCAGGCACCACCGTCAGCGTAGGCGCGGCCCGCATCGACCGCGTAGAAGAGCAATACCTCCCCGTCCCGTTCATCGCACTCACAGACGACAAGGACTTCATTGCTCGGCGCATCACCCCGCTGCCCGACGGATTCCTCGACCCGGCGACGATGACCTTCCAGTTCTCCAACCACAGCTGGGTCGTCCGCGTCGACGGCCTGACCGTGCTCGTCGACCCCTGCAACGGCAACGGCCGCAAGCGCGGCGTCTCATACTTCGACGACCTCGACCTGCCCTACCTCGAACGCCTGGCCGCAGCCGGCGCACCCGCGGAAACAATCGACGTCGTGTTCTGTACCCACCTGCACCACGACCACTGCGGCTGGAACACCATGCGCGTCGACGAGAGATGGACACCCACCTTCCCGAACGCCGTCTACCTCTTCGTCGACACGGAATACCGGCGTTGGGACACACGCTCACCCGACCCCGACCGCGCCCCACAGGCCGACTCAGGCACCACTGGCGACCTCAACGTGTTCGACGAATGCGTACGTCCCGTCGTCGAAGCTGGCCTCGCCAAGATCATCTCCGCCCCCTACCCGATCTCGCCGAGCCTGTCGGTCGAGGCAGCACCCGGTCACACCTTCGGACACTCGATGCTCCGCCTCACCTCCGAGGGTGCGCATGCCTACCTCACCGGGGACGCGCTCCATCACCCGGCCCAAGTGTCCAGGCCGAAGCTGCACCTGCCAGGCTGCGACGACCTCGCAGCAGCCATAGAAACCCGCCGGAGGCTGTTCAGCAGGCTGTACGAAGAAGACGCACTGCTGTTCCCAGCCCATTTCGCCGCACCACACTACGGCCGTCTCGACCTCGACGGCGACGAATTCGCGTTCCTCCCCGGCAATGCGACCCGAGGCAGTGACAGACGAAACCGACACGTCAACCTCACATCGAGGACGGAGAACCAACAACCGTCGTTCTAGCGATCTCTTACTGGCCTCACCTTGCGGACCGCCCATCACGCCGGTGTACTCAACCACGGCGACACGCTCGACCGAGCACTCACCACCGAACTCGTTGACGACCCCGAACGCCTCGAAACGCGCATATCTCGGCACGTCCCGGCCGAGAAGCCAGCCACGTAGGGGGCTAAGCCTGCAGCGGAATCGTCCAACCCCGACATACGGTGCCGTAGACCAATCGGCAGATGCGCGCGGCAAGCTAAGAGCGTGTCTCACGTGGATGTAGTGGATCTTCTTGCATGATTTGAGATGTGAGCGACCGCCTCGCTCTGCGGCTGGTCCCGGACGATCTGTGGGAGCTGGTGGAACCGCTGCTGCCCCGGTTCGAGACCCGCCACCAGGGTGGTGGGACCGCGCCGATAGAGGATCGGGCGGTGTTCACTGCGGTGGTCTACGTGCTGACGGCGGGGTGCGCCTGGCGGCATCTGCCTGCCGAGTTCGGGGTGTCGGTACCCACGGCGCACCGCCGGTTCCAGACCTGGACCCAGGCGGGGGTCTGGTTCCGGCTGCACCGGGCGGTCCTCGACGCCCACGGCGGGGCCGGGCAGGTCGACTGGTCGTCGGTGATCGTGGACTCCGCGAGCGTGCGAGC
>NZ_SJXI01000120.1:0-5032 GCF_004337455.1 Parafrankia sp. BMG5.11 | reverse complement strand
CTCGACTTCGCGCGGATCAAGCGACTCGCCAAGGCGCCGGTGCTGGTCGACTTGCGCAATATCTATCGCCCGGAAGACGTTCGGACGGCGGGGTTCGCCTATACGAGCATCGGTCGCAGCTGAGGCGAAGGATGCACCGTGGTATACGTCCAGCTTCATTACGTTACAGGCAGCTAGAGGTTATGGTTTACGTTTGCCCCTTGCTGCTGACACGCTAGGCCAACAAAAGCTCAGAGCTAGAGGAAGTGATTTGACTAAGATGCCATATGGCCGACATCGAGTGCTCGTCACGGGTGGCGCAGGCTTCCTTGGTTCCCACCTGATCGACCGTCTCATTGAGCGCGGGGATGAGGTGCTCTGCGTCGACAATCTATTTACTGGCGACAAGAGCAATATCGACCACCTTACCGGGCACCCTCGTTTCGAGTTCATGCGACACGATGTTTCATTCCCCCTCTATGTCGAGGTGGATGCAATTTATAACCTCGCGTGTCCCGCCTCGCCGATTCATTATCAGCGCGACCCCGTACAGACTACGAAGACGAGCGTCGTGGGCGCGATTAATATGCTTGGCTTGGCCAAGCGGCTGAAGGTGCCGATCTTCCAGGCATCGACTAGTGAGGTATATGGGGACCCGGCGGTTCACCCTCAAACCGAGGCATATTGGGGCAATGTAAACCCGATCGGCATCCGCAGCTGCTACGATGAAGGCAAGCGTTGTGCTGAGACCCTGTTTTTCGATTATCATCGCCAGCACCACCTCAAGATCAAGGTTGCGCGGATATTCAATACCTACGGACCGCGCATGCATGCAGCCGACGGGCGTGTAGTTTCCAATTTTATCGTACAAGCGCTCAAGGGCGAGGACATCACCATCTATGGGGACGGCTCGCAGACCCGCTCGTTCTGCTACGTCGACGATCTATTGCGCGGATTTCTCGCGCTGATGGACACCGCGGATGAGGTGACTGGACCGATCAACATCGGCAATCCCAACGAATTCACGATCAGACAACTGGCCGAGGCTGTGGTGAGGAAGGTGGGCGGCAGGTCGAAGCTTGTTCAGCAGCCATTGCCTCAAGATGACCCTACACAGCGGCAACCGGATATCTCCCATGCACGGGATGTCCTTGGTTGGAATCCTGAAGTCGAACTGGATGAAGGGCTCGACCGTACGATCGCATACTTTCGGGAAAAGCTCGAGCGATCCTGAACTGCTGAAGTTTGTACCATGGCCTCTCCACCCTCGGAGCACTCCTCCTTGGCTAGAGATTGGATCAAGTCGATTGCGTCCGCGGACGCTGCTGATTGGCTAACCGTATCCGCCTATCTGTTCGCAGCCCTGATGTGCTATTGGGCTGCGAAACTCGCCATCCAGGCCGGCGAACGTTCGGAGCGGCACTTCTGGTTTGCGATGGCCATACTGTTGGGGCTCTTCGCAGTTAATGAACTACTCGATTTGCAGACGGTGTTGACTGCAGTGGCGAGAGCACATGCCAAGGCGTATGGCTGGTATGGCGGACGCCGAGCAATTCAATCATACTTTGTCATTTCGCTCGTAGTCTCTGCTGCAGCCCTCGCGGCGATGGCTATATGGCTGACAGCGCGCCTGCACGCCTCCCTGCGGATAGCCTTGCTCGGTTTCGGTTTTATTGCGGTATTCATCTTGCTTCGCGCAGCATCCTTTCACCATGTCGATAAGATATTGGGCAGCGGTTCTCGCTCGTTCAATTGGGGCTCTGTTCAAGAGATGATTGGCATTTTGGTCATCGCGATGGGAGCTGCAATTTACGTGCGGGAAAAGCAGAACCTTGCCTGACTCGACAGCCGCTGCGCTCAAACTAAATCCCGCAGCAAGAACCAAACCTACCTGATCTTAACGTTTACAAGTCATCCCGGAGTCGAAGGGATGAGTTGATGCATATGAGCGCAGCACTCGTGGCCATAGCGCCAGCGGATGGCGGCTTCTCCGGAAAGGGATCAGACTCCGCATCGAAGCGCGGCGCTCCACGCCGATCTCTTCGTTTGCAGGCGTCTACCAGCACCGTAACTGCAGGCGCCGCCATGGTCGTTGTCCACGACATCTCGACCGGCGGAATCTTGGTGGAGGCTGCACCCGGAGTGCTGTCGCAAGGAGACTGCTTCGAGGTAAATCTCCCCGAGAAGGGAGATGTTGGCGCCCAAGTCGTGTGGCAAAGCGGCCGCTTCTCTGGCTGTAAATTTGCTGAAGCGGTCCAGTCGGGTGTAGTAAGTGCTGCGCTATTGCGAGCCGAACCAACGCAGACGTCTAGTGGGAATGCCACGGCCATCGCAGGGCGGACGGATTTCGAACCTGAAATCAACCTGTCGGCGGCTTTGGTGCTGTCCGTGTTGCTGTGGTTTACATTAGCAGCGATATTTTACCTAGCCGCTTCTTAGCGTGAGCTTGGGACGGTTTTCGCTGGCATGTTGTTTGTAGGCCCTATTTAGCGGTAGCGTAAGATGGAACCGCTACTTCTAGTTAGGTGATTGCCACGGTAGCCGGTCGCGCCTCAAATCTGCGATCCCGAAGGTATCACGCACTTCAACTCATGCAACTGCCCGTCGGCGGACCGGCAATCTCATCCTGGCCTTCCTTCCTTCGTCACCGGCTATCTCCTGGTAATCCAGAACGTGTGCAACCGGACTTCCCCAGAAGAACATTTCTTCGGCGGTGTTGAAGTGCGCGGTTGAGCCTCTTTTCGAAGAAGGTTTGCTCAGAAGGAGCGACCAGGAACCTTGTGTCCTTGTTGGTCTTGCGGCCACGTTGCACATTGACCTGAACTTGGCCATTCCCCGACCAAATCGTGCTTCACCCCCGTAGATCATGCCGGACCCACAGCTTCGATTGCCGCGTTCATCAGGGTCTTCAATTTTAGTGAGCAGCTTATCTTGCTCAAATTCGATTTCGCACTCTGAACCCTCGCATCTGGTGACAGTACACAGCCTCTCTTGGCCATTCCACCGCAAGAGAGCCGTGGTGCCCGGCGATGGCGGGGTTGGCAGGCTTACCCGCGCACCTGTGCGAGACGTCTCAAGCAATACAACCGGCCGGTAGCTTCCCGGGGTGATAAGGCGTGCACCCGATCCTTCTGCTGAAGAAACTGACCTTTGCCTAACAAGGTCATCGATGCTGCGAGGGTGAGACATGCCATCATCTCGCAGCTTTAGGGTTAAATATCTGCGCCGAAGGTATAGACAACAGCATGTTAACGGGGGCGGGATGGCTCCGTATGATTTCAGAGCACCTCAGGAACCTGAACCCACGGATAAATAATAGCATCCTCGCTGCCTGGGTCAGAAACTAATCCGTGACAGCCTTCCCTGATTAACGAGTTGTCCGAGTTTCACTGTCACAACCCGCTCCGTCGCAGCGGGCAAACGCCTGCGGCGCCCCAAGCGAACAGCGGTGGCAGGCCCGGGACATGAAACCTAATCTAAAACAGCAGATGCTCCTGGTTCAATGTGATGATCCGGAGACAAACAAGTTTGTGGCGCGTGCTGCATCGAGCGCCGGATGGGAAGTCATTGTTCGAGGGTGTCCGAACGAAGTTCTTGATCACGCTCCTACTGAGCTGAATTCTCGCCCAACCGCTGTCGTAGTCGATGGGCGGCAGGAGCCTGTAGCTGCACGGGAGCTTGTCGGCAGGTTCAGCGGAAGCAACCCGTCTGTGCCAAGTCTTGTATTGATTAAGGCGGTGTCACCGGATGAGCGTGCCGAGTTTCTGCGCGCCGGTGCCACGGACTGTCTCGAATTCCCCATCGAGCAGGACCGCTTGTTGAAGGCGCTCAGAATTGCGAGTTCACCAGAGGCGGGTCCCACCGAACTTAAGCCCATTGATGAGCAGCTCGACATATCGGGACGCTTCGACAGCTTAATAGGGGCAGACCCGAGCTTCAGGAAGGTCCTAGCGTTGGCTGCGAAGGTGGCGCGAACGCATGCCAATCTCGTAGTCACGGGCGAAGCAGGCACGGGTAAAGAACTGCTCCTTCGCGCGGTTCATTCTGCCTCTCCCCGGTGCGGCGAAGCTTTTGAGGTGATCCGCGTCCGTGGGGTAAGATCCTCGGAATTGCTGTCAGCCCTGTTTGGCCTCGAGGCGGGGGCGCAACTTGGAGCATTTCAGCGTCGCAAGGGAGCATTCGAGCGGGCTGATGGCGGAACCTTGTTGATCCACGAGATCAACCGATTGCCGCTTGAGGTGCAGGAACAACTAGCCACTGCTTTGTCAGGTGGACAAATCCAGCCTCTGGGTGCGAAATACAGCTTTCAAATCAATGTGCGCTTGCTCGCTTCTTCCACTCTGTCGCTCGAGGAGCTGTTGAGGAGCGGCCATTTGTGCTCCTCCCTTTTTGAAGT
Source organism: Parafrankia sp. BMG5.11 (assembly GCF_004337455.1). Classification (NCBI taxonomy): domain Bacteria; kingdom Bacillati; phylum Actinomycetota; class Actinomycetes; order Frankiales; family Frankiaceae; genus Parafrankia; species Parafrankia sp. BMG5.11. The sequence goes on along the minus strand of NZ_SJXI01000120.1, from coordinate 657 downwards.
GCTGAATTCGGCCGAAATCCACCTCCCGCCGCTGCGCGAACGAGCCGTGGATATTCCCGCATTTGCCAGGTCCTTCCTGCGCAAGATCAATGAAGGAGGCGAGGGTCCTGAGTTCACGATGAGCGAAGGTGCACTTGCTCTTCTGGCTGCATACCACTGGCCTGGAAACCTGAGCCAATTGCAGGCCGTGCTATTCAGGGCCTCCGCGACATGCTCAGGGGACGTGCTGAAACCGGAACACCTGCAGCCACTCCTGTCCGGGAGTCCCGATAGCCAAGTTGCGGGTGAGGTTTCCCCCCCTACTCAAGGGAACCTGATTATATTTTCGAGAGATGGACACCTGCGCTCTTGGGAGGACATCGAAAAAGATGTGATCCGGCTGGCCATCGGCCACTACGGCGGACAGATGAGCGAAGTTGCGCGCCGCTTGGGGATCGGCCGCTCGACGCTATATCGGAAACTAGAGCAGATTTCTCTTAAGGATGAGCTCTAGTCTGAAGGTTGCGGCGCTTGCCGCCTTCCACGATGATCTTGTCCTTGGCGCCGCACTAGGGCGATTCAGGTAGGCCGCAAGCGTGCCGGTTGCGTGGCGGTGGCGCGGTGCTAAGCCGCGTACCCATGACAACCCGCAAACTCATCAGAAAAGCCGTTTTTCCC
>NZ_SJXI01000119.1:0-19127 GCF_004337455.1 Parafrankia sp. BMG5.11 | reverse complement strand
CCCCTACGGCTTCTCCGCGGCGTCGATCGACGCGGTGGTCAAGTCCGACCTGTGCCTGGCCATCGGCACCGAGCTCGGCGAGCCGGTGCACTACGGCCGCGGGCGGCACTGGGTCGCGAACGAGGCCAACCGCAAGTGGATCCTCATCGAACAGGACCCCGAGGCGATCGGCGTCAACCGCTCGATCGACGTGCCCCTCGTCGGTGACCTGCGCGCGGTCGTCCCGCAGCTCGTCGACGCCCTCAAGGACACCCCGCGCACGCCGACCCCCGAGCTCGACGGCTGGATCCGCCAGGACGCCGCCCAGCTGGCCGAACTCGCGGAGACCGCCCCGGCGGGGATGTCGCCGGTGCACCCGGCGCGGCTGATCGTCGAGGCCACCAAGGTCTTCCCGCCGGACGGCATCATGATCCGCGACGGCGGCGCCACCACGATCTTCGGCTGGACGTACTCCCAGGCCAAGCCGCACGACGTGATGTGGAACCAGAACTTCGGCCACCTGGGCACCGGGCTGCCCTACGCGGTCGGCGCCGGGGTGGCGGACGGCGGCAAGCGCCCCATGATGCTGATCACCGGGGACTCCTCCTTCCAGTTCCACATCGCCGAGCTGGAGACGGCCGCCCGGCTGAACCTCCCGCTGGTCTGCGTCGTGGCCGTGGACTACGCCTGGGGCCTCGAGGTCGGCGTCTACAAGCGCACCTTCGGCCAGGGCTCGCTGGAGACCGGCGTCCACTGGAGCAAGAACACCCGCCTGGACAAGGTGGCCGAGGGCTTCGGCTGCTACGGCGAGTACGTCGAGCGCGACGAGGACATCGCCCCCGCCATCAAGCGCGCCTACGCCAGCGGAAAGACCGCCGTCATCCACGTCGCCGTCGACCCGAAGGCCAACTCCGAGGAAATGCCGAGCTACGACGAGTTCCGCACCTGGTACGCCGAGGGAACGCAGTGATCCCGGCCCCGACCCGTATATCAGCGAATTCCTGACAGTATCTCGGAGAGGAACGGAGGGTGTCATGCGTGAATACTTAAAGTTCTACATCGGCGGCCAGTGGGCGGAACCGGCCGAGCAGCGGACCTTTGATGTCGTGAATCCGGCGACCGAGCAGGTTGCCGGCCGGGTGGCACTCGGCTCCGCCACCGACGTCGACCGGGCGGTCGCGGCCGCCCGGGCCGCCTTCCCCAGCTGGTCGGCGACCAGCCGCGAGGAGCGGATCGCGGTCCTCGAGAGCATCCTCGACGTCTACCAGAAGCGTGCCGGCGACCTCGCCACCGCGCTGACCGAGGAGATGGGCGCGCCGGCCGCGCTGGCCAACGGCTTCCAGGTCGGCCTCGGCGCCGGGCACCTGACCACTGCGATCGAGATCCTCAAGAACTTCTCCTTCGAGGAGCAGCGCGGGGTCACCCGCGTGGTCCTCGAGCCGATCGGGGTCTGCGGCCTGATCACGCCGTGGAACTGGCCGATCAACCAGATCGCGGTCAAGGTCCTCCCCGCGCTCGCCACGGGCTGCACCGTGGTGCTCAAGCCGTCCGAGGAGTCGCCCTTCACCGGGCAGATCCTCGCCGAGATCTTCGAGGCGGCCGGGGTCCCCGCCGGCGTGTTCAACCTGGTCCAGGGCGACGGCCCCAGCGTGGGCGCGCCGCTGTCGGCGCATCCCGACGTGGACCTGATCTCGTTCACCGGCTCCACCCGCGCGGGCATCGAGATCGCCAAGAACGCCGCGCCCACGGTGAAGCGGGTGACCCAGGAGCTGGGCGGCAAGAGCCCGAACATCGTTCTCGACGACCAGGACTTCGCCGAGAACGTCGCCAAGGGCGTCCTCAACATGATGGGCAACTCCGGGCAGACCTGCACGGCGCCCGCCCGCCTGCTGGTGCCCAGCGCCCGGATGGAAGAGGCGATCAGCGCCGCCCGTGAGGCCGCGGCGCAGGTGACCGTGGGCGATCCCAACGGCGAGTTCACGATCGGGCCGGTGGTCTCCGGGCGCCAGTTCGAGAAGATCCAGGGCCTGATCCAGCAGGGCATCGACGAGGGCGCCACGCTGGTCGCCGGCGGGACCGGTCGCCCGGACGGGCTGGAGACGGGCTTCTACGTCAAGCCCACCGTCTTCGCCGACGTCACGAACGACATGACCATCGGCCGGGAGGAGATCTTCGGGCCGGTGCTCACGATTCACGGCTACGACAGCGTGGATCACGCCGTCGAGCTCGCGAACGACACCGAGTACGGCCTCGCCGGCTATGTGGCCGGCGCGGACCTCGAGGCGGCGCGCGCCGTCGCCCGGAGGATCCGGGCCGGGTGGGTCGCGATCAACGACGGGTTCGACTTCGGTGGTCCGGTCGGCGGCTACAAGAAGAGCGGGAACGGGCGCGAGTGGGGCGAGTTCGGTTTCCACGAGTACCTGGAGACCAAGGGCATCCACGGCTACTAGCCCGACAGGCGAGGGTTCGCGCGCCGGGCTACCGGCGCGCTGAGGAAGGACTAGATCTCCGATGTTCTCCGCGATTCTGATCGAAAAGGGCGAGGCCGGTCAGACGGCCGCCGTCACCAGCCTGGACGAGGCGCAGCTGCCGGCCGGTGACGTCGACATCGAGGTGGAGTACTCCACGCTGAACTACAAGGACGCCCTCGCGATCACGGCCAGCTCGCCGGTCGTTCGCAAGTTCCCGATGGTGCCCGGCATCGACCTCGCCGGTGTCGTCACCGACAGCACGCACGCGGACTGGAAGAAGGGCGACCGCGTCGTCCTCAACGGGTGGGGTGTGGGCGAGACCCACTGGGGCGGGCTGTCCCAGCGCGCCCGCCTGAACGGGGACTGGCTGGTGCCGCTGCCCGCGGTCTTCACCGCCCGCCAGGCGATGGCGATCGGCACCGCCGGCTACACGGCTGGCCTCTGCGTGGACGCCCTGCTCTCCCACGGCGTGACGCCGGACCAGGGCGAGGTCCTGGTGACGGGGGCGACCGGCGGCGTCGGCAGCGTGGCGGTCGCGCTCCTGGCGAAGGCCGGGTTCACGGTCGCCGCCGCCACCGGGAAGGCCTCCGAGGCCGACTACCTGCGCCAGCTCGGCGCGACGACGGTGATCGACCGCGCCGATCTCTCCGGGCCCGGCAAGCCGATGCAGAAGGAGCGCTGGGCGGGCGTCGTCGACTCCGTCGGCAGCCACACCCTGGCGAACGCCTGCGCGCAGACCCGTTACCGCGGCACGGTCGCCGCCTGCGGGCTGGCCCAGGGCATGGACTTCCCGGCGTCGGTCGCGCCGTTCATCCTGCGCGGGGTGTCGCTGCTCGGCATCGACAGCGTGATGGCGCCCGCGAAGCCGCGGCTGGCCGCCTGGGAGCGCCTCGCCCGCGACCTGGATGTCAGCGCCCTCGAGCTGATCGCCGAGGAGATCACGCTGGCCGACGCGGTCGAGGCGGCCCGCCGTCTGCTCGACGGCAAGGTCCGCGGCCGCATCGTCGTCGACGTCAACAGATAGGGCGGGAGCACCGAGATGAGCGAGAAGCCCACCGAATCGAAGATCGAGCTCGACCTCTCCGACGTCGACCACCGGGTCGGACTGCCGATCGGCGGGGGACAGCTGTGGGACCCGTGCACCGCGACCGACATCCGCCGCTGGGTGATGGCGATGGACTACCCCAACCCGCTGCACTGGGACGAGGAGTTCGCGCGTGAGTCCCGGTACGGCGGCCTGATCGCGCCGCAGTCCATCGCGGTCGGCCTGGACTACGGCCACGGCTGTGCGCCCGCCTGCGTCGGGTACATCCCCGGCAGCCACCTGATCTTCGGTGGCGAGGAGTGGTGGTTCTACGGCAGCCCCATCCGGGTCGGCGACAAGCTGGTCCAGGAGCGGCGTTTCCACGACTACAAGGTCGCGGACACGAAGTTCGCCGGGCCGACGATGTTCTCTCGTGGGGATACCGCGCACCGCAACCAGCACGGCGCCCTGGTCGCCCGCGAGCGCTCGACGGCCATCCGCTACCTGGCCGCCGAGGCGGAGAAGCGCGGCATGTACGAGAACCAGGTCGGCGCGGTGAAGCGCTGGACGAGCACCGAGCTGGGCGAGATCGAGAAGCTCCGCCACAGCTGGCTCACCTCGAACCGCACGGGCCTCTCGCCCGCCTTCGAGGACGTCAGCGTCGGTGACACCCTGCCGCGGCGGGTGATCGGCCCGCACAGCATCGCCAGCTTCACCACCGAGTACCGCGCCTTCATCTTCAACATCTGGGGGACGTTCCACTGGACGGCGCCCCCCGGCATCGAGGACCCCTGGGTCTACCAGGACCCGGGCTGGGTGGAGGGCTTCGGCTTCGACGAGGAGGGCGCCCGGATCGACCCGCGCCTGCGCGACGGGCTCTACGTCGGGCCGTCGCGTGGTCACATCGACAGTGACAAGGCCAGCGAGGTCGGCATGGCCCGCGCCTACGGCTACGGCGCCACGATGGGCGCCTGGTGCACCGACTACCTCTCCTACTGGGCCGGTCACGACGGAATGGTGCGCCATTCCAAGGCCAGTTTCCGCCTCCCCGCCTTCGAGGGCGACGTCACCTACTTCGACGGCGAGGTGGTCGGCAAGGAGGAGGGCTCGGTGTGGGGCGTGCCGCTGGTCCAGGTGAAGCTGCGGCTCACCAACCAGGACGGCGGCGTGCTGGTGGACTGCACCGCCGAGGTCGAGCTGCCGTTCCGGCGCGACCGCGTGGCCGGGAGCTGATCGATGGGTGCGCAACCGCTCACCGCGGAACCGGCCGCGGCGGGACCGAACGGTACGGGGGAGAGCGCGGGGAGCCCGCGTTCCCTGTCGATCGTGTCGGGCCCGCCGCTGGGCGACGAGCCGGGCCTCGGGGCGCTGACGCTCCCCGGCTTCCTGCGTGAGGTCACGGCGAGGTACGGCGAGCGCGAGGCGCTCGTCGCGCGCCCCGCGGGGGCCGGGGCGGACGCCGCGGCCGCCGTGCGCTGGACCTACAGCGAGCTGTGGGAACGCGCGGTCGAGGTGGCGAGCGCGCTGCGCGCCTGCGGGGTCGGCAAGGACAGCCGGGTCGGTGTCCTGATGACGAACCGCCCCGAGTGGATCTCGGCGGTGTTCGGCATCTCGCTCGCCGGGGGTGTCGCCGTCGCCCTCAGCACGTTCTCGACCCGGTCCGAGCTGGACGACCTGCTGCGGATCTCCGGCGCGTCGGTGCTGCTGCTCGAGCGCAGCGTGCTGAAGAAGGACTTCGCGGCCGTGCTGACCGAGCTGGAGCCGGAGATCGCCCGGGCCGAGCCCGGCGCGCTGGAGTCGGCCCGGTTCCCCTTCCTGCGCCGCGTGGTCGTGCTCGGGGACGGCGGCCCCACCGGCGCGATCGAGACCTGGGAGGACTTCCTCGCCCGCGGCCGCGACGAGCCCCGCGAGCTGGTCGAGGCCACGGGCGCGGCCGTGCAGCCGAGTGACACGGCCCTGCTGTTCTTCTCGTCGGGCACCACGAGCCGGCCGAAGGGCATCCTGAACTCGCACCGCGGTGTCGCCATCCAGTTATGGCGCTTCCGGCGCATGTACCGGTTCGACCCGGAGGACCACATCCGCTGCTGGACGGCCAACGGCTTCTTCTGGTCGGGGAACTTCGGCATGGCGCTCGGCGCGACCTTCGCCAGCGGCGGCTCCGTCGTCCTGCAGCCGACGTTCCTGCCCGCCGAGGCGCTCGAGCTGATGGACGCGGAGAAGGTCAACTTCCCGTTCGCCTGGCCGCACCAGTGGGCCCAGCTCGAGGCGGCGCCGAACTGGAAGGACGTCGACCTGAGCAGCATGCGCTTCGCGGACGTCAGGTCCGCGATCGCGCGGCACCCGACGGTCTCGGCCCGCTGGGAGGAACCGGGGCACGCCTACGGCAACACCGAGACCTTCACGCTCACGACCGGCCTGCCGGCCGACACGCCGCCGGAGCGGCACCGGGACAGCAGTGGCGAGGCGCTCCCGGGCGTGACGCTCAAGATCGTGGACCCGCTCACCGGCGTCGTCGTCCCGCGCGGCGAACAGGGCGAGATCTGCGTCAAGGGGCCCACGCTCATGCTGGGCTACGTCGGCACCCCGCTCGACGAGACGCTCGACGCCGAGGGCTTCTTCCGCACCGGCGACGGCGGCTACCTCGACCATGACGACCTGCTGTTCTGGAAGGGCCGGCTCACGGACATCATCAAGACCGGGGGCGCGAACGTCTCGCCCCGGGAGGTCGACGAGACGCTCGCCAGCTATACCGGCGTCAAGCTGGCCCAGACGGTCGGCGTCCCGCACGAGACGCTCGGCGAGATGGTGGTCTCCTGCATCGTCCCGCACGAGGGCGTGACCCTCGACGCCGAGGAGATCCGCGGCTTCCTGCGGGAGCGGCTGGCGAGCTACAAGGTGCCGCGCCGGGTGCTCTTCTTCCGCGAGGAGGACATCGCGGTCACCGGCAGCGCGAAGATCAAGTCCGCTGATCTGCGTGCGCTGGCGGCCAGCCGGCTGGCGGGCGAGACGGCCCCTGCCCCGGCCTGATGAGACGGCGCCAGCGCCGCCCCGGCTCGACGCCGGGGCGGCGCGGCGGTGTTGGAGCGAGCCGCGCCGGGTGGGCCGCGCCGTCGGGCGCGACGGGGCCGGGCCGGTGGGACGCGACGGTGAGAGGAGCATGACCGATGGCCGCGATCGTCACGGAGAAGCTGGGTGAGAAGGTCGGGGCGGAGGTGCTCGGCGTCGACGCCGATCGCCTGCTCAACGACCAGGACCTGCCTTCGGCGTGCCTGACGGCACTCGAGGAGAACGGCGCGCTGCTCTTCCGCGGGCTGAACATCGACCCCGCCACCCAGGTCGCGTTCTGCCGGCGGCTGGGTGAGCTGCTCTCCTTCCCGACCTCCCCGCCCTACGACATCCCGGAGATCAACGAGATCAACTGGGATCCCTCGCATCCGCGGGCGGAGTACTTCCGGGGCAACGTCGCCTGGCACATCGACGGCGCGCTCGACTACGACATCCCACCGAAGGCGTCGGTGATGACCGCCGAGGTGGTCACCGAGCAGGGCGGGGAGACGGAGTTCGCCAGCACCTACGCCGCCTACGACGATCTCACCGACGCGGAGAAGGAGCGGTTCGCCGACCTCCGGGTGGTCCACACCCTCGAGGCGATCGTGCGCCCCGCGTACCCGAACCCGACCCCGGAGCAGCTGGCGGACTGGGCGAAACGGCCGTCGCGGGAGCACCCGCTGGTGTGGCAGCACCGGTCGGGCCGGCGTTCGCTGGTGTTCGGCTCGACGACGTCGCACATCGTCGGGATGAGCCGCGAGGACGGCCGGGCGCTGCTCGACGAGCTGGAGGAGCGGGCCACCTCGCCGGACCGGGTGTTCTCGCACTCGTGGACGGCGGGGGACATGGTGATCTGGGACAACCGCGGGCTGGTCCACCGGGTCCGCCCGTTCGACCAGACCGAGCCGCGCCGGATGCACCGCATCACCCTCGCCGGCGACGAGCCGATCCAGTGACCGGCCGCACAGCGGTCGTCACCGGCGGCGGGTCGGGCATCGGGGAGGCCATCAGCCGGCGGCTGGCCGCCGACGGGGCCCTGGTCGCGATCCTCGACCTGGACGGCTCCGCCGCCGAGGCCGTCGCCAGCTCCATCGAGGAGGTCGGTGGGAAGGCGGTCGGCCTGGCCGCCGACGTGGCGGACCGGGCCGCGGTCAACGCGGCGGTGGACGAGGCACGCGGCCGGCTCGGCCGGCCGACGATCCTGGTCAACAACGCCGGGATGACCCGCCCGAGCCCGTTCCTCGAGATCACCGACGCGATGTGGGAGAAGTCGCTCGCCGTCAACCTCAACGGCACCTTCTACTGCTGCCAGGCCATCCTGCCCGACATGCTCGCCGAGGGCTGGGGGCGCATCGTCAACATCTCCTCGTCGAGCGTGCACAGCGGCACGCCCCGGCTGGGCTCCTACGTCACCGCCAAGTCGGGGATCCTCGGGCTCACCAAGGTGCTCGCCCTCGAGTTCGGGCCGCGCGGCATCACCGTCAACACCATCCCGCCGGGGTTCATCGACACCCCGATGCTGCGCGCGCAGGAGCGGGGGGGCCTCATGAACGTCGAGCAGCAGACGGCCCGGACGCCGGTCGGCCGGATCGGGCGCGCCGAGGACGTCGCCGCCGCCTGCGCGTTCCTCGTCAGCGACGAGGCCGGCTACATCACCGGCCAGGTCTTCGGCGTCAACGGCGGCCGGAACACCTGAGACGTGCGGCCGACAGGACCGGCGGGCCGCACCGCCGGGAGGCAGCCGCTCGGTCCTGTCGCACAGCCCCACGCTGACGGACCGTCAGCACCCGGACCGCCAGCGTGCGGCGGCGGTGGCGCTCAGCCGCCGGACAGGCGGATGCGGCTGTTGTCCCAGCTGAGCACCCGTTCGTCCGGGACGAGCCGGAGGACGGCGCGGTCGGTGTACGCCGACCGCGCCGCGGCCGGCAGCCGCTGCGGGGAGACCCGGAACGCGGCGTACTTCTCGTCCAGCAGGCTCCGGACGCGATCGCGGGTGGCGTCGTCCTCGACCGGGCCCACCCGGCCGCTGAGGTGCACCGCGCGCAGCTCGGCCCAGGCCCGCCCGGACTCGACGAGGAACGCCGCCCGCGGGTCGCGCCGGACGCGGCCCAGCTTGCGCGCCCCGGACGGGGTGGACAGGCAGACCGTCCGGTCGACGACCACGAACCACGTCGGCAGCGAGACCGGCGCGCCGTCCGCGCGCAGGGTGGTGAGCACCCCCGTGTGCGCGGCGCTGACGAACTCCCAGATCTCGTCCTCGCTCAGCCGGATGCTCACTCTTCGTCCCCCGGCCCTAGCTTCCGGCGGGGCGCGGCTGGCCGACGAGCTCGGTCAGCCCGGTGCGCTGCACCTTGCCCATCGCGTTCACCGGCAGGGCGTCGACCTGGGTCCAGAACTCCGGGACCTTGTACGGCGAGAGCTCGCGCCGGCACAGCTCGGTGAGCGCGCCGGTGTCGAGCGGGCCGCCGGTGCCGCTCTCGACCACCGCGGCGACCCGCTGCCCGAGCCGCTCGTCGGGCACCCCGCACACCGCGACCCGGGCGACGTCCGGGTACGTCGCGATGACCCGCTCCACCTCGAGCGGGTAGACGTTCGCGCCGCCCCGGATGATGATCAGCTTCTTGCGGTCGAGCACGGTCAGCCACCCGTCGGCGTCGACGGTCCCGATGTCGCCGGTGGCGATCGGTCCCGGCTCCAGCGGCCGGACGGCACCGTTCTCCCAGAACCCGAGCGTGGGCCGCCAGACGCCGGCCCACGGGCCGGTCGTGGCGCCGCTCAGCCGCAGCTCGCCGAGCTCACCGGCGGGCAGCCGGCGGCCCTCGTCGTCGTAGGCCGCCACGTCGAGGTGCGGCAGCACCTGCCCGCTCGCCCGCGGGCGCCACTCGTCACCCGACGGGTCGATCGACACGACGGTCGGAGCCTCGGTCAGGCCGTAGGTGGTCCGCGGGACCAGCCCGTGCGCGTCGGCGAACGCCCGACGCAGCACGTCCGGGGTGTCGCTGCCGCCGCTCCAGACCTCCCGCAGCGAGCCGATCTCGGCCTCGGGGCGGGCGGCCAGGTCGTGCAGCTGCGCGGGCGCGCCGTTCCACACGGTGACCTGCCGGCTGGAGATCCATTCGACGACGCCGGCGACGTCCCGGCGGCTCATCACCACCGCGCACCCGCCGGCCTGCGCGGTGAGCAGGGTGGAGAGCACCATCAGGTTGAGGATCGTGAACGGGAAGCTGTCGCCCTTGCGCAGCTCGGGGCCCCAGCCCCGGGTGGCGACGAGCACCGCGCCCGGCAGGAGCAGGTTGCGCTGGCTGTGCACGACCGCCTTGGGACGTCCCGACGTCCCGCTGGTGAACGCGATGCCGGCCGGGGCGTCGATGTCGTGGTCGACCCGGGGGGCGCGCTCGCCGCGGGCGAGGAGTCCGGCCCACCGGTCGGGGTCGACGCGGCCCGGGGAGTCCAGCAGGTAGCGGGGGCCGGCCAGCACGACGGTGGGCTCGCAGATCTCGTGCAGCTCCCGCTGCTCGCTCGCGGCGAGCGCCTCGCCGATCCCCGCCCAGACGGCGCCGATCCGCTGCGCGCCGTGGAACGCGGCGACGATGTCGAGGTCGTTGGGCAGGCAGGCCGCGACGCGGTCACCCGGGCGAACACCGAGCGACCACAACGCTCCGGCCGCGCGGTCCGCCTGCTCGTCGAGCTCGGCGTACGACCAGATACCCGAGACCGCCTCGACCGCCGCGGCCTGCGGGCGGGCCGCGAGAGCGGCGTCGAGCACGCCGGCGATCGGGCCGGGGACCCGCGCGACCTGGGCGGACGTCCCGCTCAGGGGCTGCGGATCCGTGCGCTGCGGTGTTTCACGAGTGCTGCTCACGACATCTTGATATCACTATCCTTACAAGGATTCATCCCTTATTCTCGGCGTGGCGCGGTTCCTGGCCGGCCGGGTCCTGTCGATCGAGGAGTGGTCGATACGTGAAGGCTGGTCCGCTGTCGGGCGTTCGGGTCGTCGATCTGACCGCGATGGTCATGGGTCCCCACTGCACGCAGATCATGGCCGACATGGGGGCGGACGTGATCAAGATCGAGCCCCCTGCCGGCGACAACACCCGCTACATCTCGGTCGGGCCGGAGCCCGCCATGGGCGGTGTGTTCGTCAACGTCAACCGCGGCAAACGCGGCGTCGTGCTGGACCTGCGCTCCGACGAGGGCCGGGAGGCGCTGCGCGGGCTCGTCGCGGGCGCGGACGTGTTCGTCCACTCGATGCGGGCGAAGGCGATCGCCGGGCTCGGCTTCGGCTACGACGAGGTGGCCGCGATCAACCCGTCGATCGTCTACACCAACTGCTACGGGTACGGGCGGCGCGGCCCGGACGCCGACCTCACCGCCTACGACGACACGATCCAGGCGGAGTGCGGGCTGCCGTTCGCCCAGGAGCAGCTGACCGGCGAGTCGAGCTACGTGGGCACCATCCTCGCCGACAAGGTCGCCGGGCTGACCGCCCTCTACGCCACCGTGATGGCGCTGTTCCACCGCGAGCGCACCGGCGAGGGGCAGGAGGTCGAGGTCGCCATGTTCGAGACCATGGCCGCCTTCATGCTGGTCGAGCACGCCAACGGTGCGATGTTCACCCCGCCGCTGGGCCCCGCGCTCTACCCCCGCGCGGTGACCCCGAACCGCCGGCCCTACCGCACCCGCGACGGCCAGATCTCCGCGCTGGTCTACAACGACAAGCAGTGGTCCGCCTTCGTCGGCGCCGTGCGGCCGGAATGGGCCGGCGAGCAGTTCGCCACCCTCGCCCAGCGTGCCCGCCGGATCGACGTCGTCTACGCCCTGCTGGCCGAGACGTTCCTGCAGCGCACGACGAAGGAGTGGCTCGACCTGCTGCGCTCCCTCGACATCCCCGCCGCGCCGGTGCGCACGCTCGACGAGCTCTTCGACAACCCGCACCTCAACGAGGCCGGCTTCTTCGAGACGGTGCCGAGCCGCAACGGCCCGGTGCGCTTCCCCGGAATCCCGACCTGGTTCTCGCGGACCCCCGGCAGGGTCGCCGGCCCCGCGCCCAGGCTCGGCGAGCACACCCGGGAGGTCCTCGACGAGCTCGGCGGGGAGTCCGGGTGGCCGTCCCCGCAGCCGCGGTCCGCTCGACCAGATGGAGGTTGACGATGGTCAACGTCGCGAGCCTGCTGACCGCCTCGGCGCGGCGGCACCCGGACCGGTGCGCGGTGCGGTTCGCCGGACGCCGGACGTCCTACGGCGAGCTGCGCGAGCAGGCGGCCAGGTTCGGCTCGGCGCTGCTCGGGCGCGGCCTGGAACGCGGCGACCGGGTCGCGGTGCTGCTGCCCAACTGCCCGCAGTACCTGGTCGTGCTGTTCGGGGCCTGGCACGCCGGCCTGGTCGCCGTGCCGGTGAACGCCAAGCTGGCCGGCCCGGAGATCCAGGTGATCCTGGACGACAGCGGCGCCCGGGCGTTCGTCCACGCCGGCGCGGGCACAGTCGCCGGCCTCGATCTCACCGGGGTCCAGGAGGTGGTGGTCGACGTCCACGGTTCCGGCGACACGGCCGGCGACGCCGCCGGGACCGCCGGGACCGGTGCGGCCGGGTTCGACCGGCTGCTGGCCGAGGGCTCCGCTGAACTGGTGCCGGTCGACGTCGCCGGGGACGACCTCGCCTGGCTGTTCTACACGTCGGGGACGACCGGCCGCCCCAAGGGGGCCGAGCTCAGCCACCGCAACCTCACCGTCACGACCTGGACGCTGCTCGCCGACGTGTGCGACTACCGGCCCTCGGACCTCGCCCTGCACGTCGCGCCGCTGTCCCACGGCAGCGGCCTGTACTCCCTGGGCGCGATCGCCCGCGGCGCCGAGAACCTGATCCACGACGGCGGCGGGTTCGACCCGGCCGAGGTGCTCGAGCTCGTCGCGCGCGAACGGATCACCGTCATCGCCTTCCTGGTGCCGACGATGATCGTGAAGCTGCTCGGCGCCCCCGAGACGGACACGAGCTCGCTGCGCTGCGCCGTCTACGGCGGCGCGCCCATCCACGTCGAGCACTCCCGCGCGATGATCGAGCGGTTCGGGCCGGTGTTCGTGCAGATCTACGGCCAGGGCGAGTCACCCATGACCATCACCTACCTCGACCACGGCGCCGCACCCGACACCCCCCTCGACTCGGCGGGCGTGGCACACCCGGGGGTCGAGGTGCAGATCATGGGCGCCGACGACCGGCCGCTGCCCGCCGGCGAGGAAGGCGAGATCTGCGTCCGCGGGGACGTGGTGATGCGGGGCTACTGGAACAACCCGGAGGCGACCAGCCGGGCGTTGCGGGGCGGCTGGCTGCACACCGGTGACATCGGCCGCCTCGACGAGCACGGCCGCCTGTTCCTCCTCGACCGCAGCAGCGACGTCATCATCTCCGGCGGGTCCAACATCTACCCACGGGAGGTCGAGGAGGTGCTGATCCAGCATCCCGCCGTCGCCGAGGTCGTGGTCTTCGGTGTACCCGACGAGCTCTGGGGCGAGAACGTCGTCGCCGCGGTCGTGCCCGCGGACGCGCCGCCCCCGGAGAGCGACCTCATCGACTTCAGCCTCACCCACATCGCCCGCTTCAAGAAGCCGAAGAAGATCATCTACGTCGACGCGCTGCCCAAGAGCTCCTACGGCAAGGTCCTGCGCCGGGAGGCCCGCCGGCTCGCACTGGCGGCGGGCGAGACGGTCGGCCACGAGCACGTGACCGGCCAGCCTGCCACCATCAAGTCCGTTGACCGCGATCCAGGAGCCGCCGAATGAAACTGACCGACACCGCCGCCATCGTCACCGGAGGGGCCTCCGGCCTCGGGGCCGCGACCGCCGCCGCGCTCGCCGCGCACGGCGCCACCGTCTTCGCGCTGGACCTGCCGGCGTCGATCGAGTCGGCGCCGCCGGTCACCGGCATCACCTACCTGGGGGCCGACGTGACCGTCGCCGACCAGGTCGCCGCAGCCGTCGAGACCGCGGCCGGGTCCGGTGTGCCGCTGCGCGTCGTCGTCAACTGTGCCGGCATCGGCCCCTCCCAGCGCATCCTCAGCCGGGGCCGGCGGCATGACCTCGACTTCTACGCGAAGGTGATCCAGATCAACCTGGTCGGCACGTTCGCGGTGCTCTCCACCGCCGCCGCCGCGATCGCCGAGACCGAGCCGGACGACAACGGCCAGCGCGGCGTCATCATCAACACCGCCTCCGTCGCCGCGTACGAGGGCCAGGTCGGCCAGGCGGCCTACGCGTCGTCCAAGGGCGGCGTCGTGGGCCTCACCCTGCCCGCCGCCCGCGACCTCGCCCAGTACGGCATCCGGGTGTGCACGATCGCCCCCGGCATCGTCGAGACGCCGATGCTCGCCACCGTCTCGGACGAGTTCCGCGCCGGCCTGGCCGCGTCGGTGCCGTTCCCGCAGCGGCTCGCCCGGCCGGACGAGTACGCCCAGCTGGCCCTGTCGATCATCGACCACGACTACCTCAACGGCGAGGTCATCCGGATGGACGGCGCGCTGCGGATGTCCCCGCGCTAGACGGCCCCGGGGCGGCCGGGCCGGCGTCGTAGGCCGGCCGCTCCGCGGCACCGCCTCAGGCGGTCGGCTGGCCCGACTTCTCGGCGCCCATCCCGGAGAAGCCGACGGAGTAGCCGCCGTCCACCGGCATCAGCACACCCGTGACGTAGGACGCCTCGTCACTGGCCAGGAACAGGGCCGCCGCGGCGATCTCGTCGGACACGCCCCAGCGGTCCATCGGGATTCCGGGGAGGCGGAAGACCCCCGGCGGCGGTTCCGGGTGCTCCTTGGACATCTGCACGAGACCGGTCCAGATCGTGCCGGGGCACACCGCGTTCACCCGGATGTTGTCGTCGGCGTAGTCGAGAGCGGCGACCCTGGTCAGCTGGTTCACGCCGGCCTTGGCCGCCCCGTAGATCCCGTGGTGCTTCCAGCCGATGACCGCCGTCGTCGACGAGATGTTCACGACGGAGCCGCCACCCGTCCGGCGCATCGACATGATGCCGTACTTCATGCAGAAGAAGACGCCCCGCAAATTCACGCCGTGAACGCGGTCCCAGTCCTCCGTGCTCTGCTCGTGTATCGGCTTCAACTTGCCGCCGAACCCGGCGTTGTTCACCAGGATGTCGATCCGGCCGAACGCCTCCTCGGCGGCGCCGATCATGCGCTGGACGTCCGCCTCGTCGCTGACGTCCGCCCGCACCCCGAGCGCCCCGTCGCCGATCTCGGCGGCGACGTCCACCGCGCGGCCGCTGACGCTGGCGCAGACCACACTCGCCCCCTCGGCGGCGAACCGGTGAGCTATCGCCTTGCCGATTCCCGAGCCCGCGCCCGTGATGACCGCGACCTTGTCCTTCAGACGCATCCACGCCTCCTGGTTCCGTCGTGACCGCCCAGGCCACCGGAAGCCGGTGCCGCGGGCGTGCCTGGGCTATCGACCCCGTCTCACGCCGCCGGGGTCCGCGGTTGGGAAAGTGGTCCGCAGCATGACGGCCCGGGCGTTGCGGAGATGGGCGACCATCACCGCGGTGGCCCACTGCGGATCGCCGGCGCGCATGGCGGCGACGATCTCGATGTGGTGTGCCAGGCTGCGCCGCATCGAGTCGTCGTCGTAGGCGTGGAAGTTCCGCATCACCAGCGGGGTGCGGACCGCCCCGGCCAGGGCCGCCGCGAAGGCCGGCGCGTCGGCCAGCTTCACCAGCCGCTCGTGGAACGCCGCGTTCAGCGGAATGAGAGCCTCCAGGTCCTGCTCCGGACCGGGCGAGCCGACGGCCGACATCTCGTTCGCCAGCTTCTCCAGCTCGGCGAGGTCGCCCTCGTCGGCCCGTTCCGCGGCCATCCCGGTCAGCCGCGGTTCGAGCGTCGAACGCAGCTCGAAGACGCTCTCCAGCTCGGCCGGCGACCAGCCGGCGACCCGGGCGCCCCGATTGGGCGAGAGCTCGACCAGCCCCTCGGCGGCCAGCTGGCGCAGGGCCTCGCGGACCGGGGTCCGGCTGACCCCCAGCTGTTCGGCCAGCTCGGTCTCGGCCAGCCGGGCACCGGGCAGGAAGGTGTTGTTGAGGATGAGCCGCCGGAGCACCTCGAGAACCCGCCCGGCCGAGGTGACGACCCCGACCACACTGTCACCACCATTCACTGATATCGCCCTGCAACAACGCAGTCCAGGCTGCCTGGGCCGCGGTCGGCTTCTAGCGACGGGTGAGACTCACCGGCCGCGCCGAAGATACGGGAGGAGATCGTCCTCGGCCTCCACCCCGAACGAGCGGAGCGCGAAGGCCACCATCTCGTAGGTGCCGACGGTGAAGACGACGTCCATGAGCTGGTGCTCGTCGAGCTCGCTGGAGAGAGTCTTCCAGGTCTGGTCGCCCACCGAGCCGTCGGCGATCAGCTCGTCGGCCGCGCGCAGCAGCGCGGACTCGAGCGGGGCCCAGCCCGCGGCGTCCGGCCCCTCGGTCACCCGGGCGATCTCGTCGTCCCGCAGGCCGGCCGCCTCGGCGAGGACGACGTGCTGCGCCCATTCGTAGTCAGCCTGCCGGAGGGACGCCACCCGGAGCACGATCAGCTCCCGCTGCCTGGCGGTCAGCGAGGTGCCGTACAGGGCGTGGCCGTTGAACCGGAGAAACGCGATGGTCAGTGCCGGGTAGCGGGCCAGGGTCCCCAGCAGGTTCGCCCCGGACTGGCCGCCCGCGCTCCCCGTGTCCCCGATGACGGTGGCTCGGAAATCGGCGATGAACGTCGTCAGATCTGTGGGCCATTCATCGCGCGGCAGGGGTGTGAGTCGACTCATTGTGTGGTCTGCCTCTTCTGGTCGGCGGGCTCGCGTGTCAAGGTGTGGTCCCGCCCGCTGGGCGCAGCATCCAGCGGGCGGTCCGGCGCCATTGTCAGGCTGTGGGCGGCCGGTCGCCGGCTGCTGGTCGGCCGCCGCCCGCCCGGACCGGCCGGGGCGCGGTCGGGTCGATTCCGGGCGGCGGCGACCGGCGGTGCCGGATCAGACGGCGACGCCGGATCAGGCAGGCCGGATCAGATGATCCGGCCCCCGTTGACCCCGAGGCTCTGGCCGGTGATGTAGCCGGCCTCCTCGCTCACCAGGAACGCGGTGGCGGCGGCGATGTCCTCGGGCCGGCCCATCCGGCCCACCGGTGTCTTCGCGATCTGCTGATCGAGGTCGATGAACCCGCGATCCACGACATCGCGCGTCATCGGCGTGTCGATGAAGCCGGGCGGAATGCTGTTGACCGTGATCCCGTGCTTGGCGAACTCCAGCGCGAGCACCTTGGTGAGGCCGACCACCCCCGACTTCGCCGCCACGTAGCCGGCCAGTCCGGGGGGAGGGCCGTAAACGCTTGACGACGAGATGTTGACGATCCGCCCCCAGCCCGCCTCGATCATGTGGGGGAGTACCGCCTGGCAACAGTCGAACGTTCCGGTGAGGTTGATGGAGATCATCTGGTGCCAGGCCGCGGCGGTGGTCTCGAGGAACGCGTTCTCGACCGTCAGGCCGGCGTTGTTCACCAGGATCGTCGGCTGGCCGAGCCGGGCCCGCACCTCCTCGACCCCGGCGTCGATGGCGGCGCGGTCCACCACGTCGACGGGCACGCCGATCGCCCGGCCGCCGGCCTTCTCGATCGACTCGGCCGCGGCCTTGGCCGCGTCACCACTGAGGTCGAAGATCGCCACCTGGGCGCCGTCGGCGGCCAGGCGGCGGCTGATGCCGCCGCCGATGCCCGACGCGCCGCCGGTGACGATGGCTGTGCGTGCGCTCATTTGATCGGCTCATCTCCGGCGAGGGTCGTGCGGTGCAGGATGCGCGGCTTCGTACGGTCGAACGGGCCGGCCCGGTGCACCAGCCCCCGGTTGTCCCAGATCACCATGTCGCCCACCGACCAGGAGTGCCGCAGCACCCGGTCCGGCAGCGTGCTACGCCGCTCGAGGTCCGCGAGCAGCGCCCGGCCCTCGTCGACGTCCATCCCGACGATGTGCGACGCGCTCGCCCCGAACACCAGCGAACGCCGCCTCGACTGGTGCTCCCACACCAGGGGGTGCTCACGGACGGGCCACGACGCCCAGTCGGCCTTCTGCTCCGGGGTCGGGTCGGGGTAGCTCCGGCGCTGGATCGACTCGAACGTGTGGACCACCCGGAGATCTTCGAAGCGCTCCTTCTCCTCGGCGGAGAGGGTGTCGTAGGCGACGTACGTGCTGGCGAACTCCGTCTCGCCGCCCTCCGCGACGACCACGCTCGCGCTCATCAGCGCGGCCTTGGCCGGGATGTCGTCCATGGAGCCGTCGAAGTGCCAGTGGTCGTTGCTCGGGAAGTACTGCGCGTTCGGATTCGCCGGGTCGAAGCTGATCTCCATGACCTCGGGGATCGCATAGCCAGGAATCTTGACGACGTCGCCGAGCTTCCGGCCGAATGCGAACTGGTCCTCATGGCTGATGTTCAGCTCGCGGAATAACAGAACGCCGTGCTCTTCGAGAGCCGCTAGGCATGCTTCCGGCAGATCGTTGTCGTTCAGTAGACGGTCGACGTCGAGGTCGAGAACCTCTGCTCCGACATAGTCGTTCAGTTTCCTCGTAGTGATCGCGGTCATCCGTCCGCCTCCTCTCGCTTGCTCCCGGGAGCCGTGCTCCCGGGAGCCACTGCATTCCCTACTGCATTCCCTCGGCGTACCAGGTGCGGAACTCGTCGTAGTTCGGCATTTCCTCGGAGTTGGCCTTCGGGTCGACGGCGACGTGGATGACGGCGGTCTTTCCGCTGGCGTAGGCGCGCTTGATGGCGGGGGCGATGTCCTCGTCGCGCTCGACGTACTCGCCGTAGCAGCCGAACCCCTCGGCCACCTTGTTGAGCCGGACGTCCTCACTCCAGTGGACGCCGGTCTCCAGCGAGCCCTGGCCGAAGGTGCGCTTGTAGACGCCGACCTCGAGGCCCCAGGCGTAGTCCACGCTGACCACGCAGACCAGCGGGAGGTTCAGTCGGGCGGCCGTCTCCAGCTCGGCGATGTGGAACTGGAAGGAGGAGTCCCCGGTGATGAGCATGACGGGCCGTTTCCCGCCGTCCGCCACCGAGGCGCCGACGGCGTAGGGGAGCCCGGTCCCGAGGTGGCCGAAGTTCTGGTTCCAGATCACGTCGTGCGGCTTGGCCTGCGAGTACGTCCAGCCGAAAATGGTGATCGCGCCGCCGTCGCGCACCATGATTCCGTCGGCGGGAAAGGCCTTGGTGGCCTCGACGATCAGCCGCGCCGGGTGCACCGGCGACATCCCCGCCGGGGCCGTCTCCGCCAGTTCCGCCAACCGGGCTGCCTCCTGCGTCACCCAGGCCTCAAGCCGGGGGGACGCGGTGCGCGGGGTGTCCTTGAGGGCGTCGACGAGCTGCGGGACGACCGCGCGCAGGTCACCGACGAGGGGCACGTCGATCGAGCGGTTGACGCCGATCGCCTCGGGGTCCTGTTCGATGAGGATCCACTTGCGGTTGGCCTCGTTCGCGACCCAGTGCCGGCCGCGGCCGTAGTGCACCGGCTCCCCGATCTCGGTGCCGATGGCGAGACAGAGATCTGACTCCACGACGGCCTCCACGGCCGCCGCGGAGAAGCCGTAGGGG